>CADCCR010000008.1:0-50874 GCA_902799985.1 uncultured Bacteroidales bacterium | reverse complement strand
CAGCGTCGATGCCGTCGTTGTCGAGGTTGCCGTGCTCCATGATGTAGGGATAGCTTCCGTTGGGATAAACCTCGTCTCCAGGCTCAATGTCGCTGTCCTCAAGGTAATCGAACAGGATGTCTGTCTTCTCGCCTGCAAGATGATTCTCCTCGATGTAAGCGGCAGCGGCTTCGCAAGCCTCCTTGTACTCTGCGTACTTGGCAGCGGATGTCTTAAGGGCGTTCCTCTGCTCAGCAGCGGCCTCGTAAGCCTCGAAGAGTTCCTCGAATGTCGAGATGCCTTGCCAAGTCTGTATCGTTGCCTTGTATGCATCGACATATACATAGTAGGCAGCCAGTTCTTCGTCTTCGACGTAGGCTGTCTCTGCTACGAGGATAGCACTGAAGAAAGCAGAGAAATTGTTGAAGTCGATGCAGTCATAGCCGTCGGGTGTCTGATAGACAACGCCTTCGTTGCCGTAGGGCAGAGGGCAGTCCTGTTTGCCGAGAACCTGATGCCATGCGGGATTGACGAATGTCTCTCCGTTCAGCAGCCAGCAGGCCTCGCCGCTTGCAAGTTGGTCTTCGTCAACCAAGACCGGTGTGTCGCCGCTTGCTGTGCCGACACTGCTTGTGCCGTTGGTAAACTCGCCGAGATAGCAGCAGTGGGTAATGGTAGAGTTGTTGCCATTGAGGGTGCCGAAGAGCTGGCCGAACTTCTGCTCTGCAGCTTTGACTTTGCCGATGGACAGACAGCCCTTGAGGGTTGTGGTGCCCGAGTTGCAGTAGCCTACGATACCGCCAAAGGTGCAGCCGCCTGGAGCCTCGTTGAGGTTGACAACCTCGCCGTCGAACAGACAGTTGTTGATGACAACGATGTTGTTGACGTTGCTGTTGACATAGCCAAGCATGCCACCATAGTTGCCGCTGCCGCCTGCATCGTTGCCGTTGAGCGTGCCGGAGTAGATGCAGTTCTCGATGGTGGTCTTCCAATTTGCATTGTCGACCATTGCTGCGCCAAGGATGCCTCCCTGTCTGCCGCCTGCTTTTGTGTTGTTGATGTTCACAAAGCTGTGGACGTTGCGTATTGTTGGGTTGATGTCGCGGGAGTATGCTGCCACGCTGCCTGCATATTGGAATTTAATGTTATACGTTCCGTAGATGTCGAAGTTCTCGATGATGCAGTTTGACGAGATGACGCCGAACAGTCCGAACCAGTTCTGCTTGGAGGTTGCGTTGAGGTTCTTGATGGTGTGTCCCTGTCCATCGAAGTGTCCTTGGTAGCCAGCATTGCTTGTGCCTCTGGTCTGCCCCCAGTCGCCGATGGGCGTCCAGTCAATCTCTGTTTCCTCGGGGTCAGCATCTTCTGGCATGAGGTCTGCGAAGTCGATGTCGGCGGTGAGGATGGCGTTGGCGGTGAGTTCGCCCATGTTCACCTTCAGCTCGAACCATGAGAGGGCCTTTGCTGTGCCAATCTCATAGAAGCCGTCGGTATTGGGCGTCAGGTAGTCGTCCTGGAAGGCGCCGCATGTGGTGCAGAAGAAGTCGACGAAGTTGTGTTCATGGGCAGGCATGGCGTTACCCAGTTCTGCCACCTCTTCGTCGGTAAGCGGTGTTTCCCATATGCGTCGTTCACTTCGCCGTCTTCGTCACAGAACAGATAGAAGCCGAAGGGTTGCATGGCATGGCGTACGTTTTCTCCGCCTTCCCTAATCTTCTTGCCGTCCAAGTAGAGTCTGCCTTGGCCGCTTTCGTAGTCTGTGTTGTAAGTGAACACGATGCGGTACCATTTCCCGTCCTCTATATTGCCGGCATAGGCTCCCAGTGAGGCGATTCCTAACTTATGTGCATTTATAAAGAGGTCTCCGTCGTTTTGGTTAGTTTCGTCCATCTGGAGCAAGCCGACCCAGGTTTGTGCACTGGGCACCATAATGTCCATGAGGATTGTGTAGGTCGTAGATTCCTCTGCATCTTCAGCACGCGATACCTTCAATGCGCTGGCTCTGGGCACATAGATAGCCGTGATGCCTTTTTCTTCATCGTCTGCCCTGACGATACCGGCAGTGGCGATGTCTGTGGGCGTGACAAACTTCGGGTTAGTGTTGCCTTCCGGTATCAGACAGGGTGTCATGGTTAAACTGCCAACCGAAGGAGCCAGCTTTTTCAAATTAAACACAAAAAAGAAAAGGGATGAGGCTATGATTTGATGTGTCAATTTGTAAACAAGTAGCGATGCTCTGCTTTCTTTTTGCTGTTTTTGCACACTACTAAAAGTGCCAAAAATGCGCCCGAATTACGTCGAATCAGGCGACGCGCTATAGGTCCTCTGCAAACGCGGCACGCCTCATTGGCAAATTCTCCATGTCGTGTTTGGAATTGCCCCACGTTATCTTTACAGAAAAACCATGTCGAAAAGTGTGCAAAAACAGGCAAGAATACCCTGTTTTGCAATGTAGAGTTGTCGATTCGGCAGGTTGCGTTGAACTAAGGGTTATTGGAATGATTTCACAACTGCCTGTAACAGAAACACTTTTCAAATTGTTTCGTTTTAAGCGCATCAAATGGGAAAAAGGTCAAAAACTATGGTTGGAGGTCATTTAAACGATTTCGGAGCGTTTTGTAAATAATGCAGGTGTAAGTAGAATGGTGTATTCCCTGACAATATGTAATATGCATAGCGATGCATATGTATACATAAAAAATATAAAAGTATGAGCTTAGAATAGCTTATTTTGAACTTTTTTTCTTATCTTTGCGCCTTGAAACAAAATGAATCATACGATGAAGCGCATTTCTTCTCTCCTTACATTATTTATATGTGCGGCTGTGGCTTTGGCTCAGTTCCAGAACCCTGTCACCTTCAACGTCACACAGAAGCAGACTGGCGACAATGCCCTGGAGGTCATCTTCCAGGGGACGATAGATGCCGGATGGCACGTCTATGGAACGGATATTGCCGATGGCGGTCCCACTCGCGCCGAGCTGACCCTGGAGACGCAGAAGGGCCTGAAGCCCGACGGCCAGCTGCGTGCCACCGGCAAGGTACACAAGGCCATGGACGAGATGTTCGGCATGGAAGTCAGCTACATGGAGGGCACAGCCAGTTTCGTGCAGCGGTTCATCATCACGGAGCCTGAGTACGAGGTTGCCGGCTACTTGACTTATGGTGCCTGCAACGACGAGAACTGCATCCCGCCCACCGATGTGGAGTTCAGCTTCAAGGGGGAGAAGCCCCTCTCTAACTCCCCCTTAAAGGGAGAGGACAAAGTTACTACTGAACCTGTTATCGCTAAAGATACAGCTTCCATCGCAATCACTCCCTCAGACGAGGACTCAACGAAGGAAGTCTCCCCTTTAAGGGGAGATTTAGAAGGGTCTTTGTGGTCTCCAGTCGTAGATGAACTGAAAGCCTTCGAGGAAGCATCTTCCTCCCTCCCTACAAGGGAAGATGGGGGAGGGTCTGCAGGTGGGCTTTGGTCCATCTTCCTGCTGGGCGTGCTCGGCGGACTCATCGCCTTGCTCACACCTTGCGTCTGGCCCATCATTCCGATGACGGTCAGCTTCTTCCTGAAGCGTGCCGACGACAAGAAGAAAGGCATCCGCGATGCCATCACCTACGGCATCAGCATCGTCGTCATCTACGTTCTGCTGGGACTGCTCGTGACGCTCATCTTCGGAGCCAGCGCCCTGAACGCCCTCAGCACGAATGCCATCTTTAATATCTTCTTCTTCCTGATGCTTCTCGTCTTCGGCGCCAGCTTCCTCGGTGGCTTCGAGATAGCGTTGCCCAGCAGCTGGACAACGGCCGTCGACCGCAAGTCGACTGCCACAACCGGCCTGCTCAGCATCTTCCTCATGGCATTCACCCTGAGTCTGGTCAGCTTCTCCTGCACCGGTCCCATCATCGGTTTCCTGCTCGTCGAGGTTGGCACCAGCGGGTCGCTCCTTGCGCCCACCATCGGCATGCTCGGCTTCGCTTTGGCTCTGGCTCTGCCCTTTACCTTCTTTGCCATGTTTCCGGCCTGGCTCAAGCAAATGCCCAAGAGCGGCAACTGGATGAACTGCATCAAGGTCTGCCTCGGCCTCTTGGAGATTGCCTTTGCCTTGAAGTTCTTCAGCGTGGCCGACCTCGCCTACGGCTGGCACCTGATGGACCGCGAGGTCTTCCTCAGCCTGTGGATCGTCATCTTCGCCATCATGGGAGCCTATCTCATCGGTTGGATACGCTTCCCGCACGACGAAGACGAGTACGACGAGATGGGCGAAGTCATCCAGAGGCCGCGAACCTCTGTGACGCGCTTCTTCATGGCCCTCGCCGCCTTTGCCTTCGCCATCTATATGGTGCCGGGCCTTTGGGGCGCTCCCTGCAAGGCTGTCAGCGCCTTCGCACCTCCGATGCAGACGCAGGACTTCCGCTTGGGTGATGTGTCGGTCGAGGCGCACTTCAACGACTACGACGAAGGAATGGCATACGCCAAGGCTCATCGGATGCCGGTCATGATTGACTTCACCGGCTACGGCTGCGTCAATTGCCGCAAGATGGAGGCTGCCGTGTGGACCGACCCGCAGGTGGCACAGCTGATGACGGAGAAATACGTCCTCATCACCCTGTATGTCGACGAGAAGACCCCTCTGCCGGAGAAACTTACGGTACAGGAAAACGGTCAGAGCGTCACGCTCCGAACCGTCGGCGACCGCTGGAGCTACCTGCAACGCAGCAAGTTCGGCGCCAATGCCCAGCCCTTCTATGTCCTGCTCGACAACGCCGGACATCCCCTTACGGCCTCCTATTCCTACAACGAGGACGTGGCTGCCTACGTCGATTTCCTGCAGAAAGGTCTCAAACAATACAGCCAAAGGCCATAACCCTCGGCGTCGTGGTTTCCTCAGTACCACGTGGCACTGGAGTTTTTCCCACGGGGGTACTTGAAATACGACCTTGGATGTCTGCCAGGAAAGACAGGGAAAAGTGTCCTTTTGATGCTTCCCCTTTTTTGCGTTTGCAAGGCAGGAAATGCCCCAAATGCATGTCCGGAATGTTAAATTATCCTAAAAGTGCAGGTTTTTTGCCCTTCTTCGGCCTATTCGAAGAGAGTTGTCATTGCTATTCCAAAAAATTGTCGTATCTTTGCACCCCGAATGGCCCTAATAGGCTCGTTCCACAACATATCTGAACATTACACATAATATATAATAATAAATAACAAACAAAATGCCTACAATTCAACAACTCGTTAGAAAAGGCCGTACGGTGTTGGTAGACAAGAGCAAGAGCCCCGCTCTGGACAACTGTCCTCAGCGTCGCGGCGTCTGCGTTCGTGTCTACACCACAACACCTAAGAAGCCTAATTCCGCGATGCGCAAGGTCGCTCGCGTGCGTCTGACAAACTCAAAAGAAGTGAACAGCTACATTCCTGGAGAAGGTCACAACCTGCAGGAGCATAGCATCGTTCTGGTTCGTGGCGGTCGTGTAAAGGACCTGCCCGGTGTTCGTTATCACATTGTCCGCGGTTCGCTCGATACCGCTGGTGTGGCAAACCGCACACAGCGTCGTTCGAAGTACGGCGCAAAGCGTCCTAAGGCCGCTAAGAAGTAATCATTAACCGTTTTGGCTTGTAAATAAGGTTGAGTAAATGCCCCGGAGGGGACGTTGAAGAACACGAAAAGACAACCCCGAACAAAAAACAAACAAAACATGCGTAAAGCTAAACCAAAGAAAAGAATCATCCTTCCCGATCCCGTGTTCGGCGACGTGAAGGTGTCCAAGTTCGTCAACCACCTGATGTATGACGGCAAGAAGAGCATCTCTTATGAGATTTTCTACAATGCTCTGGAGATTGTAAAGACAAAGATGGCCAACGAGGAGAAGGATTCCCTCACCATCTGGAAGGAAGCCCTCGACAAGATTACCCCTCAGGTGGAGGTCAAGAGCCGTCGTATCGGCGGTGCCACTTTCCAGGTTCCCACGGAAATCCGTCCCGACCGCAAGGAGAGCATCAGCATGAAGAACATGATCTCCTTCGCTCGCAAGCGTGGCGGCAAGACAATGGCCGACAAGCTGGCTGCCGAGATTATGGACGCCTACAACGAACAGGGTGGCGCATTCAAGCGTAAGGAAGACATGCACCGCATGGCAGAAGCTAACCGTGCATTCGCCCACTTCCGCTTCTAAACAATGCCCAATTCATAATTCACAATGCACAATTGAATGGCATGCTAAGAATAGCTGATAAATGAATTATGAATTATGAATTATGAATTATGAATTAAGACAAAGATGGCAAAACAAGATTTACATTTGACGCGAAACTTCGGTATCATGGCTCACATCGATGCCGGCAAGACTACGACTTCCGAGCGTATCCTCTTCTACACCGGTAAGACACACAAGATCGGTGAGGTGCACGAGGGAGGCGCTACCATGGACTGGATGGAGCAGGAACAGGAGCGTGGTATCACTATCACTTCTGCTGCTACAACAGCCTATTGGACCTACGGAGGCCAGAAGTATAAGTTCAACTTGATTGACACTCCGGGACACGTCGATTTCACCGCTGAGGTGGAGCGCTCCCTGCGTGTGCTCGACGGTGCCGTCGCTACCTACTGCGCTGTGGGTGGCGTAGAGCCCCAGTCCGAGACTGTATGGCGTCAGGCCGACAAGTACAACGTACCCCGCATGGGCTACGTCAACAAGATGGACCGCTCAGGCGCCGACTTCTTCGAGGTCGTACGCCAGATGAGGGACGTCTTGGGAGCCAACCCCGTTGTCCTCGCTGTGCCCATCGGCGCTGAGGAGAACTTCAAGGGCATCGTTGACCTGCTCAGGATGAAGGCTATCCTGTGGCACGACGAGACGATGGGTGCCGAGTATGACGTCGAAGATATTCCCGCCGACATGAAGGACGAGTGCGACGAATGGCGCGCTAAGCTCGTAGAAGCTGCTGCTGAGCAGGACGAAGCTCTCATGGAGAAGTACTTCGAGGACCCTGAGTCTGTAACGACAGAGGAAATCATCGCAGCTATCCGTAAGGGCACCCTCGCCCTGAACATCGTGCCCATGACTTGCGGTTCTTCCTTCAAGAACAAGGGCGTTCAGACGTTGCTCGACTATGTCTGCATGTTCCTGCCCTCACCTCTCGACACACCTGCCATCGAGGGTGTTAACCCCGTGACTGGCGAGACTGAGACACGCAAGCCCGATGAAGACGAGAAGACTGCTGCCCTCGCATTCAAGATTGCAACCGACCCCTATGTAGGTCGTCTGACCTTCTTCCGCGTCTACAGCGGTAAGGTAGAGGCTGGTTCCTATATCTACAATGTCCGCTCCGGTAAGAAGGAGCGCGTGAGCCGTCTGTTCCAGATGCACTCCAACCACCAGAACCCCGTTGACTGCATCAGCGCAGGCGACATCGGCGCAGGTGTTGGCTTCAAGGATATCCACACAGGTGATACCCTTACCGACGAGGATGCTCCCATCACACTCGAGTCGATGGACTTCCCCGATCCCGTTATCGGTATTGCTGTGGAGCCCAAGACTCAGAAGGACCTCGACAAGCTGAGCAACGGCCTTGCCAAGCTCGCTGAAGAAGACCCGACCTTCACCGTGCATACCGACGAGCAGAGCGGCCAGACCGTCATCAGCGGTATGGGTGAGCTCCACCTCGATATCATCATCGACCGTCTGAAGCGCGAGTTCAAGGTAGAGTGCAACCAGGGCAAGCCCCAGGTGAACTACAAGGAGGCTATCACAGCAAGCGTCAACCATCGCGAAGTATATAAGAAGCAGTCCGGTGGTCGCGGTAAGTTCGCCGACATCATTGTCAACGTAGGCCCCGTAGATGAGGACTTCACTCAGGGCGGTCTGCAGTTCATCAACAGCGTCACCGGTGGTAACATCCCCAAGGAATTCATCCCCAGCGTGCAGAAGGGCTTCGAGGCAGCCATGAAGAATGGCGTGCTCGGCGGCTTCCCCATGGACAGCCTGAAGGTGGAACTCGTGGACGGTAGCTTCCATCCCGTTGACTCTGACCAGCTCTCGTTCGAGCTCGCTGCACAGATGGCATACAAGGCTTGCTGCGCTAAGGCAAAGCCCGTCCTCATGGAGCCCATCATGAAGTTGGAGGTTGTGACTCCCGAAGAGAACATGGGCGACGTGATTGGCGACCTCAACAAGCGTCGCGGACAGGTAGAGGGAATGGATTCCACTCGCACGGGCGCACGCCTCGTCAAGGCAATGGTTCCCCTGGCAGAGATGTTCGGCTATGTAACAGCCCTGCGTACCATCACCTCCGGACGTGCCACCAGCTCCATGACCTACGACCATCATGCTCCCGTAAGCTCCGGTATCGCAAAAGCCGTGCTCGAGGAGATTAAGGGCCGCGTAGATCTCGTGTAATATATATTATATATAATGTATAGTATATAAGACAAAAAGAATAAAGGATAAGGTCAGCCGTGAGCAAATGACTCTTTGCGGTTGATACCTTATCCCTTACAAAATAATAAATATATTAACAAACAAAGAAATGAGTCCAAAGATTAGAATCAAACTGAAGTCTTACGATCACAATCTGGTAGACAAGTCTGCCGAGAAGATTGTAAAGACCGTGAAGGAGACAGGTGCTGTGGTAAGCGGTCCTATTCCTCTGCCCACACACAAGAGAATCTTCACCGTCAACCGTTCTACATTCGTCAACAAGAAGAGCCGCGAGCAGTTCGAGCTGAGCAGCTACAAGCGCCTTGTTGATATTCACAGCTCAAGCGAGAAGACTATTGACGCTCTCATGAAGCTCGAGCTTCCCAGCGGTGTAGAAGTTGAGATCAAAGTGTAATTACTATTGTTTAATCATTTAGAATAACAGAAATGCCAGGATTATTAGGAAAGAAAATCGGAATGACTTCCGTTTTCAGTGCCGAGGGTAAGAATGTACCATGCACTGTTATCGAATTGGGTCCTTGTGTTGTTACTCAGATCAAAAGCTTAGAGAAGGATGGCTACGAAGCCGTACAGCTCGGTTTCGAAGAGGCTAAGGAGAAGAACACTACCGCTCCTCTCATGGGCCACTTCAAGAAAGCAGGAGTAACCCCCAAGAGACACTTGGCCGAGTTCACAGGTTTCGAACAGGAACTGAATCTGGGTGACACCATCACCGTCGACCTGTTCGCAGACAGCTCTTTCGTCGACGTCATCGCAACCTCCAAGGGTCGCGGCTTCCAGGGCGTAGTAAAGCGCCACGGCTTCGGCGGCGTAGGTCAGACAACTCACGGTCAGGACGACCGTCTTCGCAAGCCCGGTTCAATCGGCGCATGTTCTTACCCTGCAAAGGTGTTCAAAGGAATGCGCATGGGCGGCCAAATGGGCGGCGATCGTGTAACTACACACAACCTGCAAGTGTTAAAGGTGATTCCCGAACACAACCTCCTTCTCATCAAGGGTAGTGTTCCCGGATACAAAGGTTCAATCGTAAGCGTTATCAAGTAATGGAATTAAGTGTATTAAATATCAAAGGTCAGGAGACCGGACGTAAGGTCGCTCTCAATGATGCCATTTACGCTATTGAGCCCAACGACCACGCAATCTATCTCGACGTGAAGCTTATCATGGCTAACCAGCGTCAGGGAACAGCTAAGTCTAAAGAAAGAAGTGAAGTAAGTGGTTCAACACGCAAGCTCGGTCGCCAGAAAGGTGGTGGCGGTGCTCGTCGCGGTGACATCAACTCTCCCGTACTCGTTGGCGGTGGCCGTGTGTTCGGTCCCAAGCCTCGCGACTATAGTTTCAAACTCAATAAAAAGGTTCGTCAGCTCGCTCGTAAGTCTGCTCTCGCATACAAGGCTCAGGAGAATGCACTGGTCGTTGTCGAAGACTTCTCTTTCGAGGCTCCCAAGACGAAATCAATGATTGAAATCTTAAATAATCTTAAAGTTTCAGGCAAGAAGACCCTCTTTGTTTTGCCAGGTGCAGATAAAGTCGTATATTTGTCAGCTCGAAACATCGAACGCGTTCAGGTTATGCCTGCAAATGCACTCAATACCTACAGAGTTTTGGATGCAGATGTCATGGTCGTAGCTGAGAGCGCTCTCGCTGTAATCGATGGAAACTTAACCAAATAAGTAGCCGAAATACAGAATATGGGATATATCGTAAAACCTCTGGTATCTGAGAAGATGACCAGCATCACAGAGAAGCAGAACAAGTTCGGCTTCATCGTTCGTCCCGATGCCAACAAGATTGAGATCAAGAAGGAAGTAGAGGCTCTGTATAACGTCACCGTTACTGACGTTAACACCTGTGTATATGCAGGCAAGAACAAGAGGCGCTACACCCGCTCTGGTCTCGTCAAAGGACGTACCAACGCTTTCAAGAAGGCTATCGTAACCCTCAAGGAAGGCGACGTTATTGATTTTTACAGCAACATTTAATAGAAGATGGCAGTACGTAAATTTAAGCCCACAACACCGGGCCAAAGACACAAAATTATAGGTACCTTCGAAGAAATTACTGCATCGGTACCTGAGAAGTCTCTCGTTTACGGTAAGCGCTCAACCGGCGGACGTAACAACACCGGTAAGATGACAATGCGCTATATCGGTGGAGGTCACAAGCAGAAATTCCGTTTCATTGACTTCCGACGTGAGAAGGATGGTGTTCCCGCCGTCGTAAAGACAATCGAGTACGATCCCAACCGCTCCGCGCGCATCGCACTCCTTTACTACGCCGACGGTGAAAAGCGTTATATTATTGCTCCCAACGGACTGAAGGTGGGTGCCACTGTGATGAGCGGCGCCGAAGCAGCTCCCGAAGTAGGTAATGCCCTGCCCCTGCAGAACATTCCCGTGGGTACTGTAATCCACAACATCGAGCTCCGCCCCGGTCAGGGCGCTCTGCTCGTTCGTTCCGCTGGAAACTTTGCTCAGCTAACTTCACGCGAAGGTCGCTACTGCGTTATTAAGCTTCCCTCTGGAGAAACCCGTCAGATTCTCTCCGCCTGCAAGGCAACAGTAGGTAGCGTAGGTAACTCAGACCATGCCCTGGAAAGTTCAGGCAAGGCCGGACGCTCTCGCTGGTTAGGACGTCGCCCCCACAACCGCGGCGTTGTCATGAACCCACACGATCACCCAATGGGTGGCGGCGAAGGTCGTCAGTCAGGCGGTCATCCTCGTTCGCGCAAGGGCTTGTATGCTAAGGGACTCAAGACTCGTTCTCCCAAGAAGCAGTCCAACAAGTATATTATCGAGAGATGTAATAAGTAAACAAAAAGTTAGTTAGAGTAAAATTATGAGTCGTTCATTAAAGAAAGGTCCGTATATCGAAGTCAGCCTCGAGAAGAAAATCGTTGCCATGAATGAAAGCGGTAAGAAGAACGTTGTCAAGACATGGTCGCGTGCTTCAATGATTTCTCCGGATTTCGTAGGTCATACGGTTGCCGTTCACAACGGAAATAAGTTTATTCCTGTTTACGTTACAGAAAATATGGTTGGACACAAGTTGGGTGAATTCGCACCTACACGCAAGTTCGGCGGCCATGCTGGTAACAAGAAGAAGTAAGCAGGCATTTAATCGTTAATTATAGAGTAATAATATAATGGGAAAAAGAAAAAAATTAGCTGCTGAAGCTAGAAAAGAGGCTCGCAAAGCGCAAAGCTTCGCAAAGCTGAGGAATGTGCCTTCTTCCCCCCGCAAGATGAGATACGTGGTTGACCTGGTTCGCGGCATGGAAGTCAATAGGGCACTGGGCACTCTGAAGTTCTGCGTAAAGGCAGCCAGTGAAGACGTCGAGAAGGTGCTTCGCTCTGCAATTGCCAACTGGGAACAGAAAAACGAGCGCAAAGCCGAGGAAGGTGAGCTCTACATCAGTAAGATTTTCGTGGACGAGGGTGCTACCCTTAAGCGCATGAGACCAGCTCCTCAGGGACGTGGTTACAGAATCCGTAAGCGTTCTAACCACATAACGTTGTTCGTTGACAGTAAGAATAAAGATTAAGGAAAAGTATGGGACAGAAAGTTAATCCTATAAGCAACCGCCTCGGCATTGTCCGTGGTTGGGACTCAAATTGGTACGGAGGTAAGGATTTTGGTGAATCTATCCTCGAAGATAGCAAAATCCGCAAGTACCTCGACGCTCGCCTTGGTGACGCTAGCATTTCGCGCATCGTCATCGAACGTACCCTCAAAATGGTGACTATCACTGTTTGCACTGCTCGTCCTGGTCTTATTATCGGTAAGGGAGGAGAGAAGGTTGATACCCTCAAGGAAGAGCTGAAGAAGCTCACTCAGAAGGATGTCCAGATCAACATCTTCGAGGTTAAGAGACCGGAACTCGATGCAGTCATTGTGGCTAACAACATCGCCCGTCAGGTAGAAGGTAAGATTGCATACCGTCGTGCTATCAAGATGGCTATACAGAATACCATGCGTGCCGGTGCCGAAGGAATCAAGGTCCTCATCTCTGGCCGTCTCAACGGTGCTGAAATTGCCCGCTCCGAGATGTTCAAGGAAGGACGTACTCCCCTGCACACACTCCGTGCTGACATTGACTACTGCCAGTCAGAGGCTCTGACTAAGGTTGGTCTGCTTGGCATTAAGGTGTGGATCTGCCGCGGTGAGGTCTATGGCAAGAAGGACCTTGCTCCTAACTTCACACAGCAGAAGGACAATGGCCGCAACTTCGGCGGTAACGACAGGCGGAACTTCCGTCGTAAGAAGAACAATAATCGCTAAAATTAGATTATCATGTTACAACCAAAAAGAACCAAATATAGAAGACCGCAAAAAGGTCGTTGCAAAGGCAATGCCATGCGCGGCAACCAGCTGGCATTCGGCTCTTTCGGTATCAAGTCTCTTGAGACTCATTGGATTACCGCACGCCAGATTGAAGCAGCCCGTGTTGCTATGACGCGTTACATGCAGCGTGAGGGACAGAGCTGGATACGTATCTTCCCCGACAAGCCTATTACCAAGAAGCCCGCAGACGTTCGTATGGGTAAAGGTAAGGGTGATCCCGTAGGATATGTGTTCCCCATCACTCCCGGTCGCATTATTTTCGAGATTGAAGGCGTTTCGTATGAAATTGCCAAGGAAGCACTTCGTCTGGCATCTCAGAAGCTGCCTGTCACCACGAAGTTCGTTGTTAGACGTGATTACGACAAAAACGCATAATTATGAAGATTGCAGAAATTAAGGAGATGACTACTGCCGATCTGGCAGAGCGCATACAGACGGAGCAGGCTAACTACAACCAGATGCTCCTGAACCATGCAGTATCACCCCTCGCTAATAGTGCACAGATTAAGGCTGCGCGTCGTGACATTGCACGCCTCAAGACTGTGCTTCGTCAAAGAGAGTTGAATAAATAATTGGTCTTAGACATGGAAGCAAGAAATTTAAGAAAGACAAGAACAGGTGTTGTCGTAAGCGACAAGATGGACAAGACCATTGTTGTAGCTGCAAAGTTTAAGGAGAAGCATCCCATCTATGGCAAGTTCGTTTCCAAGACGAAGAAGTATCATGCACATGATGAGAAGAACGACTGCCATAAGGGTGACACCGTCCTGATTATGGAAACCCGTCCCTTGAGCAAGACTAAGAGATGGAGAGTAGTAGAAATCGTAGAAAGAGCTAAGTAATTATGATACAAGCAGAATCTAGATTAGTAGTTGCAGATAATAGCGGTGCAAAGGAAGCTATGTGCATCCGTGTGCTGGGTGGCACTCGTCGTCGCTACGCATCTGTAGGTGATGTAATTGTCGTGTCTGTGAAGAGCGCAATTCCCACCAGTGAAGTTAAGAAGGGTGCAGTATCTAAGGCCTTGATTGTACGTACTAAGAAGGAAGTCCGTCGTGCTGACGGTTCCTATATTCGTTTTGATGATAACGCTTGCGTTCTTCTGAACAATGCAGGCGAACTGCGTGGTAGTCGTATTTTCGGTCCTGTCGCTCGTGAGTTGCGTGCCGCCAATATGAAGGTGGTTTCACTGGCACCCGAAGTTCTTTAATCAATTAATGATTTCAGTAATGAGTAAGTTACACATTAAGAAAGGCGATACAGTTTACGTCAACTCTGGCAACTGCAAGGGTCAGACCGGTAAAGTGTTGAAGGTGCTCGTCAAGGAGCAGCGCGCCATCGTAGAGGGTATCAATATGGTCAGCAAGAGCCAGAAGCCCAGTGCAAAGTACCCTCAGGGAGGTATCGTTAAGCAGGAAGCTCCCATTCAAGTTTCAAAGCTCAACCCTGTTGTGGACGGCAAGGCTGTCCGCTCCAACGGTAAGGCTATGAATGTAACTGTTAAATAATAGGAGATGTTAATAATGGCAAATACTGCAAGCCTTAAGAAAGAATATGCCGAGCGTATTGCTCCTGCACTGATGAAGCAGTTCAACTACTCTTCAGCAATGCAGATTCCTGTTTTGAAGAAGATTGTTATCAACCAGGGCTTGGGAATGGCAACTGCCGACAAGAAGATCATCGACGTTGCAATCAACGAGCTCACTGCTATCACCGGTCAGAAGGCAGTTGCTACCGTCTCTAAGAAGGACGTCGCCAATTTCAAGCTTCGTAAGAAAATGCCTATTGGTGTTATGGTAACATTGCGTCGCGAGAGAATGTATGAGTTCCTTGAGAAACTCGTGCGTGTTGCTTTGCCTCGTATCCGTGACTTCAAGGGTATTGAAAGCAAGTTGGATGGCCGTGGTAACTACACCCTGGGCATTCAGGAGCAGATTATCTTCCCCGAGATTAATATTGATACCATCGATCGTATCCTCGGAATGAACATCACGTTCGTTACCACTGCGAAGACTGACGAAGAGGGTTATGCTCTGCTCAAAGAGTTTGGCCTTCCCTTTAAGAACGCGAAAAACGATTAATCGATATGGCAAAAGAATCAATGAAGGCCCGCGAGGTCAAGAGAGCAAAGCTTGTAGCAAAGTACGCTGCTAAGCGTGCTGCACTGAAGAAGATTGTAAACACAGGCGATCCTGTCGAGGCATACGAGGCAGCTCAGAAGCTGCAGTCTATTCCCCGCAATGCCAATCCCATCCGTCTTCACAACCGCTGCAAGATAACCGGTCGTCCAAAGGGTTATATCCGTCTGTTTGGCCTCTCACGTATTCAGTTCCGTGAAATGGCATCTAGCGGTCTTATCCCCGGCGTAAAGAAAGCAAGCTGGTAAATACTATTTTAATATTGTCGGGAGTGTCCCGATCAATTAAATTCTAAATTATATGACAGATCCAATTGCAGACTATTTGACAAGATTGCGCAACGCAATTCAGGCAAAGCACAGAGTAGTGGAAGTGCCTGCGTCAAATCTTAAGAAGGAAATCACAAAGATTCTCTTCGAGAAGGGTTACATCCTGAACTATAAGTTCGTGGAAGATGGCCCTCAAGGTACAATCAAGATTGCATTGAAGTATGACGCCGTCAACAAGGTGAATGCAATCAAGAAGTTAATCAGGATATCCACACCCGGTATGCGTAAGTACACTGGCTACAAGGATATGCCGAGAGTTATCAACGGACTTGGTATCGCTATCCTGTCCACATCCAAGGGTGTTATGACGAACAAGGAGGCTGCCGACCAGAAGATTGGCGGTGAGGTCCTTTGCTACGTTTATTAATTTGAAGGAGGAATACGTATGTCAAGAATAGGTAAATTACCCATAAGCATTCCTGCCGGAGTGACTATCAATGTCAGTGATGACAACAAAGTTACCGTAAAAGGCCCCAAGGGTGAGATGTCTCAGGTGGTTGACCCCTCTATTAAGGTCAATCTTGCCGATGCTGAGGTAACTTTCGAGATCGTTGAGGAAAATGACACTGTTGAGACAAAGCAGAAGCAGGCTTTCCACGGCCTCTATCGTTCTTTGATTCACAATATGGTCGTTGGTGTTTCCGAGGGCTACAAGAAGCAACTTGAGCTTGTCGGTGTTGGTTACCGCGTATCCAATCAGGGCAACCTCCTGGAATTTGCGCTGGGCTACACACATCCCATTCTCTTCCAGCTCCCCTCTGAAATCAAGGTAGAGACAAAATCTGAGAGAAACCAGAACCCCCTGATCATCCTCGAGTCTTGCGACAAGCAACTCCTTGGTCAGGTTTGTGCTAAGATTCGTTCTTTCCGTATGCCGGAGCCTTACAAGGGTAAGGGCATTCTGTTCGTTGGCGAACAGATTCGCAGAAAGTCTGGTAAGTCGGCTGGTGCTAAGTAATATCTAATACATTAAGATTATGACAACGAAAATAGAAAGACGAATCAAGATTAAGTACAGAGTTCGTAATAAGATTTCTGGTACTGCAGAGCGTCCCCGTATGTCTGTCTTCAGAAGCAACAAGCAGATATATGTGCAGATAATTAATGATATGACAGGTACCACCCTGGTAAGTGCTTCTTCACTTGGCATGGAGACATGTCCTAAGAAGGAACAGGCTGCCAAGGTTGGCGAATTGGCTGCAAAGAAGGCTCTCGAAGCCGGCATCACTACAGTCGTTTTCGACCGCAATGGTTACCTCTATCATGGCAGAGTGAAGGAAGTTGCTGATGCAGCACGTAACGGTGGACTTAAATTCTAAGAATTATGGCAAATAAGGTTAAGATAAGCAGCGAAATGGAGCTGAAGGACAGGCTTGTAGCCATCAATCGTGTAACTAAGGTTACGAAGGGTGGTCGCACGTTCACCTTCTCCGCTATTGTTGTTGTTGGTAACGAGAAAGGTATCATCGGTTGGGGTCTGGGCAAGGCAGGTGAAGTCACCGCAGCTATTGCCAAGGGCGTAGAGTCTGCCAAGAAGAATCTTGTGCAGGTTCCTGTCCTGAACGGTACTGTGCCCCATGAGGCAGCCGCCAAGTTCGGTGGTGCCAATGTACTCATTATGCCCGCTTCACACGGAACAGGTGTTGTGGCTGGCGGTGCCATGCGTGCTGTCCTCGACAGCGTAGGTATTACGGACTGCCTGGCTAAGTCCAAGGGTTCTTCTAACCCTCACAACCTGGTCAAGGCTACCATCGCAGCTCTTTCTGAGATGCGCGATGCAAAGACTGTCGCAGCCAACCGTGGTATCAGTGTTGAAAAAGTATTTAGAGGATAAGGAGGTAAATTATGGCAACAATCAAAGTACAGCAAGTAAGAAGTCGCATTCATGCTCCCCGCACTCAGAAAGCCACTTTGGATACTCTGGGACTGAGGAAAATGAATCAGACAGTTGAGATTGAAGATAATGCCTCTAACCGTGGCTTGATTAATGCAGTTCGTCATCTTGTGAAGGTGATTGGCTGATAGTATTAAAGAACATTTAAAGTTGATTATATTATGAAATTGAATAATTTGAAACCTGCTGCCGGATCAACTCACAGTCGTAGAAGACTTGGTCGTGGTCCCGGTTCCGGTTTGGGTGGTACCTCTACCCGTGGCCATAAGGGAGCCAAGGCACGTTCCGGCTACAAGAAGAAGATTGGTTTCGAGGGCGGTCAGATGCCTCTTCAGCGTCGTCTGCCCAAGTTCGGCTTCAAAAATATCAATCGTGTAGAATATCAGGTTGTGAATCTCTCCACCATTCAGAAACTCGTTGACAAGACGAATCTGGAGAAGGTTGCAATCGAGGACATGGTTGCAGCAGGACTTGTTTCTGCCAAGGGACTTGTTAAGGTTCTCGGTAATGGAACCCTGACCGCTAAGGTTGAGGTCGTTGCCAATGCCTTCTCCAAGTCTGCAGAAGAAGCTATTCAGAAAGCAGGTGGAACCGCAACAAAACTTTAAATCTGAATTCTGATGAAGAAGTTTATAGAAACATTGAAGAACATTTGGCATGTTGAGGACCTGCGCACCAGGATTCTCATCACGCTGGGCTTTGCTGCAATGTATCGTTTTGGTTCGTTCATTGTCCTTCCGGGTATCAATCCGGAGGCATTGACGGCCTTGAAGGAACAGACCAACACAGGACTTATGTCTCTGTTGAACATGTTCTCCGGCGGTGCATTCTCCAATGCTTCCATCTTTGCGTTGGGAATCATGCCTTACATCTCGGCCTCCATCGTAATTCAGCTCTTTGCATTCGTTGTGCCTTACTTCCAGAAGATGCAGCGCGAGGGTGAGAGCGGTCGCCGTAAGATGAACCAGTATACACGTTATTTGACAATGCTTATCCTGCTTGTTCAGGCTCCCTCCTATCTGGTTAACCTGAAGATGCAGGCTCAAGGAGCACTCAATCCCGGTATTGACTGGTCGATGTTTATCCTCTCCAGCACCATTATTCTTGCTGCAGGCAGTATGTTCATCCTTTGGATTGGTGAGCGTATTACCGACAAGGGTATCGGCAATGGCGTGTCACTCATCATTATGTTGGGCATCATAGCCCGTCTGCCCCAGGCTTTCGGCCAAGAAGTAGTTTCTCGTCTGAATAACTTGGGCGGCGGTGGCTTGGTAATGTTCATTATTGAGCTTATGCTTCTCTTTGTGGTTATCCTCGCAGCTATTATGCTCGTTCAGGGTGTCCGCAAGGTGCCTGTACAGTATGCCAAGAGAATGGTTGCAGGTCAGCAGGTAGGTGGTGTTCGTCAGTACATCCCCCTCAAGGTGTTTGCCGCTAATGTGATGCCTATCATCTTTGCTCAGGCCATCATGTTCATACCTATCACCCTGCTCGGACTTGTTGCTGACGGTCAGGCTGCTTCGCCTGTGCTCATGGCTCTCTCCGATCATACAAGTTGGGCATACAACATTATCTTTGCTCTGCTCATCATTGCCTTTACATATTTCTATACAGCCATCACACTGAATCCAACTCAGATGGCTGAGGATATGAAGCGCAATAATGGTTTCATTCCTGGCATCCGTCCTGGAAAGGATACAGCAGACTTCATTGACAAGATAATGGATCGCATCACTCTGCCTGGTTCTCTGTTCCTGGCTGTGATTGCATGTATGCCTGCCTTTGCCGGATTGCTCAATGTGAAGCCTGAGTTCGCTCAGTTCTTTGGCGGCACATCTCTGCTCATTCTCGTCGGTGTTGTTCTCGATACGCTTCAGCAGATTGAGAGCCACCTGCTCATGAGGCACTATGATGGCTTGCTGAGTTCCGGTCGTATACATGGCCGTTCAGGTATATCTTCTCGTTAAGGAATAGTCACCAGAGGGATGATTTTTCTTAAGACAGAAGACGAGATAGAATTAATGCGGGCTGCCAACCAGCTTGTTGCCCAGACCCTGGCTGAAGTGGGGAAACATATCAGGCCGGGTGTCACGACAAAGGAGTTGGACAAGGTAGCAGATGAATTCATACGCGACAACGGTGCGGTGCCTACTTTCAAGGGCTTCCCCAATCCTTGCGGTGGCACACCGTTTCCGGCGTCGATTTGCACCTCAGTCAATGAGGTTGTAGTGCATGGTGTCCCAAACGACACACCGTTAGTGGACGGAGATATTGTGTCGGTGGATTGTGGAACGCTTCTGAATGGCTTCAATGGCGACTCTTGCTACACATTCCGTGTAGGCGAGGTTTCGGAAGAAGTTGCTCGGTTACTCAATGTCACGAAGCAGGCTCTCTATGAGGGAATTGCTGCAGCCCAGCAGGGCAAGCGTATCGGCGACATTGGTTATGCTGTTCAGACACTTTGCGAGTCGAATGGCTACGGAGTCGTCCGCGAGTTCGTAGGTCATGGCATAGGTCGCAAGATGCATGAGGATCCCCAGGTCCCGAACTACGGTAGCCGGGGAAACGGCTCAATGATTAAGAGCGGTCTCTGCATAGCGATAGAACCTATGATAACGATGGGAAGTCCGAAAATCTACATGACTGACGACAAATGGACCATCAGGACTCGCGACGGAAAGCCGGCTGCACACTTCGAGCATACGATAGCCGTGCACAAAGGAAAGGTAGAGATTCTGTCTTCCTTCGACGAAATTGAGAAGAATATATAAAGGCAAATAAAAACGATATATGGCAAAACAAGCTGTAATTGAACAAGACGGTGTAATCGTAGAGTCGCTCTCGAATGCTATGTTCCGTGTCGAGCTTGAGATAGGTCAGAAGATCATCTGCAACATCTCGGGCAAGATGAGGATGCATTACATCAAGATACTTCCTGGCGACAAGGTCAAGGTCGAGATGAGTCCGTATGACCTGACGAAGGGACGTATCGTATTCAGATATAAATAAAAACTAAAATATGAAAACAAGAGCTTCTTTGAAAAAACGTACCCCAGAGTGCAAGATCGTACGTCGCAAGGGTCGTTTGTATGTTATTAACAAGAAAAACCCTAAGTACAAGATGCGTCAGGGTTAATCATTATTGCAAAACAGAAAAGAATAGTATATGGCAATTAGAATTGTTGGTGTAGATTTGCCTCAGAACAAGCGAGGCGAAATCGCTTTGACCTATATTTTCGGTATAGGTCGCAGTAGCTCGGCCAAGATCCTGGAAAAGGCTGGCGTAGACAAAGACAAGAAGGTGACCGACTGGACCGATGAGGAAGCAGGTAAGATTCGTGAGATTATCGGTGCTGAGTACAAGGTAGAGGGTGACCTTCGCTCTGAGATTACAATGAACATCAAGCGTCTGATGGATATCGGTTGCTATCGTGGTGTTCGTCATCGTAACGGGCTGCCCGTCCGTGGTCAGAGCACGAAGAATAATGCTCGTACGCGTAAGGGTAAGAAGAAGACTGTTGCAAACAAGAAAAAGGCTACTAAATAATAATTGATATGGCAAAGAAAACAGTTGCTACAAAGAAAAGAGTGGTGAAGGTTGACGCAATGGGTCAGCTCCACGTACACAGCTCGTTCAACAATATCATTGTCTCTTTGGCTAATAGCGAAGGTCAGGTTATTTCTTGGTCTTCTGCAGGAAAGATGGGTTTCCGCGGCTCCAAAAAGAACACTCCTTATGCTGCCCAGATGGCTGCTCAGGATTGTGCCAAGACAGCATACGACCTTGGCCTGCGCAAGGTGAAGGCTTATGTGAAGGGTCCCGGTAACGGTCGTGAGTCCGCTATCCGTACCATTCATGGTGCAGGTATCGAGGTTACTGAGATTGTCGACGTAACTCCGCTTCCTCACAACGGCTGCCGCCCTCCCAAAAGAAGAAGAGTTTAATAATGATACCCGTAGGACAAACATTAATAATAAGATAATATGGCAAGATATACAGGACCTAAGTCAAGGATAGACCGTCGCTTCGGCGAGGCTATCTTGGGTAATCCCAAAGTACAGGCTAAGCGTAACTTCCCTCCCGGCCAGCACGGAAACAACCGTCGTCGCAAGACTTCCGAGTATGGTGTCATGCTTGCAGAGAAGCAGAAGGCTAAGTACACCTATGGTGTGCTGGAGAAGCAGTTCCGTAACATGTTCGATAAGGCAGCCCGTACCAGTGGTATTACCGGTGAGATTCTTCTTCAGAACCTCGAGAGTCGTCTTGACAACATTGTTTACCGTCTGGGCATTGCACCTACCCGCCGTGCTGCACGTCAGCTTGTCAACCACAAGCACATCGTTGTTGACGGCAAGGTAGTCGGCATCCCCTCTTACAGCGTAAAGCCGGGCCAGATTGTTGGTGTTCGTGAGCGCAGCAAGAGCCTCGAGGTAGTGCAGAATGCTCTGGCAGGCTTCAACCACGCCAAGTATCCTTGGATTGAGTGGGATGAGAGCCAGAAGGCCGGCAAGTACCTTCACAAGCCCGAGCGTGCTGACATTCCCGAGACCATAAAGGAACAGTTGATTGTTGAGTTGTACTCTAAATAATTAATAAGAATGGCGATATTAGCATTTCAAAAACCCGATAAAGTTATAATGTTGGAGGCGGACGACAAGTTCGGTAAGTTTGAGTTCCGCCCCTTGGAAGGTGGTTTTGGTACTACCATTGGTAATGCTTTACGCCGCATCCTTCTGTCTTCTCTTGATGGCTTTGCTATCAACACCGTGTCTATCTCCGGCGTCGAGCATGAGTTTGCCACTGTGCCTGGGGTAAAGGAAGATGTCACCAACATTATACTGAACCTAAAGCAGGTGAGATTCAAGCAGATTGTAGAAGATTTCGAGACGGAAAAGGTTGCCATCACGGTCGAGAACACCACTGAGTTCCGTGCCGGCGACTTCAACAAGTACCTCGCAGGTTTCGAGGTCCTCAACCCCGAACTGGTGATTTGTCACCTTGATGCTAAGGCCTCCATTCATATGGAGATTAACATCAACAAGGGCAGAGGATATGTTCCTGCCGACGAGAACCGTCCTTTCTGCACTGATGTGAACGTCATACCTATTGATTCAATCTACACACCTATCAGGAATGTCAAGTATGCCGTAGAGAACTTCCGCGTAGAGCAGAAGACCGACTACGAGAAGCTCGTACTTGAGATTACCACTGATGGTTCCATTCACCCGAAGGACGCGCTCAAGGAAGCTGCCCGCATCCTCATTCATCATTTCATGTTGTTCTCCGACGAAAAGATTACGCTCGAGAACAACGAGCTGGATGTCAACGAGGAATTCGACGAGGAGGTTCTGCACATGCGCCAGCTCCTGAAGACCAAGCTTGTGGATATGGACTTGTCCGTACGTGCCCTGAACTGCCTCAAGGCAGCCGACGTCGAGACCCTCGGCGACCTGGTACAGTACAACAAGACCGACTTGCTCAAGTTCAGGAACTTCGGTAAGAAATCGCTCACGGAGCTTGATGATTTGCTCGAGAGTCTGAATCTGTCGTTTGGAACCGATATTTCTAAGTATAAATTAGATAAAGAATAAAGAAAATGAGACATAATAAGAAATTCAATCATCTGGGCCGTACTGCATCCCACAGAAGCGCTATGTTGAGCAACATGGCTATCTCTCTGATCATGCACAAAAGAATCACTACGACCCTGGCCAAGGCAAAAGCCTTGAAGAAGTACGTAGAGCCCCTCATCACCAAGTCGAAGGAGGACACTACCAACTCACGTCGCGTTGTCTTCAGCTATCTGCAGGACAAGCACGCCATCACAGAGCTGTTCACCACCATTTCGAAGGCTGTTGCCGATCGTCCCGGTGGCTACACCCGCATCATCAAGACTGGTTTCCGTGCCGGTGATGCCGCTCCCATGTGTTTCATCGAGCTCGTTGACTTCGACGAGAACATGGCCAAGACAGCCAAGAAGGCAAAGCGTACGCGTCGTAATGAAGCCGCTTCGTCCGTGAAGGATGGAGCGGCTTTTTTTGTGCGCTCGGTATGAGCATTTACTCGTCACTCGTCATGTACAGGGCTAAAGTCAATGATTGTCATGCATTTATACCCTGACGAGTGCCTGACGAGCTCGTCATACACTCGTCAGGGTCATATTGACTGGGTTTCTGATACTTAACCGTCAAACCTGATGAGTGACGAGTGTTTTGATGTGTTTCGTGCTTTTCGATGTTAATACAAAAGTACAGTTTCATGTGCGAATCTCCGTGCCGGTACAGAATGTAACAGGAAGCGCCAGGCCCTTATCACGGAAGCGCTAGGTCCTTATCACGGAAGCGCAGGGCTCTTATCTTGGAAGCGCAAGGCTCTTATCACGGAAGCGCCGTGTACTTCCGTTTGAGAGGCGTGGTCCTTGGCATGATGGCGACAAGGTGTTGTTATGGCTTTGCAATGTCTAGGGATTGGTCTTTGTGCAATGGATATGAAAAATCCCGCAATCTTCCGGAATGAAGGTTGCGGGATTTTGTTGTATCTGTGAGGAGCGGGATGCTCCGTGATTTGCTATCGTCTCTGGCGGCGGGCACTGACGCGTGGGGCGGTGCTAGCCGATGCTTCGCCCTTTTCCTTCTTGGCAGCGGCTGATGCTGTGCTTCGTGCTGATGCGGTGCTTGTGCCTTCCGACTTGTGTTTGTTGCGCCCGAAGAGGAGTCCACGCGAGGGTTTCTTCTCGTCGGCCTGCATCTCGGCATCGAGGCTGTCCTTCTTTGTTGTGTCGGGCAGGAAACCGTTGCCCCAGACGTTCTTCTCGAAGTCGCTGATCTGTTTCTCGATGCGTGTCTGTTCTGCCACCATGTCGCTATCGGTCTCGCAGTAGTTCTGCAGCACCTTGCCTTGCATGTTGTTGGTCTTGTATATCTGACCTTCGTAGCGGTTCATGGCGAAGAAGTCGTCGGCCGTCATGTTGGTGACGTTGTTCAGGTTGCTTGCCATCATGGGGAGTTTGGCGAGCCAGGGAGCGATGTCGTCGTACTTCACCCAGAAGAGCGGGTAGGGCGTTGCGTCGCTGCTGAATTCGTCGGCGCCTCGCATGAGGATGGGGCAGAGGGCTGTCACCTTGGTGGTGAAGGTGCCGGTGCGCTGGTCCATATAGATGCTCTCCTTCAGGTAGTATCGGGTAGCTTCGGCGCTCGGTACGTCGCTGTCGGCCACGGTGAGCTTGCCTCCGCTCTCCTCGTAGTAGATGCCGTAGCGTTCCAGCAAGTCCTTGACGGCGAGCTTGTCCTTTTCGTCGAACGACTCGTTGCCGTCGAGCTTATAGGTGTAGGCGTTGATTCGGCCGGTGAGGATAAGTCGGAAGAGATAGGTGAAGAGGTTCACCTGTCTGCCCATTGGTTCCACGGGGTAGTACATGGGTGCGTTCTTGTCCTTCGTTAGGTCGAGCTGCCGATAGATGTCGCGCTTCCAGACGACATCCTCTGGCATGGACGCCGTTGTGGGGAACATGAGCGATGCGCGGTCGGTGCCATTAGCAGGCTTGGCGGCTTGTTCGGTCTTTTCGGGGGTGACAACACGACGCTTCGCCGGCTGAGCTTTTGCTGCACTTGCCACAAGGAGTGTGACCGTTATGAGAGAAAGTATGCGCTTCATAGCTTTTTTGTTTCTATGTTTCGTTATGACGTTATTTCGTTATGACGTTGTTACGCCAAATATCTTATTTGATGATGACCTCCATGGGGTTTTTCAGTGTGCGTTCTATGCCGTCGGGGCCTGTGGCGTGTATATCTCTGATGAAGAGACGCTTGTTGCGAGCCAGACCGCGCATCTGTGCCTTCTGCTGGTCGGAGAACTTGTCGCCGTTGCTTTGGAAGGGCACAGCGTTACCCATTGCGTCGAAGAGGAGCATCTCGAAGCTGTTCACACGGAAGGCGATGTTCAGCAGTCCGTCGTCGATGGCAGCGCCGATGCCCTCGGTGCCCATGAGAATCTGCTTCGACAGCGAGCCGCCCGTGAAGTGTTCCTCGCCACCCTCTGCAGCGTAGGCGATGAAGGCGGTGGGGTCGGGCAACTTACGTACACGGAAGGTGAATTTGCCCATCTCCTGCATGCGTCCCTCGCTTTCGGCCGAGACGGTGACAACGGCTTCTGTGCCGGGTGTCGTGGGCCGGGCCACGTACTTGCCCTCGCCTTTCTGTTCGAAGCTGCCGCCTGTCATGCTGACGCGCAGCTTGCTGCTCGGGATGCCGGGCACTGAGACGCTCATCGGGTTGTCGTAGCCTGCGTAGAGTACATTCATGATGTCTGCGCTGACCGTTGCACTGGGAGCCACGACGCTATACTTCTGCGAGAAGTCGCGACGTACCTTCTCTCCCGAGCCGTTCAGCATCTCGATGTAGCCGCTGAAGGTGAAGTCGCCGGTCTTGCTGCACACGGTTTCGTAGTAGCCTTTGTCGCTCTGTATCTGCTTGCCACCGATGTAGATGGTGGGACGGCGTGTCGTGTCGACGGCTGCCATGATGATTTGTGCGCTGAAGCGTCCGCCTTGCACCACGGTCTGGGCGTTGGGGATGACGTAGGCATTGAGCTGGTTCACACGTATGTCCTTGACATCGACATTGCTGATGAGATTGTGGAGCACTTCGCCTTCGGCTGTGCGCACATCATTCTGCAACTTGGTGAGCAGCGTTACGGCTGCAGCTGTAGGCATGTTCTCGAAGGCATATTCCTGCCAGTTCTTGCCGAGGACCTTTCCCTTGGTTGGCACTTCGGTGGAAAGATTGCTGCTGATAATCTCTCGTTTCTCCTTGTCCGTCACCATCTTCACGATGCGTTCGCGATAGCTGTTGATGGCATTGAAGAGTTCTTTGCCGCGTCCTGTGCCAGGGGCAAGCATTACCTGCGTGCTGGCTTCCAGGTCTTCGCGGTTCTTTATGTCGTTGACGTCGGCTTCCTTGCCGTCGCTCTTACGTACGATGGCCTCCTTCAGCTCCTCTGCAAGATTGTAGAGTGAGTCGCTCATGCCACGAACATATTGTGCCTTCTCGTACCATTGTTTCACCTTCGCAGGGTTGTTCTTCATCTGCTGGTCGAAGGTGCCGTAGATGCCCATGTTGGATTTAGAGGCATTGTCGGTACTCTTCTTCAACCCGTCAGCCACAAGCGAGAAACCCTCGAGTACGTCGGTCGACACATTGAGTGCCAGCATGGCCAGGAGGACCAGGTACATCAGGTTGATCATCTTCTGACGCGGGGATATCCTTTTCTTCTTTATAGGCATTGCTTTCTGAATAGTCGGATTATTCTGAATACTCTGAATACTCTGTGGTTGCGGAATACTCGGAGTCTTTTACTTCTCGCTTTGTGCTGTGCCAGGCACGCTGCCCATGTTGATGGTGAGGGCGCCTATCATGCGTGCATAGACGTTGTTGAGTTCCTCAATCTGCTGAGCCATGCGGCGTGTCTGCTCGTCGATTTGCTCGATGGTGCCTACCTGCTTGCTGATGTTGCGCAGCTGCAGTTCGTAGACGGTAGCGATGCCGGTGAGCGAGCGGTTGAGGTTCTCCATCTCCTCGCTGTCGGTGGTCATGCGCTCAGCCTGCTTCCTGACACGCGACAGGACGTCGGTGAGTTCGGTGAGTTCTTCGGCGTAGTTCTTGACAGCCTCTTCGATGGCAGCGGGGTCTGTTGCCTTGATTTGGTTGGGGTCCACGGTGGGTCCGCCATTCTGTATCTGTTCCAGGGCGAGCTGTGCCTGTGCTGCAGCCTGACCAGCTGCGGCGAGGTTGGCTGCTGCTGCGCTCAGACCGGTGCCGGCAGCCAGCGCATCGGGGTCGATGTTACCGTTGGCAGCGACTGTGCCGCCAGCCACGATGGGTGCTCCTCCACCGATGACGATGGGACCTTCCGGTATCTCTGCGCCTTCGGGAAGTGGTGAACCGCCTGCCACGACGATTGCCTGCCCTCCGCCCACTGCGTTGCTCGTCTCGCCGCTGGGCACTTTTTCGTAGGTCTTTTCAAAGCCGGAGATGAAGAAGACGAACACCTCGGTTATCATACTGACGAACAGTATGGTGTTAGCCCCAGGGATGTGTGTCAGCTTGAACAAGGCACCCAAAACCACTACCGCAGCACCCCAGCTGTAGGCGTAGTTCATAAATACTTGGCCGGATGGGGAGTCCATCCACTTCTGCAATTTAGCTATAGGATTCATGATGTTTGTATCTTTTCTTTGATTGTTATGCTGTTGGGAAATGTTTTATCGGCGCGTCTTGCGTGTGCTGAGTGTTTGTCCGGTGGAAGAGCTCTTGGGGCTCTTGCTGCCGCCTTTGGCCGAGCCGCCGGAGGCCTTGTTTGTGCCGGATCTGTCGTTGACCATTGTGCGTACGCAACGGAAGCCGACGAAGCTGCGGGGCTGGTTCTGGTATTCGTAGGAGCGCCATGCGCTGCGTATCATGCTTTCGGGGTCTTTCCACGAGCCGCCGCGTACGGACTTCTTCTTCAGGCGGTAGGGGTCTTCCTTGGCTGCGTTGTAGGAGAGTTCGGGGTTCATGTCGGCCATGCTTTCCACGCCGGCTTCGGTGTAGACGGTGCTGGTCCATTCGGCCACGTTGCCGGCCATGTCATAGAGGCCGTTGCTGTTGGCGCTGAAGATGCCGCACTTGCTGGTGATGAGCGAGCCGTCCTGCGTGTAGTTACCACGGTCGGGCTTGAAGTTGGCATAGAAGCATCCCTTGTCGCTCTTCACTTCGAGGCTTTCCCAGGGGAAGGGGTTTCCTTCCTTGCCGCGAGCGGCGAACTCCCATTCCACTTCGGTGGGCAGGCGGTAGCGCTGTATCTGCTTGGCATATCCTCCGAGGCCTTTCATCAGGAAGTCTGTGCGCCATGCGCAGAAGGCGTTGGCCTGTTCCCATGTGATGCCCACTACGGGATAGTCGTCGAAGGCAGGGTTGGAGAAGTAAAGCTTCATGTAGCGCTCGTTGTTGGCGTTCTGGAAGTCGTTGACCCAGCAGGTGGTGTCGGGATATATATTAACAATGTATGTATTGAGGAAGTCCCACGGTCCGGAGAGCGGGCGTGTGATGGTCTGGCGCTGGATGTGTCCGTCGTCGTCGATCCATGCGGTGTCCTTGCTGATGATGACCTGTTCGGTGGACACGGCATGGTCCGTGTTGAGGTCGCGCTCTTCGGGGTTGAGTCGGTACTTGCGCTGTGCGGCAGCCACATAGTCGTACACCTCGTAGCGATAGTTCATCTGGCTTGCGTCGAGCATCTTGGTGCCGTCGATGGGATGGATGACGTAGACGCTCTGTATGGCGCGGTCCTCGTCCTCGTTAGCTTTGCGCCAGGGTATGCTCTTGCTCCAGTCGAGGTGAGGTGTGACGGGGTTGCCCTCCTTGTCTTCCTCGATTTTGTATGTCTCGTCGCCGCCGTAAGCGGGGTCGGCCAGACGTTCGCGGATGATGCTGTCGCGCACCCAGTTGACGAACTGGCGGTACTTGGCGTTGCTCACCTCGTGCTGGTCCATCCAGAACCCGTCCACGCTGATGTTGCGCAGGGGGAACTCCGTGCCCCAGAGTGTGTCGTTTCTCTCGAGGCCGACTTTGAGTGAGCCTTTGTGTATGGGCACCATACCGTAGGGAGTGGGTTCCGTGAAGGAGGAGCCTTTGACGCCTGTCAGTTCACCTCCCACGGCGTTGGCCGAAGAGCTGGAGCCGAGGCATGAGCCGAGGGCAAGGCAGCTGACGGCTGCAACCACTAAAAACAGACTTTTTGTCTTCATATTTAATATTATTGTTTTTTCGTGTCGTTTTCTGGTTTTCTAGATGTTCTAGTTTTACTAGTTATACTAGTTTTACTAGATTCTCTAGAGTTTCTAGATGTTCTGGGTTATGGCTTCTACAGCAGCCGGACGGACTTGTGGAGGTTCTTTCCCTTTTTGAAGAGGTCCAGGTCGTGCTGGTATCCGATGAGTATTTCGTGTGTTCCGTTCAGGGCTCCTATGCCGCCTGTATAGACTTCGTAGGAGTATCCGATGTTGATGCCGTGGAAGTCGAAGCCAAGCAGCAGTCCGACGCTGATGGTGGGGCTGTACATGAGGCCTCCGTAGAGCTTGTGCTTCTCGCCGTCGTAGAGGAGTCGTACGTCGATGTCGCCTCGCCAGTTCATCAAGTCGGAGCGCACCATGGCATCCATTGCAATCTTGTAGCGCGGGTGCCGGAGTGCGAGGTTGTAGCCTCCTTGCACCTGGAATGTGGGGTCGACGGTCACTTCGTGTGTCTTGTCATCGCCGAGCTTGACTTTCGGTCCGAGCAGGTGGATGACGCTTGCGCCGGCGTACCAGAGCTTCTTGTAGGTGTAGCGCAGACCGACGTCGAGGTCGAAGGCGTTGCCCTTCACGTCGCTTGTGGCGAAGGCCGGGTCGCCCGATTCGGCCAGGTCCAGCTCCGAGCCGTTGAATCCGACCATGAGTAGTGTGGGACGCACGCCGATGCTTGCGCGGCCTCCCCACAGCTTCTGGTGGAAGGCGTACTGGAGCTGTATCTTCTTGTTCGAGAAGGCGCCGATGGCATCGTTCGTGAAGGCCAGACCAGCGCCGTGCTTCGGTCCGAAGAAGAAGAGCGGCATGTCGGCATTGATGAGCATCGTCTTCGGTGCGCCCTCGAATCCCACCATCTGCAAGCTATAGGCACCCTGGACATTGAGTTTGCTGTCCAGCCCCGCCGCTGCAGGGTTATGGTAGGACTGCAACGCCCAGGTGTTGGTAAACGCCGCGTCGAACTGTGCCCTTGCCGTGAGGGTCACGATGAGCATACCTATCCAGAGCAGTCTTTTCATCCTACATTATATAACGTGAAACTTATGTGCTTTATTGTGTCAGCCTGTGCATAATTTTTTGCAAAGGTACAATTTTTATCCCATTTGGGCAAGAAGCTCCGTCCTGTTTTTGCCTTACATGAGGATATCGGAAGCTTCGGGATGCCCTGGAGGGCTTCGTGTGGGCTGATGCCTGTGCGCAGAACAGATGTCGCAACTTTTCGCAATTCTTTCAATAATTCCCTGCCGTTTCTCCCGACGCGGCACGGATAGTTGCCCGGAAGCGCACGCTCTTATGCCCGGAAGTGCACGCTCTTATGGCCATAAGTGCACGGACTTTTTGCCATAAGTGCACGGACTTTTTTGCCGCATGGCACGCTGTGTTTGCAGCAGCCTCAGAATGAGACGATTGGCGAAACGAACAAAAAACACGCTCGCTGCCGAGACACCCGTTGGTGACGCGACGGCGAACGTGTCATGCTTTTTCCTGGGGCGAACCCGTTGTCGCGGCTTTTCCTATGGCTTGCGGAAGTCTTCCCAGCCTTCGAGGTCCTCGAAGTAGGTGGCTTCCTGATTGGGAATGACCTGTTCGTACTTGTCCTTGGTCACTTCGACCAGGGCAGAGTCGACCTGCAGCAAGTAATGCATGCCGTCGGACACCATTTCGCTGCCTTGGAGCGAGAATGACTCCTTGGCGGCTCCGGCGGCGGCAATCTGACTGTTCTCCAGCTTGATGAACTGCATCATGTAGTCGCCCTTGCTGCTGGCACCGCTGCGCATGATGACACCCTCCGAGGTGATGCCGAGTCCCATCTTGAACTGGTCGACGAAGGTGATGAGGTGGAGCGAGTCGTCCACGAAGGAGAAGATGGCGGCGTAGGGTTCCTTTCCGCGCAGCAGCACCTCGGTGTTGCCGTCCTTGTCCAAGTCGGTGGAAATGAACAGGGTGGGGGTGTTCTGCCTATAGTCGATGGTCTTTGTGTGAGGCTTCTCCACGGTGCCTATCTTCTTCCACGCAGCCTGCAGCGTTTCCTTCGAGCAGGGCAGGGGTTTCTGCGCCAGTTCCACGAAATTAAAGCCGTCGTCCTGCATCAGGCTTTCTTCCTCGGTTATTTCAGTTTTCTCTTTGTCAGTTGCTTGCTTTGCATCGCATCCTGCCATGAACAGGGCGGCTGTTGCTAAGATGACGCTTGCATATACCAGTTTCATGTCGGTAATGTGTGGGTTTTAATGTATCAGGGGCAAAGTTACGACTTCTTTTCTTTCCAAGCAAGGAAAGCGCCGAAAAATTTGCGGCAGAAGCGCATCAAACAATAAAATAAGCGGAATATGGAGCAACTTTCATCTTTTTTGACTATCTTTGCACCCGAAAAATTAACATATATATTTAATAAGGTATAAGAAATGGCACAACAAGAAGATGTTTTCAAGAAAATCGTGTCGCACTGCAAGGAGTACGGCTTTGTTTTCCCCTCAAGTGATATCTACGACGGACTGGGCGCCGTCTATGACTACGGACAGAACGGCGTAGAGCTGAAGAACAACATCAAACAGTACTGGTGGCAGAGCATGGTGCTGCTGCACGAGAACATCGTGGGCATCGACGCCGCCATCTTCATGCACCCCACAACGTGGAAGGCCAGCGGACATGTGGACGCCTTCAACGACCCCCTCATCGACAATCGCGACTCGAAGAAGCGCTATCGTGCCGACGTCCTCATCGAGGACCAGATGGCAAAGTACGAGGACAAGATCCAGAAGGAGATAGAGAAGGCTCAGAAACGCTTCGGCGACAAGTTCGACGAGGCACAGTTCCGCGCCACCAACGAGCGTGTGCTCGAGAACCAGGCTAAGTTCGACAACCTGCACCACCGCTATCAGGAGGCCATGAACGCTCAGGGCGGCATCGACCTCGAGGCGCTCAAGCAAATCATCATCGACGAGGAAATCGTCTGCCCCATCAGCGGAACACGCAACTGGACGGACGTTCGCCAGTTCAACCTCATGTTCAAGACCGAGATGGGCAGCACGGCCGACGGCGCATCGACCATCTATCTGCGTCCCGAAACGGCACAGGGCATCTTCGTCAACTACCTGAACGTGCAGAAGACAGGCCGCATGAAGATTCCCTTCGGCATCGCTCAGATTGGCAAGGCCTTCCGCAACGAAATCGTTGCACGCCAGTTCATCTTCCGCATGCGCGAGTTCGAGCAGATGGAGATGCAGTTCTTCATCCAGCCCGGTACCGAGCTCGATTGGTTCGCCAAGTGGAAGGAGACGCGCATGAAGTGGCACCAGAACCTCGGCTTCGGCGCTGAGAACTACCGCTTCCACGACCATGACAAGCTGGCCCACTACGCCAATGCCGCCACCGATATCGAGTTCCACATGCCCTTCGGCTTCAAGGAGGTGGAAGGCATCCACAGCCGTACGAACTTCGACCTCTCGCAGCACGCCAAGTACAGCGGCAAGAAGATAGAGTACTTCGACCCCGAGCGCAACGAGAGCTACACGCCGTACGTCATCGAGACCTCCATCGGCGTGGACCGCATGTTCCTCTCCATCATGTGCCACAGCTATGAGGAGCAGCAGCTGCCCGACGGACAGACACGCACCGTGCTCCACTTGCCGGCAGCCCTCGCTCCTGTCAAGCTCGCCGTCTTCCCCCTCACCAAGAAGGACGGCATGCCCGAGAAGGCACAGGAAATCATCAACGACCTGCGCTTCCACTTCAACTGCAAGTACGAGGAGAAGGACCAGATAGGCAAGCGCTACCGCCGCATGGATGCCATCGGCTGCCCCTACTGCGTCACCGTCGACCAGCAGACCCTCGAGGACAACACCGTGACCCTCCGCGACCGCGACACGATGGAACAGCGCCGCGTCAACATCAGCGATCTGCGCGGCATCATCGAGGATAAGGTGAGCATCACTTCCCTCCTCAAGAAACTGCTCTGAGAACAATGAAACATAAGCTGATAGCCATACTCGTTTGCCCTTTGCTGATTCTTGCATCATGCAAGAACAGCGAAGAGGTAGACGATTCGCGACATGACTGGCAGGAGCGCAATGCCCAGTGGTTTGCCGAGAAGTACGACTCGGCGCAGGTCGCCATTGCCGCAGCCAAGACGCAGTATCCCAACGGCAATGACTGGCAACAGCATTGCAACTGGCGCATCTTCCGCACCCTCCTCAAGAGTCCCGATGTGCAAGGACCTGCAACGGATTATATCGTCTGCAAAGTCATCTCGAGCGGCGACGGCGACATTAGCTCTGCCTATACCGATAGCGTCCGCCTCTATTACCGTGCATGGCTGATGGACGACAACTACCCCGTAAGCAAAACCAACATGACCATCTTCAGCCAGACGTACTACGACGACTTCGACGAGAAGACGGCGGCCCCCGTCGCAATGGCAACGTCCTCGGTCGTAGAAGGCTTCATGACGGCCCTCCAGTACATGGTCAAAGGGGACGATTGGTTCATCTACATCCCGCAGGAACTGGGCTATAAGGAAGCTGCGTCCGATGCAGTCCCAGCCTACAGCACCTTGCTCTACCGCGTCCGCATAGAGCGTGTTCACAAGAGCGGAACCGGCATGCCAGGCTGGAGATAATGGCATTTACCATTTAGCCATTTACCATTTAAACATTTAGCCATTTACCATTTACTATTTGCCCGTGGCTGTTGTTGTGCTGGGTTGTAGTAAACGGTAAATGGCTAAATGTTTAAATGGCAAATAGGCGAAAGGGAAATTATCTTATGTTGTTTCGAATCTTTGTGAGGTAGGCGTTGAGCGCCTCTTCGTCGTGTTCGTCGATAATCTGTATCAGTTCCTTCAGCTCGGAACGGATGCCTTCGACGTGCGCCTTGGTGCGCGGGTTGAAGAGTATTTCGCGCAGTAGCGTGTCGTCCTCGCTCAGGACGCCTCGGGCTATCTTCAGATGTCGCTTGAACGTGGTGCCTGGTGCGTCCTGATGCTTCATCACGGCCGAGAAGACAAAGGTGCTGACGAAAGGCACTGACAGGCTGTAGGCCATTGCTTCGTCGTGCTCGTCGAAGCTGTATTCGTGGACGTTCAGACCGAGTCGGCGATAGAGGTCGAGGAAGAAGATGCGTCCCATGTAGTCGCCTTCGTTGATGACGATGGCATTCTCCGAGGAGAGTGCCCCGAGGTTGGCAAACGTGGGACCGAACATCGGGTGTGTTGAGACGTAGCGCATGCCAGTCCCCTCGTAGAAGTCCTTCAGACCTGTCTTCACCGACGAGATGTCCGATATGATGCAGTCCTTGGGTAATTGAGGAATGACCTGCTGGAAGACGTCGATGGTGTACTTCAGCGTGACGGCATTGATGACGAGCTCAGGCCGGAAGTCGCGTATCTCGTCGAGCGTCGTGAAGCGCTGCGTGTTGTAGAGGAAGCGCATCCGGCGGGCATCAATCTCATAGACGGCGCATTCGTGGTCGAAGGAAAGTACGTCCGTGAAGAACGAACCCATCTTGCCTGCGCCTAGGATAAGTATTCTCATAAGACCCCTCCTAACCTCCCCTTAAAGGGGAGGAAATCCCCTTGTGAGCTGTGTGTGTTGTTATACATAGATATTTGTTTTATGTTGCGCCCCCTCCTTTCTCCCTCCCTTAAGGGAGGGTTGGGGTGGGTCTTCTACTTATTGATAATCTCCATCTGCTGGCGGACGCTTTCCTCGTGGATGTGTTCGAAGATGTTCTTGATGCAATGTGTGTCGATGCCCAGCAGGGAACCCTGTGCGCCGCGCTTGTCGAGTATCTCGCTGTAGCGGCGTGTCTGTACGATGGTCATGCCGCTTTCCTTCTTGTACTCGCCAATGCTGCGACATATCTTCATGCGCTTGGCAAGCAGGTCGATGAGCTCATTGTCGAGCTCGTCAATCTCCTGGCGGAGGTCCTTGAGGCGGTCGGTGTGCTCCGATGTGTCGCGGAAGATGAGTCGCGACACGATGAAGTCGAGCACCTCGGGCGTTACCTGCTGCGAGGCATCGCTCCAAGCATTGTCGGGGTCGCAATGGCTCTCCACGATGAGGCCGTCGAAGCCGAGGTCCATCGCCTGTTGGCAGAGCGAGGCAATCAGGTCGCGTCGGCCGCTGATGTGGCTCGGGTCGCACACGATGGGCAACTGCGGCAGACGGCGCTTCAGCTCGATGGGTATCTGCCACATCGGTTCGTTGCGGTAAAGCTTCTTCTCGTAGCTGCTGAAGCCGCGGTGGATGGCTCCCAACTTCTGTATGCCGGCGCCGTTGATGCGCAACAGGGCACCAATCCATAGTTCAAGGTCAGGGTTGACGGGGTTCTTGACGAGGACCGTCGCGTCGGTTCCCTTCAGTGCATCGGCCAGTTCCTGCACGGCAAAGGGATTGGCCGTGGTGCGTGCACCTACCCAGAGGATGTCGACGCCATACTTGAGGGCCAGTTCCACATGCTTCGGCGTTGCCACCTCGGTGGCGATGAGCATACCAGTTTCCTTCTTGACGTTTGCCAGCCAGGGCAATGCCGGCTCGCCGTGGCCTTCGAAGCCGCCGGGCTTCGTGCGCGGCTTCCATACTCCGGCGCGGAAGATGTGGCAGCCTTTGCCTGCCAGCTGTTTGGCGGTGGTCATCACTTGTTCTTCTGTCTCAGCGCTGCACGGACCGGCAATGATGAAGGCACGTTCCTGGTCGCTTGGCAGGTTCAGGGGGGTCAGATTCAGTTCCATTATGTTATCCTTTTAATTGTTTCGTTAAATCGTTACGACGTTATTTCGTTATATCGACATTTCGTTATGTCGTTATGTCGACATCTTGTTAATCCGATGCTCCGTCGTTCTTCATTAGCTGTTTCACTCTTCGCAAGGCTTCTTTCATTTTGTCCTCTTTGGCGCAGAGGCTGATGCGGATGTAGCGGCTGCCGTTGGAGCCGAAGATGAAGCCTGGCGTGATGAACACTCGGGCTTCGTGGAGGATGCGCTCGGTGAGTTCTTCTACATAATTATATATGTCGGGGATGCGTCCCCAAAGGAACATGCCAGTCTGCTGCGGGTCGTACTGACAGCCGAGGACTTGCATGATTTCCTCTGCATAGCGGCGGCGCGGAGCATAGGTCTCTACGTTGGCCTGCTGGTGCCAGAGGTCGGAGTTGTCGTAGGCTTGGGCAGCAGCAAGCTGCAGGGCGCGGAAGGTGCCGCTGTCGATGTTCGACTTCACCTTGAGAATCCACTGCACGAACTGTGCGTTGGTGGCAAGCATGCCTACGCGCCAGCCGGGCATGTTGTGGCTCTTCGACATGGAGTTGAGCTCGATGCAGCACTCCTTGGCACGCGGCACTTGCAGGATGGAAAGGAGACCCTCCCCCATCCCCTCCCTTAAAGGGCGGGGTGCAGTTACCATTTCAGCGGAAGAACTATCTGTTCCCCTCCCTACAAGGGAGGGGTTAGGGGTGGGTCTGCAGGGTCTTATGAAGCTGTAGGGATTGTCGTTCACCACGATGATGTTGTGTCTCAGAGCGAAATCGACCAGCTTCTCATAGGTCTCTTTGCGGGCCTTTGCCCCAGTCGGCATGTTCGGGTAGTTCGTCCACATCAGCTTCACGCGGCTGAGGTCCATCTGCTCTAGAGCCTCGAAGTCGGGCTGCCAGCCATTCTCGGGCAGCAGGTCGTAGTTGACAATTTTTGCGCCAAGCAGTTTGGAGAGACTCGTGTAGGTCGGGTAGCCGGGATTGGGCACGAGAACTTCATCTCCGACGTTGACGAAGGCGAGGGTGACGTGCAGGATGCCTTCCTTGCTGCCGATGAGGGGCTGTATTTCAGTCTTCGGGTCGAGCTCCACGCCAAACCATCTCTTGTAGAAGCCCGCCATTGCCTGCCGCAGTTCGGGGATGCCTACGGTGGGCTGATAGCCGTGAGCCGTGGGCTTCTGTGCTTCGTGGCACAGTGTCTCGATGGTTTCGGGTGAGGGTGGCATGTCGGGGCTGCCGATGGCAAGGCTGATGACGTCCTTCCCTTCGGCGTTCATGGCTGCCACTTCTTTCAGCTTGCGGCTGAAGTAATACTCTGTTACGTCGGCCAATCTGTCAGCCGGGCGGATATTAAATGCTTTGCTTTCCATCTTCGTAAATGCCAAGTTGTTTGAGTTCGCGTGTAAGTGGAGTGATGGCGTTGAGTGCCTGACGGTAGCGCTTCTCGTCGTTGAAGGAGAGGTCGATGTAGAACATGTATTGCCACTCCTGCCCGATGATGGGCAAGGATTGTATCTTGGTCAGGTTGAGTTTGTAGAACGAGAGAACGGAGAGGATGGCGCTGAGGCTGCCTTCTTCGTGGGGGAGGGTGAAGACGAGGCTGGCTTTGTCGATGTGCCTGGTATTGCGGATGGCGGTGGCCTTTTCGGGTTGTGCCAAGATGAGGAAGCGCGTGAAGTTGTGCTTGTTCGTCTCAATGCCTTCCTGCAAGATCTTCATGCCGTAGATGTCGGCAGCGTCGCGATGGCAGATGGCGGCATGTCCGTGTCTCTTTTCGCGGCTGATGTCGGCTGCTGCACCGGCCGTGTCGGACACTTCGACAACCTTCAGGTCAGGGTGGCGCGAAAGGAACTGGCGGCATTGCATGAGGGCGACTGGATGAGAGTTGACCTCCCGGATGTCGTCCCAGTCTTCGTCGGGCAGACACATGATGCTGTGCTTGATGCGAAGCTTGTATTCGCCCACGATGGTCATGCCGCTGTCGCGCAGCAGTTCATAGTTGTGGAGCAGGCTTCCGGCGATGGTGTTCTCTATGGCCATGATGCCCAGCATGTCTTTCTCCGCTTTGAGCCGGGTGAACATTTCCTCGAAGGTGTCACAACAGACCAGTTCCACCTCTTCGCCCTCGAAGAAGCGATGAGCGGCAATGTCGTGGAAACAGCCCTCAATGCCCTGTATTGCTATCCTTTTCATTTGTGTTTGTTCAGACTATTGCTGTGGTTTTCTGAGAATCCATTCGTACAAAGTGCAGATGTCGGCATTTCCTAAGTCGTAGCCAAGGTAGCCAAGGATAATGTTCGAGACGAACTGGTCGGGCAGCAATTGGAACATGATTTTTGCCAGCCACGGGCGTTCTTTTCGCCTTGGATGAATCTGTCGAGGTTTAGGAACCTTGACATGGCTTCTGTTTTTGCATGAAGCAGATAGAGACTGTAATTCTTGTTCATGGTGTATGCTGATGGTGTTTTCTCATTAAAAAATCCCGCGTCATTGCTGAGCGGGATTCTTCTATATTCGTTATCTCTTATACCTTATTTATATATATACGATGACCCGCTTCACTTCATTTGCTAAAGTAAAAGTAATAATAGAAGCCGAAGTAGAGGTTGTTCTTATTCATGATTCTGTCTTTTTCGTCTGCAAAGGTAGGTGTTTTCTTTCTTTCTGCCAAAGGATTGCCCGATTATTTTGCTTTTTTCTGCAAAATTCTGCAAGAAACGGCTAATTGTCATTCCTCGGCGAGCCGACGGGCCGTGCTTTCCTGTAGAGTTGGTAGGAATTGTAGACGTTGTGCCAGATGCTGTAGAAGCCGCCGGCCAGTGCCGTAAGGGGATGTAGGAAGGTGTAGCCCACCCAGATGGCAAGGACGGTGTTCTTCTGTCCGCATGCCTGTGCCGCACTGATGTTGTCGCCATAGTGTCGCCCCACCATTCTGCCAGCGGCGAATTGAAGGGCACAGGCCAGGGCAGAGCCCAGCGCGATGACGAGGCATGCAGTGAACGTCACGTCGGCATGGACAATGATGCGAGTGGTGACGGCGATTGCCAGCGAGAGCGACACCGTCCAGATGTAGAAGGGAAGGTCGGGGATGGCCGTAAGGTAATGTAGCAGTCGGGGGAAGGCATGGCGGATGAAGAAGGCAACCAGCAATGGGAAGATGAGCAGCGGGAACACGCGGCAGACGATGAGCCGGAAGGAGAGCCAGAAGTTCATGTCGTCCGTTGGATTGACCAGCGGGATGAATGTCGGGAAGAGTAGTGCTGCACAGAGGTTGATGAGGAGTGTGTAGGCAGTCAGAGTGCCGGCATTGCCGCCCAACTTCGTCGTGACGACTGCGGCTGCCGTGGCCGTGGGACACAGGAAGCAGAGCATGGTGCTTTGCAGAAGGAGTCGGGCCGTTTCGTCCCGGACAGACTGATGCAGCAGACAGAAGAGAGCGGCGGTGCCGGCCTGGAAGAGGAGCAGCCAGCCCTGCCAGCCACGCAGTCGCATGTCACTGGGTTTGATACGGCAGAAGGTGAGCGTCAGCATGCAGAAGATAAGTGTGGGTTGCACGTACGGAATGCTCTCCCTCAGCTGTTCCCTGACCAATGGTGCGAGCGGCAGACTGCGGCATACAAAATAGCTTAGTGCACCAGTCACCATGCTCAGCGGCAATGCCCAGTCCTTGACGATTCTTTTGACTTTCATGCTTACTGTTTTTCCTTCTGGCGTGCAAAATTAGGCAAAATCTTTCGCATAGCAGGTTTTTGTCTGGCTAAAATTTCGCTATTTGCTCCCTTTTTCCTACTTTTGTGGGCGCAATAACAGTAACAACATATTACGGATGAATCTTTATATTAGATATTTCGACGACGAGACTCTCGTCTATAGTGTAGAAGAAGCCGTCAACTTCCTTTCCTCGCTGGAGGATGTAGAGGTCAACGAGACGATAGTGGACGAGCTGAAGAAGTTCTGGAGCAGCAGTGTCATGTACCCCAAGCACATCAAGGTGCATGCCCGTTCCTTCTTTATTGCCATCAAGACTACCGCCAGCACGATGGAGGAATTCAAGGCAAAGGGAGCCAGCCAGAACAAGGTGGAGAAGACAGCCCAGAAGGAAGCTCTGGCTCAGTACAGCTTGCCACAGCCCGGATGGTACAAAGTGAAGATGACCTTCAAGCGCGTCATCTCGCTGCCCGAGGTGCAGAAGTGCCACTATGTGGACACTGTCTTTGTTGTCAAGCTGAAGGCAGAAAGCATACAGGACAGCTACGACAAGGTGGTGGACCATCTGCGTAACCGTCAGGACATCGACCTGCGCAGCCAGTTCCCCAGCATCAAGGGACCGAACTTCGAGTTTGAGTATATGGGAGCCTAACTTTCCTCTTGGAGACATCCCCCAAGGGGAGGAATCTTTTTATTTATCCTTACATGCGGTTTCGCATCACACTTTTGTTTGTGTTGCTGCTCGCTGTGGCAGCAACGGCATCTGCCGATAAGAAGAAAAAAACTTCGTCCGGGCGGGTGGAGCCTATCTATGCTCTGCCGGAGCCGGAGGTGCTTTGGGCTGCTCCATTGCCGGACAGTCCCTTGCCTGTCCCCTCGGAGCTCAGGCCTCTGCTGCGTCATACCGTGAACAAGCAGCAGGGCATCGACGTCTCGCACTATCAGGGATACATCCGATGGGACGAAGTGGCACGCGACGAAAAGGTGCAGTTCGTCTACATCAAGGCAACGGAGTCTTCCGGCTACGTCGACGATTTCTACCTGCGCAACCTCTATGGAGCGAAGCAGGCCCGTATTCCCGTGGGTGTCTATCACTTCTTCAGTCCGACGGCCAGTGCGCTGACGCAACTGGAGAACTTCCGTACGAACGTCGACCCGCGCCAGCAGGACCTCATTCCCGTGGTGGATGTCGAGAAGCGAGGCAGAGGGTCGCTGACACAGTTCCAGGGAAGGCTGCGGGCCTTCCTCGAAGGCGTGGAGCGCATCTATGGCGTCAGACCCATCATCTACACAGGTGTAAACTTCTATGCCAAATACCTCGAAGGCAAGTTCACTCAATATCGCTTCATGGTGGCACGCTATGCCGACGAGTTCCCCGGGCTGAGCGAGGACGTACCCATCGTCCTGTGGCAATACAGTTGCACGGGCAGCGTGAGCGGCATCAAGGGCGATGTGGACTGCAGCATCTTCCTCGACAGGTATTCCGTGGCAGACATCATGCTGAAATAGTTCATAATTCATAGTTGACTTGCGTCGAGCTTTGCTTCATAGTCCTTCGGGTAATCAAATCGTAAATCGTAAATCATTAAATCGTAAATCGTAAAAAGGTGTACATCGCGATAGCTGGAAACATAGGCAGCGGCAAGACCACGCTGACAGAGATGCTCGCACGGCACTACCATTGGGAGCCGAAGTACGAGCAGGTGACCTTCAACCCCTATCTGGAGGATTACTATCGCGACATCGAGCGATGGTCGTTTCCCATGGAGGTGTTCTTCCTCAAGGAACGCTTTCGCGACATCATGGAGATGCAGAAGAGCGGCAAGGACACCATCCAGGACCGCAGCATCTACGAGGGTGTGTACGTCTTCGTGGCCAACAACAAACGTATGGGGCACCTCAGCGACCGCGACTTCGATACCTACATGGAGCTCTTCGGGCACATGACGAACATCGTGCGCTACCCCGACCTGATGATTTATCTGCGTGCCAGCATCCCGCACCTCGTTGCCAACATCCAGAAGCGAGGTCGCGACTACGAACAGGCCATCCAGCTCGAATACCTCAAAGGGCTGAACGACCTCTACGAGGACTTCATCTACAACAAATACAAGGGTAAGGTGCTCACAGTCGAGGTGGACAACATCGACTACCAGCACAATCCGAAAGACTTCAAGGACATAACAGACAAGATAGACGGACTGCTCTACGGCATGTTCCCACTCGAGGTTAATTCATAATTTTCAATTCATAATTCATAATTGAGAGCGGTAGCAAATTCTTCATTCTTCACTCTTCATTCATCATTATTATGCACATCGCTATTGCCGGAAACATAGGGTGTGGCAAGACCACCCTGACAAAGTTGCTCGTCAAGCGCTACGGCTGGACACCGCGCTTCGAGCCTGTTGAGACAAATCCCTATCTCGATGACTTCTATCAGGACATGAATCGCTGGAGCTTCAACCTGCAGGTCTATTTCCTGAACAAGCGTTTCCGCGATGTCGTCGAGATATCTAAGAGCACGGACACCATCATCCAGGACCGCACCATCTTCGAGGACGCACGCATCTTCGCCCCGAACCTCCATGCACAGGGCTACATGAGCGACCGCGACTTCAAGAACTACACGGACCTCTTCGACCTGATGATGTCGCTCGTGGGGCTGCCCGACCTGCTCATCTACATCCGCAGCACCATCCCCAACCTCATCGCGCAGATCAGCAAGCGCGGCCGCGAGTACGAGCAAAGCATCCGCATCGACTACCTCACCGGCTTGAACGAGCGCTACGAGGAATGGATAAAGAACTATCCCGGCAAACTCCTCATCGTGGATGGCGACACGCTGAAGTTCGAATCGAATGTGGCCGACTTCCAGCGCATCACAGAGCAAATCGACGCCAAGCTCTACGGCCTATTCCCGGAAGAGTAGCAGCCGACGTTTGCTGCAATTGGAGATAACAGAACAGAGAAAGATTCATATATCATTTTATCAGTAACAGAGTGACGCTATGAGACGTATATTCCTTTTCCCCATCCTGTTCGTCTGCCTCGCTGCTATGGCCGACGACAAGCAGAGCCCGACGGGTGCCAATGTGCTTCCGCAGTGGGCTATCGGCGGTTTCACGCGGCCTGAAGGCAAAAACCCGATGGTGAGCCCTCTCACCGACAATCTCTTCTACTGCCCCATGAAGAAGGCACAGGTCAAGTGGGAATGTGCCGACACGTTCAACCCTGCCGCCGTGGAGAAGGATGGCAAGGTCTGTGTGCTCTACCGCGCCGAGGACGATCCGGATGTGGGCATTGGCAAACGCACCTCGCGCATCGGTCTGGTGGAGAGTGCCGACGGCGTCACGATAGACTACCGTTCGCCGTCGCCCGTCATGTACCCCGACCAGTCGGCCGTCTCGAAGGAATACGAATGGCCGGGCGGCACGGAGGACCCGCGTGTAGTGGAGGCCGAAGTGGACGGCAAGCCGCTCTACGTGATGACCTTCACATCGTGGAACCGTTCCGTTGCCCGTCTGAGCGTGGCCACCAGTCGCGACCTGCGGACGTGGACGCACCATGGCCCTTGTTTCCGCACGGCATACGACGGCAAGTTCGCCAATATGTTCTGCAAGTCGGGGTCCATCGTGACAGAGGTGAAAGACGGACGCCTGCAGGCCACGAAGATAATGGTCGGCGGCGAGGAGAAGTACTTCATGTACTGGGGCGAGAGCTGGGTGTGCGGCGCAACGAGCGACGACCTCATCACCTGGACGCCCATCGTGGACGCAAACAAGGAACTGCTCTATCTGGTGAAGCCTCGCAAGGGGTTCTTCGACAGTCTGCTCACCGAGTGCGGCCCTCCGGCAGTCCGTACGGCAGACGGCATCGTGCTTATCTACAACGGCAAGAACGCCAGCGGCAATAATGGCGACGGCTGTTATGCCGCCAACACTTATGCAGCAGGGCAGATGCTCTTCGACAGAGAGAATCCGCTCGTGCTCCTCGACCGCCTCGACAAACCCTTCTTCCGGCCGATGGACGCCTTCGAGAAGAGCGGACAGTATGCGGCCGGCACGGTCTTCACCGAGGGGCTTGTCTACCATCAGGGCAAATGGTTCCTCTACTACGGCTGTGCCGATTCGTTCGTCGGCGTGGCAGTCTGCGACCCTGCAACAGCCCTCCACGAAGGCGACCCTGTCCTCAGCGTGCAGGTGCCGGAGGGTGTCGTCAGTCAGCAGACAGGTATCGGCACGGGCAAGGTGCGTTGCTTCGTCAACTCCTGCAGCGGCTATGCTGCCGAGGGCGAACGTCCGGCCAACATGCTCATGAGCTACATCTACCCGGGCCGCAAGTGGTGCGACACGAGCACCGAGCAGCCTTGGATTATCCTGGAGTTCACGGGCATCTACGAAGTGGACCGCCTCGTCTTCCGCGACGTAGGGAAACGCGAGGCAAACTGCGGCAATGTGCCCGAGTACTGGGTGTATGGCCGCATGAAGACGAACGAGGACTGGACACTGCTGGCACATGAGGACGGTGTGGAAGGCAAGGACGAGAAGGACATCAGCTTCCCGGCTGCCGAGGTGCGCTACCTGAAGCTCGTCTTCCGGCGCGGCATACGTCCCAGCGGCGTAGCCGACAATGCCATCCGCCTCTACGGGTGCGACGTCTATGGTCGCCTCGTGAACGAACAGACCCGCACGGACGACAACGTCAGCATCGGCAAGACCATCCTTGCGGCCTACGATGCACCCGATGCCGCCTGCAGCGCCATGAACCTGCTCACCGGACTGCCCGCTGCCGAACGGCCCTGGCGACCTTCGACACCCGTTCAGGGTTCAGACCCGTACCGTTACGTTATCGTCGACCTGGAACAGACGTACGACATCCGTCGCCTGCTGCTTTGGGATGCCAAAAGCATCGACGGCGAGGCCACCAACATGAATGCCTATCAGTGCCTCGTCAGTCCCGAGCAACCGGACCTCAGCCTTATCACCAAAGGCGGAGATGCCAACACCTGCTGGACACAGGTGGCCGACAAGAAGAATGCCGGCAGCATCAGCAAGAAGACACTCACCCTCACATCGCCCGTCCGCGGACGCTATGTCAAGCTGGTCTTTCCGCGCACCTCCGCCAGCATGAACAATGTGGAGCAGCCCGCACTCTATGCCCTGCATGTCTATGGCAAGGCTGTGGACGACGGGGACGGCATCAGCCAGATGAAAACCGGGAAGTTGAGCGTTGACAATGGCGTCTACGACCTCAGCGGCCGCAAGGTCGGCCGTGGCAACGCTTACGGTTTCCCAAAAGGGCTGTACATAAAGTCCGGACGCAAAGTGGCAGTCAGGTAGAAGCTCCGTGTCGCTACAAAATAAGCGCCCTGCGCTTCCGAAATAAGCGCGAGGCGCTTCGGCGATAAGCGCGAGGCGCTTCTGAAATAAGCACGAGGCGCTTCCGGCAGAAGAGCGTGGCGCGATGCACAAAAGAGGATGTGCCAAAACTAAAAACAACGGATTCCACGAATTCCACGGATTGGCTTATTTGCTATCAGCATTGCCTGAATCTGTGAAATCTGTGGAATCCGTTGTCTTATTATACTGTTTGTGTTTAGATGTACCCCTTGTCGTATGTGTACTGTGGAACGGCCCAATGGGTTGTTGCCGCGTTGGTCAGAACTTGAAGCCCAGCGTGCAGGTGATGGCGTGGCGCGTCAGGTTCACGTCCACAGGGTCGATGGTTCTGTCGGCAAGGTTTGTCCCATTCAGCGCATCGTGCCGCAGGAAAACAGGGTCGCCAGTTTCGCTATTAGTGAAGTTTGTGTCGAAAGCGTAGAAGTCAGCAAACTGGTTGCGGAGCTTGTAGGCAAGGTCAATATAGAAGCTCTTTGCGCGATAGCCAACACCAAGTGTCAGAATGTTGGTAGCTCCCATGCGCATATAGCTGGTGTTCGTGGAGTAGTCGATTGCTGTCTTCTGAAGATTGTGTTCCTTGATGTTCTCGTAATCAATCTGGTATTGGTCGAAGCTGACATTCTTTTCGTAAGCTGATGTGCTCAGATTGTAGCCCAAACGGAAAGCAAGGTTTTTTGTGGCATTCCACTCCATTCCTGCACGCAGGGTATGGACGCCGCGTAGGGTATGACGGGTATGGTTATTCATTGCCACATCCTTGTAGCTGCTTGTGTTGATGTCGTAGGGGTAGTAGTTATCATCGTTGGGATACCCCATCCGGATACCGGCGTAGGCTGCATATTCGTAGTCAATGTCCCATGCAAAGCTCGTACCTACCGTGCTGCCGATGCTGGCGCGAACCTTCCAGGGTGAGCTGAGCTTAAACTTCAGGTAGCTTTCCCATCCATTGTCCACATTGTTTGAATAGTCAAATAGCGTGCTGTTCCTGAGTCTGTACCAAGTCGGTGTCTCAACAACAAGGCCGAAGCGGAAGGGACTATTCTCAATTGGGCGAATGATGGTTCCAAGCTTGACATTCACTCCGGTACCCGTAATCTTGTAATCGTTGCTCAGGTCGTAGTTGGGGCCGCTGCCATCCATGAAGTTCTCCATGTAATAGCTCCATCCGCGATACCGCATATTATCCACTCCAATCGTAAGGCCAAGGAATGCCCGGTCGTTAATGTTGGTGCTGAGGTTGAAGTCGAAAGATTGAACCGAACCCTCGCTGTGATGTTTGTAGATATAGCTTGAGGATGAGAAATCGTTGTATAAATCTCCATTACCATCTCTTTTGAAGAATATCCGGTCTTCCCCTCTCTGTTCGGCATCGTAATCATATTGCATAGCCAATCCCACATGATTATTCTGCCAATTGTCATCCCACTCTGTAAGCTCTGCCAACTGGTCCATCTGACTTAGTCCTCCCAGGTTGTTGTTGGCATAGAAGTTGTGGTTGAAGTTTATCTTCTTCTGATAGTTGAAGGAGAAGTTGACGTAGGGGCAGGACTCGCTGCCGGTCGGTATGTTGTAGACGAAGCCGGCCTGGTCGACTGTTCCTTTGCCACGGTTCTCCTCTGCGATGGACGACTTGCCCCACAGACCGCCGAAGGTAAAGGCGATGTCGTTCTTGCGGTACAGGCCGATGCCTGCAGGGTTCCAGCTGATGACGCTGATGTCTGCGCCGAGAGCGCCGAGAGCGCCGCCCATGCCGACGTAGCGAGCTGTGCCGATGACGTCGCTGGAGTTGTTCGTGATGCGTTCGTTCATGTAGGTGTCCTGTGCCTGTGCCGTCAGAGCAGCTGCAAGGAATGGAAGGATGATATAGCGTTTCATAGCTTTATTAAGTCAGTGTCGTAAATTAATCGTTCATGAATCAGGAAAGTCTTATCTGCGTCCGTCTTATCTGCGTCCGCCGCCGCGAGAGCCACCGCCACCGCCGCTGAAGCCACCTCCGCGTGAGCCGCCGCTGAAACCGCCGCCGCCACTGAAGCCACCGCTTCGGCTGTTGCTGAAGCCTGCTGCACTTCCGCTATTGTATCCGCGTGAGCCACTGCTGATGCTGCTTCCACGTGAGCTGCTTCCGCTGTAATTGCTTACGCTGCTCCTCGTGCTGCTGTTGGTGAAGCTGTTCCTGCTTGCTGCGCTGCGGGATGTGCTGACGTTGTTGCTACGTGAAGTACCGACATTGCCGCGCGAAGTGCCGACGTTGCCGCGCGAGGTAACTGTGCCACGGCTGCTCGTGACGTTGCCACGGGACATGCCGGTCGTGGTCTGACGCATGCCGTCGGTTCTCGTTACGCCGCGTGAGCCGGAATATGTTGAGCGGGAGATGCCTCCAGAACGGCCATAGTCAGTTCCGCGTCTGCTTGCTCTGCCGTTGTAGGTGGCCGAACGGTTGCTGAGTGTGCGGCTTCCCGTTGTCCGGCGATGTCCGTCATAATATCCGCCATAGTGTCCGCCATAGTAGCCACCGTAGTAGTGCGGGTGATACCATCCGCCGTACCAGCCATAGTTGTGCCAGCCCCAGCCCCAGCTGCTGTAGCCGTAGTAGGGACGGTACCAGCCGTACCAAGGATCATACCAGGGGTCGTACCATCCGAAGGTGATGTCCCAGATGAAGGGGTCGTAGAGGCGGAAGCCACGATAGCGTGCCAAGCGGGCCGTGTAGGTGAAGTCGCCGTCGTAGAGGCCATCGTAGTAGCCGTCGCTGTAACCTTCGTTGTAGGTGATGGCATCGTGCTTTGCGGACTGCTTGGAATCAACGTAGAGCGTATCGCCCTCCAGCCTGATGGAAGGTGCATCGTCTGCCTGTACCGAGCCGCGACGATTGTATTCGTCTACGTCGCGCAGCTGCCCGATGTGGTAGTCGGCATCCGCTTCATCGTCCGCATCATTATAAACAGTAGCAGAGCTGACCCTTGCGGGTGCAGTCTTCTGGGCCTTCTTCTTGGAGGACATGAAGTACATGTCATCGTCCTGTGCCTGTGCGCTGAAGCATACCAGCGAGAGCAACAAAAGGGTAAGAATGTTTGCTTTCATAGTCTTTTTGTGTTAAATGTTGATGCAAAGTTACGGCCTTCTGGCGAAATATCCAAAGGGAAAAACCTATTTTGCCGAGGAAATTTCCCCATATGAAGAAAAAGAGCTACATTTGCAGAAATAAATGACAATGCAATGAAGTATTACGAAGTGAAGTGCGTGCTGAATCCCTTCAGCCAGGAGGCAGCAGACTTGCTGTCGGCAACGCTCTCGGAGATTGGCTTCGAAGCCTTTTCCGTAACAGAGGACGGCCTGACGGCTTACATTCAGCAAAGCGAGTGGGACGAGGACAAGATGAGGCAATCGGTGCAGGATTTCTTTCTGCCCGACGTCAGCATCAGTTATTCATGCACGGAAGCACCCGACGAAGACTGGAACCAAGTCTGGGAGGAGGAAGGCTTTCAGCCTGTAGTGATAGGCGATGAGGTTGTGGTTCACGACGTGAAGCATACCGATGTGCCGCCTGCAAAGTACGACATCCTCATCACGCCGCGACTGGCTTTCGGCACCGGCAGCCACCAGACCACACGGCTCATCCTGCGCACCTTGGCATGCCTCGACCTCGAGGGAAAGCACGTCGTCGATGCCGGGACGGGCACAGGCATCTTGGCCATCATGGCTATCAAATGCGGAGCGGCAAGTGTTTTTGCCTACGACATCGACGAGTGGAGCGTGGAGAACACCCGCGACAACCTTTTGCTGAACCATATATATAATAATGTAGTGGAGGTGCAGGCCGGTGACAGTTCTGTCCTGGAGGGCAGGGAACAGGCCGACCTTCTGATTGCCAACATCAACCGCAACATTCTGCTTGCCGACTTGCCGCGTTTTGCATCGGCAGTCAAGCCAGGCGGCAAGATGATACTGAGCGGCTTCTATCTTGCGGACGTTCCTGTCCTCGCAGAAGCCACTGTGCAGCATGGCTTTAGCCTGCTGCAAACGGAAAGTGAAGAGGAATGGGCGATGCTCCTATTCGAAGCGGATGCTCTTGGCAGGCGTGATGTGTGAAATCACGAAGCTCGGCACAATCATTGCCAGAGAACTTACGACGAGAGTGCCCACATCGATGGCTGCCACCCACCACCAGTTCACCAGGACGGGCACTGCCTCGACGTAGTAAACCTCCGGGTCGAGTGTGATGAGTCCGGTGTACTTCTGCAGAAGAATGAGGGCAAAGGCAAGCACATTGCCCAGCACGATGCCTCGCAGGATAATCAGCGAAGCAAGCCCGAGGAAGATGTGACGCACCTGTCTGCCGGGGGCGCCGAGGGCTTTCATGATGCCGATGAAGTTGGTGCGCTCCAAGATGATGATGAGCAATCCGCTGACAGCCGTGAAGATGGAGATGCATATCATCAGGATGAGAATGACAGCGATGTCCATGTCGAGGAGTTGCAGCCAGCCGAATATCTGCGGATGCTCCATGCGGATGCTCATGCTGGAATAGTATTCGCCGTAGGCATCCTGCTTGTGATTGACCTCGCCGACAACGCCCGTCAGGGTCTCGTCGAGGCGCTCGAAGTCCTGCAACCTTATCTCCGCACCGGCATATTGTTGGCTGTCCCACCCCAAGAGGCGGTGGATGGTGTTGAGGTCGGTGTAGGCAAAGTTCTTGTCGAAGTCGGTGAGGTTGGTGCGATAGATGCCTGCCACGGTGAACTTCCTTGCCCTGACCGTCTGTTCGAAGAAGTAAGCATAGATGGTCTGCCCGACGTCCACCTGCATCTCGCGTGCCGTGGACTGCGATACGACGAGCTTCCCGGAACTGACAGAATCGGTGAACTGCGGCATTTCGCCTTTCACGATGTGGCTGCTGATGAAGCTCTCGTCGTAGTCCTGCCCGATGCCTTGAATGGCGATGCCACGGAAGTTGGTGTCGGTCTTCAGCATGCCTGGCTTGATGCAGAAGCGTGATACGGAGGCGACGTTGGGGATGGCGGCGAGTCGTGCCGTGAGGGAGTCGTCGACGACGATGGGCGAGAATTCCTTTTGCCCGAGGCTCTTGTAGTTGAGCACCTTGATGTGTGCGCCGAAGCCCAGCACCTTGTCCTGCACCTCTTTCTGGAAGCCCAGCACGATGGCCACGCTGACCAGCATCACAGCCAAGCCGATGGCAACGCCTGTGGTGGCGATGCCTGTGGCAAGCCGCGAAGCGCGTCCGCTGCTCCCGCCTTCGGCAAAGAGCCGTTTAGCGACAAACCAGGTGAACATTAGAATTCAAAATTAATAAATTCAAAATTCAAAATTGAAAGGCTCATAATTCAAATTTAACACACAGTCCTTGCATCTTTTATCTTGTTCGTTGGCTCTTACGCTTTACCACGCTTCCCAATTTTGAATTTATTAATTTTGAAATTTGAATTAGAGGCTGCTTCCGGGATATGCCTCGAGTGCCTTTCTGAGCACGAAGAGTGCACGGGTGAGGTCTTCCTTCTTGAGGACGTAGGCCAGACGCACTTCGTTCTTACCGGCTCCGGGCGTGGTGTAGAAGCCTGCGGCGGGGGCAAGCATGACGGTCTCACCCTCATAGTTGAAGTCACTCAGGCACCAGGCACAGAACTTCTCGGCATCATCGACAGGCAACTTCGCTACGGTGTAGAAGGCGCCCATCGGGATGGGACTATAGACGCCGGGTATGCGGTTGAGTCCGTCGATGAGGCATTTACGCCTCTCCACGTATTCATCATAGACTTCGCGACCGTATTCCTCGGGTTCGTCGAGGCTGGCTTCGGCCGCAATCTGTCCGATGAGTGGGGGACTGAGGCGTGCCTGGCAGAACTTCATCACGGCCTTGCGGACCTCCTGGTTCTTGGTGATGAGGGCGCCGATGCGGATGCCGCACTCGCTGTAGCGCTTGCTCACGCTGTCGATGAGCACCACGTTGTTCTCGATGCCCTCCAGATGGCAGGCGCTGATGTAGGGGCTGCCCGTGTAGATGAACTCGCGATAGACCTCGTCGCTGAACAGATAGAGGTCGTACTTCTTCACGAGGTCGCGTAT
>CADCCR010000007.1 GCA_902799985.1 uncultured Bacteroidales bacterium | reverse complement strand
GGGCGAGGAGAGTCAGGGCATGATTCTCTCGGCCGTCAACTACAACGGCGACCTCAGCGTCACCACCACCCTCGAGGAGGTGAAGGGCGGCAGCCAGGTGGGATAGTTATCTCATAAGCATCTTTCTGGTTTGCATTTGCTGCCCGTCTTTGTCGATATAGCGGAGCAGTAGGGTGCGGGCGCGAAAGGCAGAGAGTTCAGATAGGCTCTTCACATGCCCCAGCAAAGTGCCGCTCATGGTATAGACATCTATGTGGTCAGCCTCTGCTGCCGGTGCGTTGCCTATCGCATCCGGCGACTGGACAGGGATCTCGATAGTGCGCTTGTCCTCGCCAAACTCGTTCTTCACGCTCACGTCAACCCACACCTTGTTGCCACGGCTCAGGTACTTGAGGATGACGTGCGCCGGGGACGGCTCGTTCACATGATGAATCTCATAGTAAGAGCTGTATTCCTGCTCCACACCGACGGCGACGGACGATGCTCCGACGTAGGAGACGGTGAAACTGTAGTCGTAGAGTGTGGCGTAGCCATTGTCGATGACAGTCTCATCGTCAATGGAAAGAATTTTCGGTGCACTGCCTTGTGCATGGATTTGAACGCTCATCAGCAAAGCAAACAAGATGACAACAATTCGGCAGTTCATAAAGATAAGGTTTTTGAGTGAATACTAAACATATAACGACAGCCGAGGCAAAATTATTGTGCAGGAAAGTGAGTTTTGCAATGATTCGTCTCAGATGTCGTCCTTCCACATGCGGAAGGGGTAGCGGCGCATGTGGCTGTTGTAGTAGCGACGGTCGCCTGTCACTTCGCGCCCGATGAATGCGGGCTTGTCGAAGGTGTCGTCCTCGCTCTCCAGCTCAATCTCTGCCATGACGAGACCCTCGTTCTCGCCCCAGAACTCGTCGACCTCCCAGGTGTGGCGGCCGTCGGCGGCGGGCACGAGCCAGCGTGTCTTCTCGATGATGCCCGGCTCGCAGATGGTCATCAGGGCTTCCGCTTCGCCGACCGGTATCTCCCGTTCCCACTCGAAGCGCGAGAGGCCTGCACGGCCAGATGGGCCCTTGATGGTGAGGTAGCCCTTGTCGCCACGGATGCGGACACGGACGGTGCGACCGTTGCCGGAGGCGATGTAGCCCTGACTGATGCGGGTTGAGCTGACGGCCAGGCTTTTGAAGTCGCCGCAGACGAGGAACTTTCTTTCTATTTCTGTGAGGTTCATGTTGGGGTAGGGGTAAGGGTTTCTTTCAATTCTGTCTGTCGTGGAAGAAATAAGTCCGTGCGCTTCCGAGATAAGCGCAGGGCGCTTCCGAAATAAGCACGAGGCGCTTCTGAAATAAGCACGAGGCGCTTCCGAAATAAGCACGAGGCGCTTCGGCGCTATCTCCGTTACTTTTTGAACGGGTCGCCCTTCGGGTCGCGACTGACCACCCAGCGGAAGGCGTTGACGAAAAGCAGATTCTGTGTGGCATCGATGAACCCTTCGTCGCCGTGCCCCATGTTGAGGTAGACCATGCGGTAGCGTGTGTTGGTCCAGACGATGGGGAAATCGCCGAACTTGACCACGTCCTTGAGTCCGAAGGGGTACATCTTCTGCGAGATGGAGAGGAGGACCTGCACGTCGGGATTCAGGCGCGGACTGGGCTGCCACTGGTAGAACTCGCTGGCGGGCGCCACGAAGGATGCGGGCAACGTCTGTGTGACGGGATGCGAAAGGGTGTCGCACTCCACGAGGGCCGGCTGCGGGGGCCAGTTGTTGCAGTAGAACTGTCCGCAGCCAAGGAACTGGTTCAGCCAGGGCCAGTGGGTGTTGCGGTCGTTGTAGGCCGAGGCGTGGAATCCCATCCATCCGCCGCCGTTCTCCATGTATTTCTCGAAGGCTTCGCGCTGTTTGCCGCCCGGCATGGCATTGAGGCAAATGATGATGCTGTAGTCCGTCAGCCGCTCGTAGGGATAGTCGGCGAGCGACGTGGTGACGTCCATCGTCCAGCCTTCACCATAGGTCAGTTTGTGGAAGAAGCTGATGGCCTGCTTGTCGAACTGCACATGTGCTTCCTCGGCACTCGGTTCCCAAAGGACGAGGGCCTTGAAGCGCGGGGCGCGGGCATAGTTGGCGGGGTATTCGCCGTTCTCCTGGGCCTGGATGGGCAGGGAGAACAATGCTGCCAGAAAGAGGAATGTCAGTAAGATGTGCTTCATAGGGCGGTCTGTTTTTTATCCTTCTGCGCCGAATTCCATGAGGTAGGCCTTGATGAAAGCGTCGATTTTGCCGTCCATCACGCCGCCCACGTCGCTGGTCTGGTAGCCGGTGCGGTGGTCCTTGACGCGGCGGTCGTCGAAGACATAGCTGCGGATCTGGCTGCCCCATTCAATCTTCTTCTTGCCGGCTTCCACCTTCGCCTGCTCGGCCATGCGGTGCTGCAACTCTTTGTCGTAGAGGATGGAGCGGAGCAGTCGCATGGCATTCTCCTTGTTCTTGGGCTGGTCGCGCGTCTCGGTGTTCTCGATGAGGATTTCCTCTTCCTCGCCCGTGTAGGGGTCCTTGTACTGGTAGCGCAGGCGGACGCCCGACTCCACCTTGTTGACGTTCTGTCCGCCGGCACCGGAGCTGCGGAAGGTGTCCCACGAGATGCGTGCCTGTTCGATGTTCACCTCGATGGTGTCGTCCACGAGTGGTGTGACGAAGACGCTGGCGAAGCTGGTCATGCGTTTGCCCTGTGCGTTGTAGGGCGAGACGCGGACCAGGCGGTGCACGCCGTTCTCGCTCTTGAGGTAGCCGTAGGCAAACTCTCCCTGAATCTCGAGGGTGCAGGACTTGATGCCTGCGTCGTCGCCGTCGAGGAGGTTGCTGACCACACATTTGTAGCCGTGCGTCTCGGCATAGCGCATGTACATTCGCATGAGCATCTGTGCCCAGTCCTGTGCCTCGGTGCCTCCTGCGCCCGAGTTTATCTTGAGCACGGCGTCCATGGCGTCTTCCTCGCGGCGCAACATGTTCTTGAGCTCCAGCTCTTCGATTGCGGCGGTGGCCCGGGCATAGATGGCATCTACCTCGTCCTCGGTGACGAGCTCTTCGCGATAGAACTCGAAGGCCGTCTCCAATTCATCGCAGAGCGTCTTGACTTCGGCATAGCCTTTGAGCCACTTCTCCAGTCCCTTGACGAGCTTCATCTGTGCCTCGGCGCGTTTCTGGTCGTCCCAGAAGCCCGGGGCCTGTGTGCGGAGCTGTTCCTCTTCGTACTGTATCTTCTTCGTGTCGATGTCGAGGTAGCGGTTCAGTTGTTCGGTGCGCTCCTTGACTTCCTTGAGTTGGTCTTGGGTAATCATGTTATTCTTCGTACATCTTGTCTATCTGTTCCTTGTAAAGCTGGTTGAGGACCGTGCGCTTCACCTTGAGCGTGTTGGTCAGTTCGCCGCGTTCCATGCTGAAGGGCTCCGGCAGGAGGGTGATGCGTTTGATTTGCTCGTAGGAGGCAAGGTCCTGCTGAATGGTCTCGATACGTTCCATGACGAACTCCACGATGTCGGGGTTGGCACAGAGTTCCGAGCGCGTCGCATAGCTGATGTGCCGTTTGGCAGCCAGCTCTTCAAGCAGTTTGTATTCGGGGATGACGAGTGCCGAGACGAACTTGCGCTGGTCGGCGATGATGACGATCTGGTCGATGTAGCGGTCCACGCAGAACTTCGACTCGAGCATCTGCGGGGCGATGTACTTGCCGTTGCTCGTCTTGAAGAGGTCCTTGATGCGCTCCGTCATGAAGAGCTCGCCGTTCTGCATGTAGCCGGCGTCGCCCGTGTGGAACCATCCTTCCTCGTCGATGGCCATGGCCGTTATTTCGGCTTTGCGGTAATAGCCTTTGGTGATGGTGTCGCCCTTGAGGAGAATCTCGTTGTTCGGCCCGAACTTCACCTGTACGCCCTCCAGCGGACGGCCGATAGAGCCCAGGGTGATGGGCTTGTTCCAGCGGTCGCAGGAGACGGTGGCGGTGCTCTCCGTCAGTCCGTAGCCCGTTATCATCATGATGCCTGCGGAGCGCACGAACTCCTCGATGACGGGCGGCACGGCTGCTCCGGCTGTGGGGAAGAAGTTGCCGCGCTCCAGTCCGAGCGTCTTGAGCAAAAGGGCTATGACGGTCTTCTCGTAGAAGTGATACTGCATCTTCAGTGCCAGTGGCGGCGTAAGGCCACGCATCTTGAACTTCACGTTGTACTCCTTGCCCACCCGAAGCGCGTCCTCCAGTATGCGTCGCTGAATGGGGCTGGAGGTGTTTATCTTCTCCTGTACGCCGGCATAGACCTTCTCCCAGAAGCGCGGCACGGCGCACATGCAGGTGGGATGCACTTCGCGCAGGCTCTGCAGGATGTCCTGGGGGCGACGGTTGACGGCCAGTGTGCAGCCGGTCTTGATGCAGAGGTAGGACCATCCGCGCTCGAAGACGTGTGTGAAGGGCAGGAAGTTCATCACCAGGTCCTTGTCGGAGAGGGGCAAGGCGCCCACATGTCCGCGGAAAGCGGCGTTGTACATGCGGTGGGTGAGCATGACGCCCTTGCTGATGCCCGTCGTTCCGCTGGTGTAGAGGATGTTGGCCAAGTCGTCCTCCTCTGCGTCGGCCATGCGTTTGCTCACCTCTGCGGAGTGGTCTTTCCCGTCGGAGAGTGCCAGGAACTCATCGAAGTAGAGGCTCACGTTGTCCTGCGGGTCCTTCTCCACGGAGTGGTCGAAGATGATGAGGCGCCGCATGCAGTGCTCTATCTTGAGCACGCGGTAGGCCGTATCGTACTGGTACTGTTCGCCCACGAAGATGTAGTGTATCTTGGCATCCGAGACCATGTACTTCACCTGCATCTCGCTGCTTGTGGCATAGAAGGGAATGGTGATGGCGCGGATGCCGTAGGCTCCGAAGTCGACATACATGCACTCCGGCATGTTCTGCGAGAAGACGGCGATGTTCTCCTGCACGTCAACACCCAGTTCCAGCAGCGATGCCGAGACGCGGTTCACGGTCTGGGCATAGCTTTCCCACGAGATTTCCTTCCACGTCTGGAGGTTATCGTCGCGATAGAGCATGGCTGCACGTTTGCCGTATTTCTCGGCTTGACTTTGGATGAGCGAGGGGAGTGGACTGGGGTTCTGCATTATCGATAATTCATAATTATTAATTCATAATTCATAATCGCAGGACAAAGATACGAAAAAATGTGAAAAGAAAGGAGCGAAACGAGAAAAAATTCTTCATTCTTCATTCTTCATTCTTTATTTTTGCTTATCTTTGCCTTTAATTAGAAATTATGAATTGTGAATTATGAATTATGAATTAATCAATGAGAAGGCGGTGGAGCTGCTGTGCCGACTCATCGAGGTGCCGCGCGTGAGCAGGGAAGAAACGGCAGCCGCCGATTTGCTGCAGGCGTATATGCAGGATGAGCTGGGGCTTGAGGTGTGGCGCGACGGCAATAACCTCTGGTCGGTCCAGCCGAACGTCGACGCCGCGAAGCCGACACTCCTGCTGAATGCCCACATCGACACCGTGAAACCCGTGGCTGGCTGGCAGCGGGACCCGTTCAAGGCAACACGCGAAGGCAGCCGCATCTACGGGCTCGGTGCGAATGATGATGGTGCCAGCCTGGTGACATTGCTTCACGTCTTTGCTGCCCTGACAACGGATGCCCAGAGACAGGAGCACTCCCCCAAAGAGGGAACGGGGCCTTACAATCTTGTCTTTTTGGCGAGTGCGGAAGAGGAAGTGAGCGGGAAGAACGGCATAGAGAGCGTCCTGCCGCTGCTCCAAAAAATGGTAAACAGTAAATTGTCAAATGGCAAATGGATTGATGTGGCGCTGGTTGGCGAGCCGACGGGCATGCAGCCGGCCATCGCCGAGAAGGGACTGATGGTGCTCGACGTGACGGCTCACGGCAAGGCGGGACACGCGGCACGCAACGAAGGCGACAATGCCATCTACCATGCCATCGACGACATCCAGTGGTTCCGCCAGTATCAGTGGGAGAAAGTATCGCCCCTGTTGGGACCGGTGAAGATGTCGGTGACCATCGTCAATGCCGGCACGCAGCACAATGTGGTGCCCGACGTCTGCACCTTCACCGTGGATGTGCGTTCGAACGAGTGTTACACGAACCGCGAACTCTACGACATCATCTGTCAGCACGTCCGTTCGGAAGTCAAGGCCCGCAGTTTCCGTCTCGGCTCCTCGGGCATCGACGCGAGTCATCCCCTCGTGCAGCGCATCATCGGGCTCGGCGGCAAGCCGTTCGGTTCGCCCACTCTCAGCGACCAGGCCCTCATGCCGTTCCCCAGTCTGAAGATGGGTCCGGGCCAGAGCAGCCGCAGCCATTCCGCCGACGAATACGTGGAGATTGATGAAATACGTCAGGCCATAGAGACCTACATGGCGTTGCTCTCGGCATAAACCCCCTCGCGCTTATCTCGGAAGCGCCTCGTGCTTATTTTGGAAGCGCCTCGCGCTTATCGCCGAAGCGCCTTGCGCTTATTTTGGAAGCGCACGCGGCTGCTACCGTTTCTCCTTGAAGAATCGCTGCATCAGCTCGGCACATTCGTCGGCCATGACGCCGCCGGTGACCTGTGTGCGCGGATGAAGGGCTTGGGGAGCAAAGCGACAGTAGCCGCGCTTCTCATCGGGTGCGCCGTAGACGATGCGGCTGATTTGCGACCATCCGAGGGCTCCGGCACACATCACGCAAGGCTCCACCGTGACGTAGAGCGTGCAGTCGTTGAGGTACTTGCCGCCCAGGTGCTCTGCCGCGGAGGTGATGGCCTGCATCTCGGCATGGGCTGTGACGTCGTGCAGCAGTTCGGTCAGGTTGTGACTGCGTGCGATAATCTTGTCGCGGCACACCACTACGGCTCCAATCGGTATCTCTCCCTGCCGATAGGCTGCTTCTGCCTCGGCCAAAGCCTGCTTCATGTAGATGTTGTCGTCGGTCATGGTTGTTCTGGTTTTCTTTGAGTGTGAATGTTTTACACCTGTGTGACGGCCCAGATGAGAATGGCGTAGCGTAGCGCCTTGCCCAGGAAGATGCTCAGGAACGAGAGGTAGGGGTTGGCACGCATATAGCCGAGTGTGACGCTCAGGGCGCTGCCCACGACTGGCAGGAAGCACAGGAAGCCCATCCAGGCGCCGTGCCCTTGCAGCCAGTGCTGCGTGCGTTCTATCTTCTCGCGCTTCACATGCAGGTAATGCTCTATCCACTCCAAGCGGCCGAAGGTGCCTATCCAGTAGTTGAACATGCTGCCTGCCACGTTGCCCACCGTGGCGCTGAGGAAGAGCGGCCACGGCTGCAGACCGGCCAGCAACAGGCCTACCATGAGTGTCTCGCTGCTGAAGGGTAGCACGCTGCCTGCCACGAAAGCCGCCACGCCCATGCCCGTGTAGCCATAGGTTAAAAGATGCTGAATGACGTCATCCATAGGTTCAGTACCGACATTGCTGCCGTGAGTAACAATGTGAGCAGGAAGAAGATGGTGGTGGGCAGGCTGCCGGAGAGCGAGAAGAGGTGGGCGATGAGCGGACAGGCGCTTACCACGAGGAGAGCCATCGTGGTTTCGTAGCTGCCGGGGTGCAGTATCAGGAAAGCCGTCAGCAGGAAAATCTGTGCTACATATATATATAACATCATGCGCACGCGTATCTTGTCGTCGAAGTTGGTGCGCAGAAAGTGCACGATGCCGACGAGGCTGAGCAGGACGATGAATGCAGCAGAGAACTGTTCGGCAAAGGACAGCCCTCCGCCCGGCTGCGCCCAAAGGGGAGAGGTCTGCAGGTAGTTGATGAACAGGTCGCGGTTCACTTCGCCTGGAAGCCGCGGAGTCAGTAGCTCGGTGTTTCCCGTCAGGAAGCACCAGGCAGCAAATCCCCAGAAGGGAACCACGAGTCCCAGGATGCCGGCCCAGAAACCTTTCCACGTCAGCGACCGCAGGAAGATGCCCAGGTAAAAGAAGAAGAAGACGGCTATCAGCAGCATGAAGTGTGCCACGAAACTGCCTATGCCCAGCATGAGAAAGGAATGGAAGACGAAGGCCTCGGGCCGCTTCCGCTGGTAGCAACGGAAGAGCAGCATGTAGGCCGCCGCAAGCAGGAAGGCCACGGCCATCGGCTTGCCCACAGGATGCATGAAGGCAAAGCAGGCCGAGAGCACAAGCCAGACGCACGTCATCAGCCGTGTGCGGATGCGAATCAGGTGCTGCCGGGCATTGGTCTCCATGATGATGTAGGCCGTCAGCAGGCAAAGTCCGAACCCCAGCACGTCGGGCAGGTAGAAGTCGCGTCGCGGCAGCCACCACAGAAGGGCGGCTGTAGCTATGCAGACAGGGAGCGTCGCCTCGCTCCTCGCTATCTTGTTCTGGAGTCTGTTTTGCCTCACGTTAATCTTGGTTTAATTCATAATTCACAATTCATAATTCATAATTATCTTCTTCGCTGGACTTTAGGGCGAGGCCGGCGTTCGAGCTTAGCGTAGAACCATAAACTATGAACTACGAACTATGGACTGTTCACAGGTCGGCGCCGATGTCTCGGCGGAAGTTCTTGCCTTGGAACTGTATCAGCTTGGCGTTGGCAAAGCTCTTCTGCAAAGCCTCTTCCTTGTCCTTTCCGTAGCTGCTGACGGCGATGACGCGGCCGCCGTTGGTCACAAGCTGAGCCTCCCCTGTCCCCTCCAAAGGAGGGGCAAACGCTGTGCCGGCGTGGAAGACGATGCTGCCCCAGACGTCTTCAACGCCCGTAATGGGGAAGCCTTTCTCGTAGTGGCCGGGGTAGCCGCCGCTGACAAGCATCACGCAGACGGCAGCCCTTTCGTCGAACTCCACCTTCCGCTCGGCAAGTGTCCCTGTGGCAACGCCCTCGAAGAGGTCCACGATGTCGCTCTTCAGTCGCAGCATCACGGTCTCCGTCTCCGGGTCGCCCATGCGGACGTTGTACTCGATGACCTTCGGTTCGCCTGCTCCTTGCTCCTTGCCCCCTGCCCCTGTATTGATGAGGCCGAAGAAGATGAAGCCCTTGTAGTCGATGCCCTCAGCCTTGAGGCCTTCCACGGTGGGGCGTATGATGCGGTCCTCCACCTTCTGCATCCATTCCTTCGTGGCGAATGGCACAGGAGAGACGCTGCCCATGCCGCCGGTGTTGAGGCCGGTGTCGCCCTCGCCGATGCGTTTGTAGTCCTTCGCCTCGGGCAGAATCTTGTAGCTCTTGCCGTCGGTCAGGACGAAGACGCTGCACTCGATGCCGTCCAGGAACTCCTCGATGACCACGCGGCTGCTGGCTCCGCCGAACATGCCGCCCAGCATCTCCTCCAGTTCCCTCTCGGCTTCCTCCAGCGTGGGCAGGATGAGGACGCCCTTGCCTGCGCACAGACCGTCGGCCTTCAGCACATAGGGAGGCTGCAAGGTGCGCAGGAAGGCTTTGCCCTCGGCCAGCGTCTCGCGCGTAAAGGTGCGGTAGGCTGCCGTGGGAATGCCGTGACGCTGCATGAATCCCTTGGCGAAGTCCTTGCTTCCCTCGAGCACAGCGCCCTGCTTCGACGGCCCGATGACAGGGATGTCCTTCAGTTCGGGATCGTTCTTGAAGTAGTCGCTGATGCCGTTCACCAAAGGGTCTTCGGGACCGACCACGACCATTTGTATCCTGTTCCTCAACGCAAACATCTTGATGGCTTCGAAGTCATTAACCTTTATGTTGACGTTTTCGCCCACTGCGGCCGTGCCTGCATTGCCCGGAGCAATATACAGTTTCTCACACTTGTCGCTTTGACTTATTTTCCAGGCCAGCGCATGTTCGCGCCCGCCGCTGCCTAAAAGAAGGATACGCCCCTCTCCCCGGCCCTCCCCCAAAGGGGAGGGAGTTCCCTTTCCGTTTGTCATTGCTGTTATATCTTTTAATTATGATATGTATATCGATAAAAACTTTGTTATGTCTTTTAATACTTTGTCTATATCAAACAGGACTTGTTCGTTGGTGAAGCGAAGAATGTTGTACCCCTTTGCCTGAAGCCTTTCCTCTCTTTCCTTGTCGAGCCGCTGCTGTTCCTCTGCCTGATGATATTCTCCATCAACTTCGATGATAAGGTTTGCCGACGGGGAATAGAAGTCTGCTATGAAGTCCAGTATGATGCATTGTCGTTTGAAGTCGGTGCCGAGCCCTTTACCTTTGAGTTGTTTCCATAGGAACGCCTCAGCTTCCGTCGGGTTGTTTCTCATTCTGCGGGCGTGTTCCTTCAGAAGAGGATACCAGTCCGGGTTCGCTCGGTGAAAGTCGTCCATATCCTTGTATTTAGGCGTGTCATGGCAAATCAAATTTCCTATGTCAATGCACTCCGCGGCGGTTCCCCGCCTCCCCTTTGGGGGAGGAGGGGTTAGGGGTTGGAGAGGGGCTTTAGATAGTCCTCGAAGTACTGCGTAATCCTCTCGTGGAGGTGGACGCTCTTATGGCCGGCCATGTTGTGGCCTTCGCCCGGATAGACGAAGAAATCGGGCTGTGTGCCGGCTTCGGCACAAGCATTGAGGAACTGCAGGCTGTGCTGAGGAACGCACGTTGGGTCGTTCATGCCGATGATGATCTGCAGTTTGCCCTTCAGGTTCTTGGCTTTATTGATGCAGCTTGTCTGCTCGTAGCCTTCGGGGTTCTGCTGCGGTGTGTCCATGTAGCGTTCGCCGTACATCACTTCATACCACTTCCAGTCGATGACCGGGCCGCCTGCCACGCCCACTTTGAACGCGTCTCGTCATCAGCGATGTCGTCATGAAGCCGCCGAAGCTCCAGCCGTGAACGCCAAGCCTGTCGGCATCCACGTAGGGCAGCGTCTTGAGGTACGCCACGCCCTGCATCTGGTCTTTCATCTCCTCTTGACCCAGATGTCTGAAGGTTGCCTGTTCGAATTCACGGCCACGGTCTTCGCTGCCGCGGTTGTCGAGGATGAAGAGGATGTAGCCTTTCTGTGCCATGTACGTTTCCCAGGAGCGCGAGCCCCAGTGCCATGAAGCCTCCACATTATGGGCGTGCGGGCCGCCATAGACGTAGATGACGGTCGGATACTTGCGGCTCGGGTCGAAATCCATCGGCTTGACCATGCGCCAGTAGAGTGTCGTCTGACCGTCTGCAGCGAGGACGGTGCCCTGCTCGAAGATGGGTTGATACCAGCCGTCCCACGGGTCTTTGGCTGTTCTTTGCAGCGATTGCTTGCCCGTCTTCGTGTCGGTCACGGCGCAGGCACGTGGCACATCGGGTTCCTGCCAAGTGTCGATGAGGTAACGCCCGTCGGCGGAGAGCTGTGCAGAGTGGCAGCCGCGACCGTTATCGAGCAGGATGCGCTTCCTGGTCTTCAGGTCGAGGCGGTAGATGTTGCGTTGCAGGTCGCCTGCTTCCTTAGTGATGATGATGGCGCTCTTCGTGGCGGGACAGAAGCCCACGAGCTCCTTCACCTCCCACTTGCCGCTGGTGAGCTGTCCGAGCTCCTTGCCGTCCGTGTCCATGAGGTAGAGGTGCCGGTAGCCATCCTTGCGGCTCCAGTAGATGAACTTTGTGTCGTCCCACGGCAGGAAAGTAATGGGATGAAGCGGTTCGACGTACTTGTCGGAGCGTTCCTCGCGGAGGGTCTTTATCTTGCGGCCCGTCGTGGTGTCGTAGGCATCGAGCGTCGTATGGTTCTGGTCGCGGTTGAGTTCGTAGAGATAGAGCGTCTTGCCATCCGGTGCCCAGGCGATGTTCGTGAAGTAGCGGTCGGTGGGGTCGCCCAGGTCGAGGTAGATGCATCCTGCCCCTGGCTCCTGGCTCCTTGCCCTTTGCAGGGAGAAGATGCCGACCGTCACTTTGTGCGACGTCATGCCAGCCATGGGGTACTTGTCCGGAGCCAGTGTTGCCTCCCGCTCAAACGTGTTGACCTGCGGATAGTCCGCCACCATGCTTTGGTCCATGCGGTAGAAGGCGAGCTGCTGTCCGTCGGGGCTCCAGAAGGTTCCCTTGTAGATGCCGAACTCATCGCGGTGCACGCTTTGTCCATAAACGATTTCGCGTGAGCCGTCGGACGACAGCCTGTGCTCCGTGCCGTCGGCCGTTGCGACATAGAGGTTGTTGTCGCGCAGGAAGGCGACGGCACCGGAGGCCTTGCAATACTCCAGTTCGCCTTCGTGACGGTTGCGCTTGTTGGCGTCGAGGTCCACCGTTTCGCCTTCGACGACGTTGCCCGTCTTGCAGTCTATGACGCTGGCCGGCTTCTTGTCAGCATCGACGAGTTTGTCGCCTTCCCAGCGCAACTTCCATCGCTCGGGGTAGAACTGTGCGGCATTCTTTCCGCCGAAGTTCAGCTCTTCGAGCGTGAAGAGCTTCTGTGCCATGAGTTGACCTGTTGCCATGATAGCGAGGAGTGTGATGAGCTGTAGTCTATTCTTCATCGTCGAATCGGTTTTTGCCATATTTGTTGTTACCCTTGTTTCTGTCGAATGGTTTGCGTCGGTCGTCATTCCGCTTGAAGTCGCGCCGGTCGTCGCGTCGCGGGCCACGTCGGTCGTTTCCTCGCTTGAAGTCGTCGTGCCGGTCGTCGTGTCGGAATTCTCTGCGGTCCTCGCGGCGGAACTCTTTGCGGTCCTCGCGGTGCCGGAAGTCGCGTCGGCGGTCGTCGCGCTCTTCCTTTCTGCTCGTAAAGCGGTCGCGCGGGTCGTCCTCGAGGCCGGCCTTGAAGTCGCGGTGTTGCTTGAATCGCTTGCGGTCGGCCATCATGCGTCGCTCCTGAGCCGTCTTGATGTCGCCGCCTCCGGCACGCAAGTCGTTGAATTTGCCGTCGAACATCTGGTATTTGCGGAGCTCGCATTCGAGACTTCCGTTGTAGAGCGGTGTGCGTAGCGACGGCTTGAGTCCGATTTGGTCGAAGCACTCTTCGCGGTAGCTGAGCACCCATGCATCGCCTCCGACGAACTGATGTTTGAGTTTGGAGCCAATCATCTTGTAGAGACCGAGGAGGTCTGGTGCGGAGATGCGTTCGCCGTAGGGCGGATTGGTGATGATGACGGCTTGCTCAGCGGGCTGTGTGAAGTCGGCGAAGTCTTGCTGCTGGATGGTGATTTCCTTGCTCAGTCCGGCTGCCTTGACGTTCGTTGTGGCGATGGCAACAGCGTTGCGGTTGATGTCGTAGCCGTAGATGTGGTGTTCGAAGTCGTGCTCCTTCGACTCATCCTCGTAGATGCTGTCGAAGAGATCCTGGTCGAAGTCGGGCCACTTCTCGAAGGCATATTCCTTGCGATAGACGCCGGGAGCGATGCCGCGGGCGATGAGTGCGGCCTCGATGGGAATGGTGCCGCTGCCGCACATGGGGTCGATGAGGTCGCATTGTCCCTTCCATCCGGTGAGCATGATGATGCCGGCGGCCAGCACTTCGTTCAGCGGTGCCTCCACCGTCTCCTGCCGATAGCCGCGACGGTGCAGGCTCTCGCCGCTGGTGTCGAGCGAGAGGGTGCAGTCGTACTCAGCGATGTGTATGTGTAGCTGCAGGTCGGGGTTGGTGACGCGGATGTTGGGTCGGTTGCCGGTGCGTTCGCGCATCTGGTCTACGATGGCGTCCTTCACCTTGTATGCCACGAACTTCGAGTGTCGGAACTCCTGGCTGTTGACGACGCTGTCCACGGCGAAGGTGGTGTCGTTGGTCAGGTAGTCGGTCCAGTCGATCTCCTGTATGGCGGTGTAGACCTCGTCGGCCGATGTGGCGCGGAAGTGCTTGATGGGCATGAGAATGCGCAGAGCTGTGCGGAGCTGGAAGTTAGCTCGGTAGAGCAGCTGCTTGTCTCCCGTGAAGGAGACCATGCGTCGGCCTATCTGTATGTTGTTTGCGCCAAGGTCGATGAGCTCGGTGGCAAGCACAGTCTCCAAGCCCTGGAAGGTCTTGGCAATCATTTCAAACTCTTCTCCCTGCCTGGTGGCGGGAGTTTTCCATTGTGGATTTTCCATTGTTTGTATAGTGGTTAGTGGTTAGAGGTTAGTGGTTAGAGGATTGTTTTTGCAGGTAAAGGACAGATGGTATTCTCTAACCTCTACCCCCTGACCTCTCGATTTTCAACTTTAGGTTTTCGGTTGTCCTTACAGGCATCCCCAGTCTTCGGGTCTGACGACTTGGCTCTTGCGTTTCTTGGCCTGTATCACTTGTTCTCCCGGCTTGGTGCTTTCCGTCACCCAGACGTTGCCGCCGATGACGGTGCCGCGAGCCAGCGTGATGCGTCCCAGCACGGTGGCGTTGCTGTAGACGATGACGTCGTCCTCGAGGATGGGGTGTCGTGCGATGCCCTTGATGGGGTTGCCGTTCTCGTCGAGTGCGAAGCTGCGTGCGCCGAGGGTGACGCCTTGGTAGAGCTTCACGTTGTTGCCGATGATGCATGTTGCGCCGATGACGACGCCTGTGCCGTGGTCGATGGTGAAGTGGTGGCCTATCTGTGCGCCCGGATGTATGTCGATGCCGGTCTCGCTGTGTGCCATCTCGGTGATGATGCGTGGGATGAGTGGCACGCCGAGCTGCAGGAGCTTGTGTGCGATGCGGTAGCATGTGATGGCCTTGACGACGGGGTAGCAGCAGATGATTTCGCCGTAGGAGTCGGCAGCGGGGTCGCCGTTGTAGGTAGCCTCGATGTCGGTGGCGAGGATGCTGCGGAGCTCGGGCAGCCATTGGATGAACTCCGTGACGATGTCCTGCACCCGTTCCGGTGAGAGACGCTGGTCGTCGTCGAGTCCTGCCCGTTGTAGACAGAGTCCGGCCTGCACTTGTTCTGTGAGGAGATGGCAGAGTCGCTCCAGACTGACGCCGATGTGGTAGGGGAGTGTCTCGCGGCTGAGGAACGACTTGCCGTAGAAGCCAGGGAAGATGATGGCTCGGCAGAGGTCGATGATTTCCGCCAGAGCTGGTGCCGAGGGCAGTGGATATCCCTCGTTGACTTCGCGGAAGAGTCCGTGCAGGGAGTCGGGGTCGGAGAGGCGGCTGACGGTCTGTCCGAGCACCTCACTTTGTTTGTATGGGCACATTGTATTGTCTGTTTTGCAAAATACGGGCGCAAAGTTACGAAAAACAAACGATGTACGCAAACATTATTGTAAAATAATCCCGAAGCCTCCGCCAAAGCTTCCCAAGACCCCCTCCAAACCTCCCCGAGGGGAGGCTTCCTTCGCCGCGACATCCACTCCCCCGGACGGATTTGACCGCTTGTTCGGACGGATTTGCAATCCGGCCGTATAGAATATAAGGATTTGCAATCCCGCAATAATCGTTGTTTCGCATTTCAAATGCTGATATTCCATGCTGGCGGATTCAAATCCGCCAGAACGGGAAGCGTCTCGCGGTTATTTCGGAGACCCCCTCCAAACCTCCCCAAGGGGAGGCTTCCTTTGCCGCGACATCCACTCCCCCTCGGGGGAGACGGAGGGGGGTCGCTTTGGGAAGCGCCCCGTGCTTATTCCGGAAGCGCCCCGTGCTTATTTCGGAAGCGCCTCGCGCTTATTTCGGAAGCGCCCGCCGCTTCTTGCCGAAGCGCGTGCCGTGTTTGGCGGCACTTCGCTTGCTTTTCGGGAAAAATACCTTCCGTTTTGCAAAAAACTACCCTGCGAGGCATTGCCGTTCAACTTTTTTTCGTACCTTTGCAGCCGAAAACTACAAAAACAAAGCTATTCTGTAACACAAATGGACGACTATCACGCGGATAATAACAATTCTTAGCGCTCCGGAGCTTGCATCGGCATGTACGCTCCGACAAGGAGCTTGATTGTATGTACATCTACCCCAAGAAAAGAGGAGGAACGAAACGATGCGAACTTACTGGAACACGACGAATGGTCTGCGTACCATCAAAGAATGGCAGCCCGGCTGCTGGGTGCAGGTGACTTGCCCCACCGAGGAAGACATAGATTTCCTGGAAACCACTCTCCACATCCCCGACTATTACATCAGCGACATCGCCGATACCGACGAACGTGCCCGCTACGACATCGACGAAGGCTGGGTGCTCATCATCCTGCGTATACCCTATGTCAAGGAGACAAAGAGCCGTACGCCCTACACCACCATCCCGCTGGGTATCATCCTGAAGGGCGATGTGCTCATCACCGTCTGCAACTTCGAGACAGACATGATGATCGACTTCGTCTCCTACCAGCAGAAGCGCGGACTGGGCTTCGTCGATTCCGTCGACATGATATTCCGCCTCTTCCTCTGCTGCGCCGTCTGGTACCTGAAGCGACTCAAGCAAATCAGCCTGCTCATCGACAAAGCCAAGCAAAGCCTGGACCGCAACGTGAGCAACGCCGACCTCATCGCCCTGAGCCGCCTGCAGGACAGCCTCACATACTTCGTCACCTCCATCCGCGGCAACGAAAACCTCCTCTCCAAGCTCAAGTTCAAGCTGCCCATCGACGAGCTCGACGCCGACATGATAGAAGACGTGGGCATCGAGATGAGCCAGGCCCGAGAGACCACCAACATCTTCGCCAACATCCTCGATTCCACGATGGATACCTATGCCAACATCATCAACAACAATATGAGCTCCGTCATGAAGATGCTCACCAGCATCAGCATCATACTGATGTTCCCCACACTCATCGCGAGCCTCTTCGGCATGAACCTCATCAACGGCATGGAACAAGTGGCATGGGGATTCCCGCTTGCAATGGCACTTTCTGTAGGCGTTACCGTCCTCTTTATGTGGTATTTCAAGCGTAAAACATGGATTTAATCCCCTAATAGCAAAAAAATCGTCCTCTTTGCTTGCACGTAACGGCTTTTTTTGCTTAACTTTGCGCTCACCATTCACAAAACATATACTATGATGGACTCTTTAGAGACTAAAGAAACCGCTGCCGTAGAGCAGCCTTCTGAGAACACTGCCGCAGAGCAGACTCCCGAGACAGCAACCACAGTAAACAACGAAACAGTAGCAGAGGAGCCCGCACCCGCCGAGGAACCCGTTCCCGCCGAGGAACCAGCATCCGCCGAGGAACCCGCACCCGCCGAGGAACCCGCCCCCGCCGAAGAACCCGCATCGCCGGAAGCCGAGGCATCGGAGGCCGAGGAAGCCATCGTGCAGCAAGCCTTCCGAACGAAGGAAGAGGTAGTGGCCCGTGTGCAGGAAATCGCAAACAGCGACGACGTGGGCGACAAACAGGAACTCGCCCTCCTCAAGCAACTCTTCTACAAGTTCCACAACGCCGAAATGCAGGAAGCCTACCAAGCCTTCATCGACGCAGGCGGCGAAGCGGACAAGTTCGTGCCACAGATAGACCCCGCCGAACCCGCCTTCCGCGAGGCAATGCAACTCATTCGCGACCGACGGGCCGCCATGCAGGAGAGCATCGAAAAGCAGAAGCAGGAGAACCTCCAGCGCAAGCTGCAAATCATCGAACGCATACAGCAACTGGCATCCACTCCCGAAGAAGCCAACCAGAACTTCGACGAGTTCAAGGCACTCCAGGCCGAATGGAAAGAGATAAAGGCCGTTCCAGCCGAACGTGCCACCGAGCTCTGGAAGAACTACCAGCTCTACGTGGAACAGTACTACGACCTCCTCAAACTCGGACACGAACTGCGCGACTACGACTTCCGCAAGAACCTCGAGATAAAGACACGCCTCATCGAACAGGCAGAAGCCCTGGCCGAGAACCCCGACGTGCTGCAAGCCTTCAACCAGCTGCAGGCACTCCACCAGGAATGGAAGGAGACCGGACCCGTAGCCAAAGAGATTCGCGAGACCGTATGGGCCAAGTTCAAGGAGGCATCCACCGTCATCAACAAGAAGCACCAGGCACACTTCGAGGCCATCAAGGCCCGCGAAGAGGAGAACCTCGCCAAGAAGACCGCACTCTGCGAACAGCTCGAAGCCATCGAGACAGACGGACTCCGCACCTTCGCCGACTGGGAAACCGTCACACAGAAGATAAAGGAACTGCAGGCAGAGTGGAAAACCATCGGCTTCGCCCCGCAGAAGATGAACACAGCCATCTTCGAGCGTTTCCGTCAGGCCTGCGACGCTTTCTTCGAAAAGAAGACCACCTTCTTCCGTACCGTCAAGGAAGAGCTTGGCGCAAACCTCGCCAAGAAGAAGGAACTCGTGGAGAAAGCCGAAGCACTCATGGAGAGCACCGAATGGCGCTCCACAGGCGACATCCTCATCAACCTGCAGAAGCAATGGAAAGAGATTGGAGCCGTTCCACGCAAGTACAGCGACGAACTGTGGAAACGCTTCACCGCCGCATGCGACCGCTTCTTCGAGGCTCGACAGGCAGCCACTGCCGAGAGTCGCAACGAGGAGAAGGCCAACAAGGAACAGAAACTCGACATCATCGCTCAGCTCAAGGCACTTGCCGAAAAGGAAGGCGAGAACGTCATCGCACAGGTCAAGGAACTCCAGCAGCGATGGAACGAGGTGGGACACGTCCCCTTCCGCGACAAAGAGACGCTCTACCGCGAATATCGTGCCATCTGCGACAAGCTCTATGAAGCCTACGGCGCAAGTCAGACCAGACGTCGCCTCAATAATTTCCGTGCAGGACTGCAGCAAAGAATCGAGAAGGAAGCAGGCTCGCTCGACAATGAGCGCCAGCGCATGCAGCGTGCCTACGAGCGCATGCTGAGCGAAATCAAGACCTATGAGAACAACATAGGCTTCCTCACCGCCAGCAGCAAAAAGGGCAATTCTCTGGTCGACGCCATGAACAAGAAAATGGAGAAACTCCGCGAGGAACTCAATCTCCTGGCACAAAAGATCAAGGCCGTCGACGAAGAGATTGCTTCTCCGTCTGCTCCCGAGCAGAACGAAGCTCCTGCCAACCCCGAACAGTAAGGAGAAAAACCCAGGAGAAAGCACAACTGAAAAACAACAAAAGGGAGGGATGCAAAAACGGTATTCCTCCTTTTTTTTCTGCCCTCGAACCCTTCCGGCTCTATCCTAAAACTCTCTTTCAGTTTCAAAAATGAAACTATTTAGCACTTTTCACGGCATAAATGATGATAATTAGAGTAATTATTCGTATCTTTGCAGCCGATTAGTGCGCACTATGCGCGCATATATAAAGGAAACCGAGCATGAAGTGCACGATAAAAACCGTTCAGACGAAGCAGCAGATGGATGACTTTGTGGGTCTTCCCCGGAAGATCTACGAAGGCAATCCCTACTACGTGCCCGACATGGAAATGGACGTGCGCCGATGGTTCGAGCCCAAACATAACCCAGGCCTCCAGCATTGCGACGTGATTCCCTTCGTGGCCTACGACGAAGAAGGGAAGCCCGTGGGACGCATTGCCGGCATCATCAACCGCAAGGCCAACGAGGTGTGGAAGGGAAGCTGCGTGCGCTTCGGATGGATAGAGTTCGTCGATGACACCGACGTGTCCTACGCCTTGCTCAAAGCCGTCGCTGACTGGGGGCGGAGCAAGGGCATGGATTCCATACAAGGTCCGCTGGGCATCTCCGACTTCGACAAGGAAGGCATGCTCGTCGAAGACTTCGACCAGACAGGCTCTGCCATCACCATCTACAACCCGCCCTACTATCCTGAGCACATGGAGAAGCACGGCTTCGGGAAGGAAGTCGATTGGGTGCAGGTGAAAGTGCAGATTCCTCAGCAGGTGCCCGAACGCTTTGCACGTGCAAAGAAACTGGTGTGCGACATGTACGACCTGAAGGTGAGGAAGCTCACCAGGAAGGAAATCTACCAGGGCGGCTACGGACGCAAGCTGTTCCGGCTCCTCAACGAGTCGTACAGCGAACTCTTCGGCTACACACAGCACACCGAGGAAGAGGCCGATGCATTCGTGGGACAGTACGTTCCACTGCTCGACTTGCGCCTCCTGCCTATGATAGAGGACGGAGAAGGCAACCTCATCGCCAGCAGCATCACCATGCCCAGCCTCTCCAAGGCTCTGCAGAAGTCGGGCGGAAAACTGCTGCCCTTCGGATGGTACCACCTGCTGCGGGCACTCAAATGGAAGCACGAGGACAAGGCCGAGCTGATGCTCATCGCCGTCCACCCCGAATGGCAAGCCCTGGGCATCAACGCCCTGATATTCGCCGACCTGATTCCCACACTCAACAAGTTGGGATACCGATGGGCAGAGACGGGTCCCATGCTCGAGAACAACATGAAGGTGCTCACGCAGTGGAAAGCGCTCAATCCCACAATATACAAGCGCCGGCGCTGCTTCAGCAAGGAGATATAGCCCGTCTGCATCGCCCCGAATGAGGGTGGGACAAAGGTCAGACAAATGCTAAAAGCACAGAAGAAACAAACGAAAACAAAACAAACAAAGGAATAAAAACATAAAAAGATAATGGCAAGAAGAGTAGTTATAACAGGCATGGGCATATGGTCCTGCATCGGAACAAGCCTCGATGAAGTGCGCGACGCACTCTATCAGGGCAAGAGTGGCATCATCTTTAGTCAGGAACGCAAGGACGCTGGTTTCCGCTCGGCACTCGTTGGCAACGTGCCCCAAGTGGACATCAAGGCATACGTCCCGCGCAGTCTCCGCAACTTCATGCCCGAAGAGGCACAGTACGGCTACATTGCCACCAGGCAGGCACTCGAAAATGCCGGCCTCGACGAAGACTACATCGCTTCGCACGAAGTGGGCATCATCTATGGCAACGACTCTGTGGCAGAGGCAACCATGAACAGCCTCGACAAGTTCCGTCAGGCGGGCAGCTCCGTGGCCTGTGGCAGCGGAGCCATCTTCCAGAGCATGAACTCCAACATCACCATGAACCTGGCATGCCTCTTCAAGCTGCGTGGCATCAACCTCACAGCATCGGCAGCCTGTGCCTCCGGCTCGCAGAGCATTGGACTGGGCGCTCTGCTCATCGCACAGGGCCTGCAGGATTGTGTGGTATGCGGCGGCGCTGAGGAGAACAATATGTACGGCATCGCATCCTTCGACGGCATTCAGGCCTTCTCTATCCGCGAAGATGCTCCCGAAAAAGCCAGCCGTCCCTTCGATGCAGGCCGCGACGGGCTCGTGCCCAGCGGCGGCGGTGCAACGGTTATCCTCGAGAGCTACGAGCATGCCGTCAAGCGTGGTGCCAACATCATCGCCGAGATTGTAGGCTGGGGCTTCTCGGGCAACGGCGACCATATCTCCACACCTAACGTGGCAGGTCCGGCCCGTTCCCTCGAACTCTGCCTCCGCAATGGCGGCGTAGACCCCAAGCAGATTGGCTACATCAACGCCCATGCCACCAGCACCATCATTGGCGACCAGCGCGAAGCAACAGCCATTGCACAGCTCTTCGGCGAGCGCACCGTGCCCGTCACCTCGACAAAGAGCCAGACGGGACACGAGATGTGGATGGCAGGTGCCAGCGAAATCATCTATTCCATCCTGATGATGAAGAACGATTTCATCGCCGGCAACATCAACTTCGAGAAGCCCGACGAGGTGACCGCTTGCCTCAACGTGCTGCCAGAGACCAAGCAGCAGCACTTCGACATGTTCCTCTCCAACAGCTTCGGCTTTGGAGGCACCAACTCAACCATCATCGTGAAGAACGTCTGAACACTCGCACGACGCATTTTACACATTATATTATATTATATATATTAAAACGTAAGAATATGACAAGAGAAGAAATCATTGCAGAGATTAACGCCGAACTGGCAGAGGAGTTTGAAATCGATGAGGCTACCATCACTCCCGATGCCCCCATCTACCAGACCCTTGAGCTCGACAGCCTGAGCCTCGTTGACCTCATTGGTATAGTACAGACCAAGTACGGTGTGCTCATTTCGAAGGCTGAGCTTCCCACCATCAAGACCTTTGCCCAGCTCTACGATTACATCGAGCAGCACCAGAAGTAACAGGGAATTCATAATTCACAATTCATAATTCACAATTCACAATTCATAATTAGGCTGCGCCCTGCAACTATGCAGACAAAAAAGTTCACAACGGAGACATAACTTAGAGAGATGCGAAGTAACGATTATGAATTATGAATTAATAATTATGAATTAAATGAACGATGTCCTGATCATTGGCAGCGGACTGGGCGGACTGGAGTGCGGCGCATTGCTTGCACGACGGGGGCTCAGGGTGCTCATACTGGAAGGCTCGCAGCAGCCGGGCGGCTGCATGCAGAGCTTCCGTAGGGCAGGGCTTGACTATGACACAGGACTTCACTATGTGGGAGGGTTAGCTCCCGGGCAGGCCATGCACAAGGCCTTTGCCGAGCTCGGACTGCTGGACTTGCCTTGGCAGCGGATGGACGAAGACTTCGACCACGTCATCATCGCAGGCCGGCACTTCACCTTCCGCCAGGGGTACGAGGCATTCGCAGAGGGACTGGCAAAAGACTTCCCGCATCAACGCGAAGCGCTGCAGAGCTATGTGCAGCGGTTGCAGCACATCACGGCATCCGACATGGATGTGTCGGCCTACGACTACCTGCGGCAGACGTTCTCCGACGAGCTGCTGCTGAACGTGGTCAGCGCCGCTGCCATGAAGACAGAGCTCCGGCGCGAGTCGCTGCCCCTCTTCAATTTCGCCCACACCTGCTCCAGCTACATCGAAAGCAGCTGGCGGCTTCAGGGCGATGGCAACCTGCTGGTGGGGAAACTCATCGGCACCATCCGCGAGGCAGGCGGGGAGGTGCTCACCGGACGACGGGTGGTTCGCCTTTCAGAGACCGACGGACGCATCACAAGCGCCGTTTGTGCCAATGGCGAGACCTACGAGGCCGGACATTTCATCTCCGACATCCATCCTGCCACGCTCTGCTCTCTGCTCGAGGGATGTCCCTCGGTGAGGAAGTCTTTCCGTCGGAGGATGGAGACGGCAGAGAACACGTGCGGAATGTTCACGGCGCAGTTCAGCATCAAGCCCGGTGCGTTGCGCTATTTCGCACACAACGTCTTCGTCTATGACAAACCGAACGTCTGGACGATGACCGAAGAGAACGACCCCGTGAAGGGCGTCATGATAAGTGCCCGTGCCCCGGAGGACGGCTCGGATAGCCTGAGGCAAATAGACCTCCTGACGCCGATGCCTTGGCACGAATGCGAAGCCTGGGCCGATACACGGGTCGGGCGACGGGGCGACGAATACAAGGCGTTCTGCCGCGAGAAGGCAGCACAGTGTCTGACACTGGCCGAGCAGTACATCCCCGGACTGCGGGACATGGTGGAGCAATGCTACACGAGCTCGCCTCTCACCTACCGCGATTATCTGGGAAGCCCCGAGGGCAGTGCCTTCGGCATGCGCAAGGACTGCCGTGCAGCCATGCTCACCTTCCATTCGGTGAGCACGCCGCTCGCCAATCTGCTTCTCACGGGCGGAAGCATCATCCTGCCGGGCATCGAGGGCGTCACCATGACGGCTTTCGAGACGTGCAGCAAAATAACAAAATAACCGAAGTGCGATAACTTCCAATACACAGACATGACAAGAAAACTCTTTGCAACCCTTGCACTGCTTCTGACGTTCGCCGTGAATGTCCTGGGACAGAAGATAACCGGTGTCATCCTCGATGCTTCCACCGGCGACAGCCTTTCCCTGGCCGGCGTCACATACAAGGATCGCAAGGTGACCACTATAGCCGACCTGGATGGCATCTTCACCATTGCACGTATCAACGGCGCGACGCTCACATTCTCCTGCATGGGATACAGGGAGGAGACGGTGAACATCACGAAGGCAACGCCCAGCCGCCTCACCATCAAGCTCAAGCCCGACACGAAGGACCTGAAGGAGGTTGTCGTCAAGGCCGAAAGGAAGCGATACGTCAGGAAGGACAATCCTGCCGTCGAACTCATGAAGCGTGTGATAGAAGCCAAGAAGGACACCAGGCTCGAGAACCACGACTATTACATGTACAACAAGTACCAGAAGCTCTCGATGGCGCTGAACGACTTCAAGGTCAAGGAGCTGGACAGTACTGACGTCGGCAAGGTGAAGTTCACGCAGCAAGCCGAGCTGAGTCCCTACAACGGGAAGATGGTGGTGCCCATCTCGCTGGACGAGACGGTCACACAGCATGTCTATCGCAAGGAGCCGCGCTCGGAGAAGGACATCATTACGGGCGAACAGAGCTCGGGCCTGAACCAGCTCTTTGCCACGGGCGACATGCTGAACACGACGCTCAAGGACGTCTTCAAGGACGTGGACATCTACGACAACAATGTGCACCTGCTGAAGTTCCCCTTCATGAGCCCCATCGCTTCCGGTGCCACGGCGTTCTATCGCTACTATATCGTCGATACCGTGCAGGTGGAGCGCGACTCCTGCTACCATCTGCAGTTCACGCCGAACAATCCGCAGGACATCGGCTTCAACGGCGACATCTATATCCTGAAGGACTCCACCCTCCACGTCAAGAAGTGCCATCTGAGCATTCCGCCAAACAGCGACGTCAACTTTGTCAGCTCGCTCCACATTGACCAGATATACAGCCAGCTGCCCAATCAGGAGTGGGCGCTGACCACCGACGACATGTGGGCCGAGATGACGTTGCTCGGGAAGAGCGTCCTCGTGGTGCGCAACACACGCATCTCCGACTACAGCTTCGAGCCGCTCCACAAGAACCTCTTCAAGGGTGTGGCCAAGGTGAAGCACATGGCCGACTCGCGCAACCAGGACGAGGAGTTCTGGGACCAGTACCGTGCCGTAGAGCTGACGCAGAAGGAGGGCGGCCTGAGCGACTTCATGACAGCCATGTCGAAGTCGAAGAACATGCGCATCCCCCTGCTCGTCATCAAGACGCTCTTCGAGAACTACATCGAGACGTCGAAGGCCGGCAAGCCCAGCAAGTTCGACTTCGGCCCCGTCACCAGCACCTTCTCGAACAACTTCGTGGACGGCTTCCGTGCCCGCATCGGCGGCAAGACGACGGCGAACCTCAACAAACACCTCTTTGCCGAGGGCTACTACACCCACGGCTTCAAGTCGCATGGCAATTACTACGGCGTGACACTCAACTACAGCTTCAACAAGAAGAAGAACAGCTCGTTCGAGTTTCCGCAACGCATGATAACCTTCGAGAGCTCCTACGACGTACGGTCCGTATCCGACAAGTTCCTGAAGAACAGCAAGGATAACCTCTTCGTCAACTTCAAGACCGAGAATGTGAAGATGCTCTACAAGAACAATCGTCAGGACTTGGGCTTCGTCTGGGAGACGGACTACGGTCTGAACTTCAACACGCACCTGGTGGCAGAGAGCAACGAGGTGTGCGGCGACTTGCGCTTCCTGCCTGTCGACGGCTCGCCGGAGGAGCATATGATGCGCACCACGGAGTGGAAAGCCGAGGTGCGTTTCTGCCCGGGACAGACGTACATCAACACGAAGCAGGACCGCTGGCCCATCAACAAGGACCGTCCGGAGTTCACCATCCGCCATTCCGTAGGCTTCAAGGGCATCCTGGGCGGCGAATATAACTACAACACGACGGAGGTGCGCATCTTCAAGCGTCAATGGCTGGGCAGCTGGGGCCGCGTTGACCTCTACGCCTCGGGAGCTATTCAGTGGAACCAGGTGCCGTTCCCGTTGCTCATCACGCCCCCGACGTGTATCTCTTACATCGAGCAGGAAGGTACGTTCAACATGCTCCACAACATGGAGTTCTTCATGGACCGCCGCGTCTTCTGGTCGGTGGCATGGAACATGAACGGCAAGATATTCAACCGCATCCCCCTCTTCAAGAAACTCAAGCTGCGCGAATACATCGCCTTCCGCGGCGTCTGGGGTACGCTCACGGACAAGAACAATCCCGCCATGAATCCGTCGGAGCACATGCTCTATCAGTTCCCCGAAGGCTCGTACCCCCTGATGGGCCACACGCCGTACATGGAGATGGCAGTGGGCGTCCGCAACATCTTCAAGGTCTTCGGCGTGGACTATGTGCGCCGCCTCAATTACCACGAACATGGAGCAAAGAAGAACGGCGTCCGCTTCAACCTGACGATGTCCTTCTAATACAAATACATAGATACGATGAAACACACCCTCATCAGTTTGCTGCTATGCATCTTTTCCTGCCTCACTTTGCAGGCTGTCACGATACCGAAGGAACATGTCTTCAAGTTCGAGCGCAGCACGAACTCCAATTATGTCTGCTACGATATCAACCTTCAGGATGGCAAGCTTTGCCAGAAAACTCCCCTCAACTCCTATTGGGTGGTGGATGAAGGGACGAGGATGTCGGAGGTGACCTTCTTCGAGCGCAAAGTGGCGTTTGGCATTAAGGTGATCAGCTCGAACGAGAACGAGGCTAAGGTGCATATGACGGCCTACAAGGACCTGGTCATCCGCATCTGCAAGCACAAAGGCAAGTGGGTGGGAATCGTCAATGTGAACGGACACGAGATGATTCTCAGTAAGATGTTTGCCCAGATGAAGCAGTCGATATACCCCAGATGCGAGTATGTGGACGTCTTCGGCACGGACACTTCTACGGGCGAGAAGCGTCGTGAGCGCATCATGGCGTAGGCTTCCGGTCAACGCCGCACGCGCTTAATCCGGAAGCGCAGGGCGCTTATCTCGGAAGCACGAGGCGCTTATTTCGGAAGTACGAGGCGCTTATCCCAGAAGCGCAGGGAGTTTTTTATTGAGCCGCGGGGCGTGTGCTGCGGCATTCCACAGAAACAAGTCGTTTTACAGGAGCTTCTCGATGGCCTGCTCCAGGTCGGGGATGTTCTCCCAGCGTGCCTGAAGGTCGCAATTGCGGTCTATCAGGAAGAAGCATGGCAGGTGGCTGACGTTGTAGAGCTTCAGCATGTCGCTCTCCAGTCCCTCCTCGCAGTAGACGCTCACCCAGGGCAGTGCCTCGCAACGCTGCTTCCAGAGGTGCTGGCTCGGGTCGAGGCTCACCTGATAAATCTCCAGTCCGCGGTCGTGATATTTGTTGTAGAGTTCGCGCAGCAGCAGTGTGCGCTCTGTGCTGCCCTCCATCGTGAATGCCATGAAGTCGAGCAGGACAACCTGTCCGCGCAGGTCGCTCAGCGTCCTTTCCTGCCCGTTGATGTCGGGGAAGGTCATGTCGATGATGCCCAGCTCGCGCACCTTGTCGCTGTCCAGGTCCAGCACAATCTCCTTCGGTCCGCGCAGGCTGCGCCGGCACTCCTCCACGATGTTGCAGATGTTCTCCGTGCGCGGGCATCCCGGATAGTGCTCCGTCCACGCGTTGGCCACGGCACGCATCCACGGCAGGTCGCTGCGGTCCAGCATCGGATTGAAGATGAGTCGTCCGCCTATCGTCTGGAAGCAGGCGAAATAGCTGTAGGCAGCATCGTAATGGTGGTGCATGAAGTCCATCTTCACCCCCGACTTGTACTGGCTGATGAGTGCGTCGATCATCGAGTCGCGCTCCTGCATCGTGTAGTTGCGGTCGGTCGATATGCTGCGTGCCTGCCGCTCCATGTCGGCCAGTCGCAGGCAGAGCAGTCGCATCGTGTCGCAGGTGCCGCTGCCCTCGGTGCGGTAGCCGAACGACATGTCCTTGATGTCGGCCGTCACCCTCACCGTCTCCGTGCTGTCAATCCCCAGGTTGATGGCCTGTCCGCCGATGCGCAGCCGGTAGAACTCCGGGTTGCCGGCCGGCTCGCGACGGAAGCGGAAGGCGCCGTCCTCCCCGAGGCGTATGCTGTCCACGGGCACAGCTCCGCGGTCCAGCGTCAGGTGTTCCAGATAGAGCATCGTGTCGGCAGCGCCAGTGATGTTGCCCTCGATGCAGAACTTGCCTTGCTCGCGGCAGCAGCACAGCGTGGCAAGCGAAAAGAGTATAATCAGAGTATTTTTCATCTTATCAGCATGTGTAATCGGGCGCAAAGTTACGAACTTTTGTCCAAAACGGAAAATTATGTATTATGAATTATGAATTATGAATAAAAAGTCGTACCTTTGTGCGATTTTTTATACAAGACGAAACAATAAGTTTAATTTAATCAAGATGAACGTAATTACAAAGACAGTCGAGTTGCCTGATGGAAGAACCATCAGCATCGAGACCGGGAAACTTGCCAAGCAAGCCGATGGAGCTGTTATGTTGCGTATGAACAACACCATGCTCCTGGCCACTGTTTGCGCAGCCAAAGATGCCGTTCCCGGAACAGATTTCATGCCCTTACAGGTTGAGTACAGAGAGAAGTATTTTGCAGCCGGACGTTTTCCCGGTGGCTTCACGAAGCGCGAAGGTAAGGCAAACGACGACGAGATACTGACTTGCCGTCTGGTGGACCGCGCACTGCGTCCACTTTTCCCCAGCAACTACCATGCTGAAGTGTATGTGAACGTAATCCTCTTCTCTGCCGATGGTGTGGATATGCCCGATGCTCTGGCTGGCTTTGCAGCCTCCGCAGCCCTGGCCTGCAGCGATATCCCCTTCGAGGGACCCATCTCTGAGGTCCGTGTGGCTCGCATTAACGGCGAGTTCGTCATCAATCCCACCTTCCAGCAGCTCGAAGAGGCCGACATGGACCTCATGGTCGGCGCCACCGAGGAGAACATCATGATGGTGGAAGGCGAGATGAAGGAAGTGCAGGAGACCGACCTGCTGGCTGCCCTCAAGGCCGCTCACGAGGCCATCAAGCCCATGTGCCGCCTGCAGAAGGAGCTGAGCAAGGAGCTCGGCAAGGACGTGAAGCGCGAGTACTGCCACGAGGTGAACGACGAAGAACTGCGCGAAGCCGTCAAGCAGGCCTGCTACCAGAAGGCTTACGACGTGACGAAGCAGGGCCTCGAGAAGCACGAACGCGCTGACGCTTTCGAGGCTATCCGCGAGGAGTTCAAGGCAGCATACGCCGAGGCTCATGCCGACATGGCCCCCGAGGAGCTGGAGGAGAAGAACACACTTATCGACCGCTACTACCACGATGTGGAGCGTGACGCCATGCGCCGCTGCATCCTGGACGAGGGCATCCGCCTCGACGGCCGCAAGACAACCGACATCCGTCCCATCTGGTGCGAGGTAAGCCCCCTGCCCGGACCTCACGGAAGCGCTATCTTCACCCGTGGCGAGACGCAGTCGCTGGCCACATGTACCCTCGGCACTAAGCTCGACGAGAAGCTTGTCGACGACGTACTCGTGCGCGAATACCAGCGTTTCCTGCTGCACTACAACTTCCCGCCCTTCTCCACTGGCGAGGCAAAGGCACAGCGTGGCGTCGGCCGTCGCGAGATTGGTCACGGCCATCTGGCATGGCGCGGACTCAAGGGCCAGCTGCCGAAGGACTTCCCTTACACCATTCGTGTGGTGAGCGACATACTGGAGAGCAACGGTTCCAGCTCGATGGCCAGCACCTGTGCAGGCTGTCTGGCGCTCATGGACGCAGGCGTTCCCATCAAGTCCCCCGTGAGCGGCATTGCCATGGGACTCATCAAGAACCCCGGAGAGGACAAGTATGCCGTGCTCAGCGACATTCTCGGTGACGAGGACCACCTGGGCGATATGGACTTCAAGACCACTGGTACACCGAACGGACTGACCGCCACACAGATGGACATCAAGTGCGACGGCCTCAGCTACGAAATTCTGGAGAAGGCTCTGATGCAGGCCAAGGCCGGTCGCGAGCACATCCTGGGCGAGATGATGAAGACGCTCGATGCACCGCGTCCGGAGTTGAAGCCGCACGTTCCTCGCATCGAGCAGATGATTATCCCGAAGGAATTCATCGGTGCCGTCATTGGCCCGGGCGGAAAGATCATCCAGGGCATGCAGGAGGAGACCGGCGCCACCATCACCATCGACGAAGAGGATGGCGTGGGCAAGATACAGGTGAGCGGTCCCAACAAGGAGTGCATCGACGCTGCAATGGCGAAGATAAAGGCCATCGTGGCCGTGCCCGAGGTGGGCGAAGTCTACGAGGGAACGGTGCGCAGCATCATGCCCTACGGCTGCTTCGTGGAGTTCATGCCTGGCAAGGACGGCTTGCTGCACATCAGCGAGATTGACTGGAAGCGCCTCGAGACCGTCGAAGAGTCGGGCCTCAAGGAAGGCGACAAGGTGCAGGTGAAGCTGCTTGAGATAGACCCCAAGACGGGCAAGTTCAAGCTGAGCCGCCGTGCCTTGATGGAGAAGCCCGAGGGCTATGTGGAGCGTGAACGCCGTCCGCGTCCCGAGCGCGGTGAACGTCGCGAGCGTCGTCCGCGTCCCGAACGTGGCAACAATGCTCCCACCGAGGAGTAAGACCCGATAGCGTGCCTCGCGCACGTATATATAAATAATGTAAGGGATGTGTCTTTGTCAAGGCACATCCCTTTCTTCGTTTCGTGGCGGCAGCGTCGGCGCGGTTACAGCGGCTGGCGTTTGTCTCTGAATTCGCGTGCCGACATGCCGGTATAGGTCTTGAAGTAGCGTGCGAAGGCAGCTTGGTCGGGGAATCCGAGGCGCAGGGATATCTGCTGGATGGAGAGCTGGTGCTGGTAGCACAGCATGTTTTTGGACTGTGCGATGACGTAGCTCGAAATCCAGTCGCTGGCGTTCTTGCCCGACTGCTGCTTGATGATGGCTGAGAAGTGTTTTGGCGAGAGGCAGAAGAGGTTGGCGTAGAAACGTACTTCGCGCGACTCGGCGTAGTGCTCCATGACGGCGTCGATGAAGTGGGCCAGTATCATCTCGTGGGGCGAAGGCTTGTGCATAATGGCGCCGCTGGCCTGGTAATAGTCCTGCAGCAGCGTGAACATTGCCTCCAAGAGGTGGTGGTAATGCCGGAGCTTCCGCGTGCTGTTCGACCAGCAGACCGAGTGCAACACCTTCATCAGCGCCTGCATGTTCTCTGCCTGGTCCTTGGTGAGGTGGATGTGAGCCTGCTGGTGGTAGCGCAGGTTCTCCTGGTAGCCGACGGGGTAGTCGTGCTTCATGCGGTCGAATTTTTCTGGTGAGACGACAATGGCCATCAGATGGAAGTCGTCGGAGATGTTCAGGATGTTGATTGTATGCTTGGGCATGAGCACGAACATGTCGTTGGGAAGGAAGTCGATGGGCTGTGTGTCGTATTCCACCTTGGCCGAGCCCCCAGTGTTGAGGCCTATGACAAGGTTGTGCGAGATGAACGGTTCGCCCTGTTCCGGCAGTCTGGTTATCTTGTCGAGCACCAGGATGCCTTCTTCCTCCAAAATCTTGCTGTGAAGTTCTACGGCCTTGAGAATTTCTTTCTTTGTCATGGTATTTTCTCCTATTCTTTTTGCAAAATTAGCGTATTATTTTGAAATAAATCATACAAAAAGAGGTTTTGCAAACTTTTCCGTCCGTTTTGTTTGGCGTGCTTTGCAGAAAAGCATATAACTTTGCACTCGGAAATTAAAATCTCAACCGAATACCGAAGAAAAACACTTTTCACAGATATCTTCTACAGTCGGTGCAGTCTGGTGCTGGTGTTCTGATTTGTGTCAGATGTCAACCGACTTTCGGAAGGTGAAAAATGAAGTTAACAGAAAAACACCGGAATACGCAAAAATCATAAAATACTCTGTTTTCACTTATCTCTTTTTTTCAATTCCTGGCACATAGCGATGGGCTGGGAATTGTTTTTTTATGTACCCTTCTGGCTGAAAAGGTGTTCGTGTGGAGTGGCAGTGGCGCTTGTGTGGAGTAGCATCGACGTTCGTGTGGAGTAGCATCGGTGTTTGTGTGGAGTAGCAGCGACGTTCGTGTGGAGTGGCAGCGACGCTTGTGTGGAGTAGCAGCGACGTTTGTGTGGAGTAGCATCGGTGTTTGTGTGGAGTAGCAGTGGCGCTTGTGTGGAGTAGCAGCGACGTTCGTGCGGATTTGTAATCCGCACGTTTGAATATAGGGATTTGTAATCCCGAAATTCTTTTATCGCATTACAAATGCTTATATTCAATGCTGTCGGATTGCAAATCCGACAGAACATTACCGTAATCGCCCTGTGCTTGTTCCCGAAGCGCCCCGTGCTTATTCCGGAAGCGCCTCGTGCTTATCTCGGAAGCTCCCCGTGCTTATTCCGGAAGCGCCCCGTGCTTATTTCGGAAGCGCCTCGTGCTTATTTCGGAAGCGCCTCGCGCTTATCGCCGAAGCGCAGGGCGCTTATTTTGGAAGCCCCTGGCGCTTCCCGGACCTGAGGCACGGAGGTTTGGGCCTCACGGCACGGAAGATTGGGCATCGCGGCACGGAAGATTGGGCCTCACGGCACGGAGGTTTGGGCCTCACGGCATGGAAGATTGGGCATCGCGGCACGGAAGATTGGGCCTTGCGGCGCAATATTTTTGCCGTTTTTTGCCGATATGTGGGAAATAATGCTTAACTTTGCCTTCACAAACAAACCAGCGGACAAGATGAACAACAAGGAATACCTCGTCATAAGCCGTAGCAACGGCACGACACGCACTGGTGCACCGTATGCCTCGCTCAAGGTGGCTACGCTCACCGAAACCATCAATGTGGCAGTCTGGGACATGCCGCCTACTGCCGGACCGCAGGTGGGCGGCCTGGTCGTCTTCTACAACATCAAGGACAACGACGGCAAGAAGTCGTGCGACTTCCGCGACCTCAAGGCCTGTGGCGAGCCGTTGCTCGACCATCCCCTCTACAACCTGTTGCCGCGACCTATTCGTCGCGACGTGTGGGACGACACGATAAAGAAGCTGCTCAGCTACTGCTCGGACAAGGCCTTGATGAGCATCATCGAGGAATTTGCCGGGCGTTTCTTCGAGCCGTTCAGCCTCTATCCGGCTGCAACTTCTATGCATCATGCTTTCCCCGGCGGACTGCTGAACCACACGCATCAGATGCTCAAGATGCTCGAGGGGCTCTATCCCTGCCTACCCTACGAGGTGAAGGTGGAACATTGCATCCTGGCCATCCTCTTCCACGACTGCGGCAAGATGAACGAGTACAGCAAGACGGGCGAGAGTCAGCCCGACATGTACCTGCTCGGCCACATCTACATCGGGGCGCATTGGCTGCAGAACATCCTCGAGAGCAAGGGCATCGACAAGGAGGAGACGAAGCGCATCGTGCATTGCGTCCTGGCGCATCACGGCACACGCGAGTGGGGCAGTCCCGTCGTGCCATGCACACAGGAAGCCATCGTCGTGAACCACATCGACAACCTCAGTGCCAAGACCGACACCCTGGAAGGCGCCGGCGACATGGAGTACGTGAATGCCTTGGGAACAAAGAAAGTGGCACCTATCAATTCATAATTCATAATTCATAATTAGGCTACGCCCTAAGTCTTCACAGATGAAATAACTGTGAATTATGAATTATGAATTATGAATTGAAATGAAGTAGTGCGGATGGCTGAGGCGCTTCTCTTCGGGAGGCAGCTGCATGTAGTCGCCGTAGAGCAGTCGGAGGTAGGCATCGTAGGCGCGTGGAATGATGAGCGTGGTGTCCTCGAACGGCACTTCAATGACATCCTTGAACCATTCTGACTGGAAGATGCGGCCTTCCCATTGCGTCACGCAGACGCATTTGGGGCCTTCGCCGTTATGCTTGTAGGTTTCCTCGAACTTTCGGAACGCTTCCAGATACTTCTGTGGATTGCGTCCGCGCCACTTGCTCAGCACCTGAACGCCGAGCCGATGCACGTCGCCCTTGCAGAGGGAGTGCATCATGTCGCCGAAGGTGTAGTGGCTCACGGCATTCATGTATTTGTCGAAGTAGTAGTGGCTTCGGTACTGGCGGGCGGTAATCACGTCGTCCGGCTCGTCGAACTCGTCGAGGGGGAAGATGTCGATGCTGACCCCGAACAGGAAGGGATGGTGCTTGAACTCCCAGACGGTGCTCCGGAGGTCCGATATCTTGGCAAAGGGGATGTAGTAGCCGGGCGTTGTCTCCCAGCTCAGCAGCTCGTAGCCCGTGCCTTGGAACTCATCTTTCAGGCTCAGCAGACGCTCGTAGTCGCGTCGCGGCATGTAGAGGTCGATATCGTCGTCCCAGGGGATGAAACCATTGTGACGGACAGCACCCAGCACCGTCCCGCCGCAGCCGATGTAGCGGAAGCCGTGCTGCCGGAAGAAATCCTTAGCGAAGCTGAACACTTCCAGCAGCCGCGCCTTCTGTGCTTTCGAGTCGGTATTCATGTTCAGTCGTAGAGATTGAGGAACTGCTCAGCGCACCACAGCTGCCACTTCTGGTTGCCGGTGAGCGTGTCCATGGGGATGTCTGTGCGGAACTCGGGGCGCTTCGGACCTTCCCAGTCCTTGAAGACGGCATCCACGGGCCTCGGCATGGGAATCTTGAAGGGTATCTCCAGGTCGGGATACTTGATGGCATACAGTCCGCGCACCAGGTACTTCGGCTCGCCGTTCCTTACGCGCTCCATGTCGAGCGGCTCTGCCATCACCAGCTTGGCGTAGGGGTCATAGTAGGGCAGGCCGGCCACGCCGAAGGCATTCAGGTAGGAGCTGCTGCTCTCGATGGCAAACACTTCGTCCATGAAGCGCATGTAGTCGATGTGGTCGGCATCGATGCGATAGCGTTCGTAGAGCTCGTCCTGCGGCACGGCATTCTTCAGCACGAGCGATGGCTCGAGGAAGGTGTAGCGCTTCACGAAGCCGTCGAAGGTCCATTGCGGCGAAATCAGCTTGTCCATGCCGCCGAAGATGAGGTCGGCGCTCTCGCCCACAAGTATCATCTGCACGCCGTCCTTCTTTGCCATGATGGCAGCCTTGTAGATTTGCGGCTCGATGCTATGCACGGGAGCAGCCTTCGCAGCCATGACGATGGAGGTGTACTTCCTGTAGTCGTCCATCGTAATCTCCACGAGGTGATGCACCAGTCCCAGCTTCTTGCAGTAGGTCTTGGCACGCTCCAGGTCTTTGTCGAAGACGCCGGTATCGGAGACGAAGGTGTAGGCGTGGCTGCCAGGCTTGAGGTAAGCGGCGATGTTGGCGCTGTCCATGCCTCCCGAGAGGAGGATGCCGATGCTGTCGTAGCGGCTGTACAGAGCGTCTATCTGCAGCTGTATCTGCCTGTCGATGTCCTCCGAAGTCTTCACGGGGATGCGCTCAGCATCGGGGATGGCGCAATAGTTCTTGTGATGGAATCCTTTGTAGAAGTCCATGCCGTCCTTCCATATATAGCGGAACGCCATATAGGAGCTTAAACAGAAATCCTTGTTGTCTGCCATAGTGGTATGTAATTAAAGAGCCTCTGATTCCCTTGATGAAGTCAGAGGGTTCGGTTCAGTCTTTGTTTTTGTCTTCCACCCAGCCTCTCGCGGCTTTGAGCGCTTCGGTTATCTTTGTCGAGGAGATGCCGTGGGTGTACGGGAAATAGACAATCTTGATGCCGGCCTCGGTGAAGGCCTTCTCGTATTCCTTCCATTTCTCCGTCCCGTACCAGTCGTCGCCGACGAACAGCATGGTGGCCCCGAGCTTCTTGCACATGGTCAGCTTGTCCATGTCGTACTGCGGTACGGCCGCGTCCACGCACTTGATGTTGCGCACAATCTCTATTCTGTCCGAGAAGGGAATCATGGCATGTTTCCCTTTGTAGAGCACCAGCTCATCCACTGTCACGCCGACAATCAGTTTGTCGCAAAGCGCCTTGGCATTCTTCAGCAAAGTGAGATGCCCAATGTGGAAGAGGTCAAACACCCCTGCAGTATATCCAATTACCATAGTTATTATTGTTTAGTTATTTACCATTTCCATTTTTCTCCCCTCTCCTCGGAGAGGGGTCGGGGGTGAGGCTTTTCCTTCTCCCGCTCAGCCACGGCACCCTCTCCACGAAGGGCACCATCCATGTGCAGAGGCCGAAGATGACGGGCACGAGGATGAGCACATCGTCCGGCTTGTTCCAGATGCTGCGACCGAAGCTGAGATGCATGAACTTATAGTAGTAGAGCATAGGATAGTGCGAGATGAAATAGACCATGCTGTGCTCGCCGATGTAGCAGATGCCGGGCACTCGAGGCAGGTTCAGGCTCGTCAACAGGCCTGCTAGGCCGCAGATGGCCAGCATCATGCTGAGCATAGTTGTGGCAAAGTTGCCGCTGAAGGTGTTGGTCGACATCGTGTATTCGCCGTGGAAAGCTGTGTTCAGAATGATGAACAACGCTATCATGCCGACGGAAATCCAAAGCATCGTGCCCCGCGGGAAGCGGTTCATCGCGTGCCTCCACAGCATTCCGAGGTAGAAGAAAAAGATGCCCATGAAGACATTGTTGACGTCCATCCATAGGGGATTGCCCTCGAGGAAAAGCCCGTAGGCCGTCAGGGGGAAGAGCACCACCGCCCAATGCAGCCCACGTACCTTCTCGATGAAATAGACAGCGAGGTAGGTGACGAAGAACGAGAACAGGAACCATGTGGGCCGGTTGCCGTAGAAGCTGCTGGTCTGCCAGATGTGTTCCCAGGCCAAGGGCTCAATGGGCTTATGGTATCTGTCGAGCAGGAAGGGCAGGAAGGCAAAGTAGATGGCCATTCCAATCAGACCGGCAGAGAGGTAGGGGATGAAGATGCGTCGGGTGCGGTCCGCGATGTAGTCCATCGTGCCCTTGCCTTTCAAACCCTTGTTGAAGTAGCCCGCCTTGAAGAAGAAAAAGGACATGAAGTAGAAACTCCACTCCATGACATGCGTCCACCATTCAACCTCTCCCAAGCCGCAGAAGTTCATGATGTGCAGGCTGATCATGCGAATGATGCAAAGGCCGCACAGGAAGTCGAACACATGATTTCGTTCTTTCACTCTGCAAAAGTACAAAAAAAAGTATAAAGTATGAAGCGAAAAGCCGAAAATCTGCTAATGCTGTTTGCCGAGGGCCGCTATCCGACCCGAAGCATGCAACTGCAACAGACGTGCCACGCCTCGGCTGATGGACTTCAGACCGAAGAGCTCGGGCCTGACCTCCGCCCAGGGCAGCCACAGAATCTCCGCAGCATCGTCGGCCGCCACAGCGCCTCCTGTCTCCTTCGCATGGCAGAGGAAGAACTGGTCGATGGTGTGGATGTCCAGTCCGCCGAACGGATAGATGTTGGGGATGGTGAAGAGGAACAGGGTGCCCTCCACCTCGAGCCCCGTCTCTTCCTTCACCTCTCGTGCCACACCCTCCTCGCTCGTCTCGTAGCAGTCGCAGAAGCCGCCGGGCAGGTCGAGCGTGCCGCAAGCCGGTTCCTTCGCCCTCCGCACCACAAGCAGCTCGTCGCGGTCGTTCACGATAACGGCCACGGTGGAGGCGCTCGGGTTGAAGTAGTAGACGAAGCCGCAGTCCTCGCATCGTTTGCTCTTCACGTTGTTTACCACAAATCTTGCCGACCCGCACAGGGGGCAAAAGCGGAACTTTTCCAATGGGTGCTGTGCCATATTTGTTTGTTTTTGTAAAATTCGATGTGCAAACATATAAAAAAGGTATAGAAAATGCAACCTTATTGCCGTTTTTGTTCGTTCGTTGCGAAAAAAAGTCTAACTTTGTAGGTGAATAGTACGTGAAATAAACAACAAGAACATGAATATCCTGACAGATTGGTTCGCTCAGCTCGACCCGTCGATTCGCCCTTATTGGGTAGTGGCCATTGTGGCCTCCGTGGTGTTTCTCATTCAGATGGTGATGACGTTCGTCGGCATTGGCGATGCCGATGGCGTGGACATGGACTTCGACCTGGACGCCGATGCCGATGGTGGCACGCTCGATGCCGGCGGCACCCTCCAGCTCTTCTCCGTGCGCAACATCATCAATTTCCTGCTCGGTGCAGGGTGGGGCGGCGTCTGCTTCGCTCCATTCATCGGGAATCCCTTCCTGCTGGCCGCCGTAGCTCTGCTTGTCGGCTGCCTCTTCGTCGCAGTCTTCGCCTTCGTCTACAAGCAGATGCGCCACCTCGAGCACGACGGAGCATTCCGCATCGAAGAGTGCATGGGCCAGGTGGCCGACGTCTATCTGCGCATCCCGGCAGGCCGAAGTGGCGAGGGACGCATACAGTACTCCTTCCAGGGCTCGGTGCAGGAGCTGCCAGCCGTCACAGATGGCGAGGCGATTCCCAGCGGAGCAAAGGTGCGGGTCGTGCAGATTATCGGCGACCACACCCTGCTCGTGGAGAAAGAATAGAAGGAGATAGAAATGGAGATGAAAGAAGATAAAAGAAGATAGAGGAGGATAGAAGACATATGTGTGAAAGGTGAAAAATCAGCTATCTGCTTTGGTATCGTCCTCTTTCTACTTCTATCTTCCTCTATCTCCTTCTAACTCCTCCCATCTTCAACACAAGAGAAACTTTTTAAAATAAATAATAATTATGGAACTGTTCTATTTACCTCTGATTGGCATAGTCGTGGGCTTGCTGCTCATCATGGCACTGCTCAACCGCTATCGCCGTTGTCCTTCCGACAAGATTCTGGTTGTCTATGGCACATCCCGCTCGAGCAAGAGTGCCAAGTGCGTGCATGGCGGTGGCACATTCGTGTGGCCCGTCATCCAGGACTACGCCTACCTCTCGCTGACGCCCATCGGCATCGATGCCAACCTGACCAATGCCCTGTCGCGCCAGAACATACGCGTCGACGTGCCCTGCCGCTTCACCGTCGGCATCAGCACCGAGCCCGAGAGCATGCTTGCCGCAGCCGAACGACTGCTTGGCCTCTCGGCGCAGCAGATACAGGAACTGGCCCGAGACATACTCTTCGGACAGCTGCGTCTCGTCATCGCCACCATGAGCATCGAAGAGCTGAACTCCGACCGCGACAAGTTCCTCGAGGCCATCACATCGAACGTCGAGGTCGAGCTCAAGAAGATAGGACTGCGCCTCATCAACGTCAACGTCACCGACATCAACGACGAGAGCGGCTACATCGAAGCCCTCGGACAGGAAGCTGCCGCCAAGGCCATCAACGAGGCTAAGGTGCGTGTGGCTGAGCAGGAACGGAACGGCGAGATAGGCAAGGCCGAAGCCGTCCGCGAGACCCGTATCCGCACAGCAGAAGCCAACGCACAGGCTGTGCAGGGCGAGAACGAGGCCAAGATAGCCATCGCCAACTCCGATGCCACCCGACGCGAACGCGAGGCCGAGGCCCAGCGCAAAGCCGTTGCCGCCGAGAAGGTGGCCCAGGCCCAGGCACTCGAAGAGGCCTATGCCGCCGAGCAGAAAGCCGAGAATGCCCGTGCCGACCGCGAGCGTGCCAGTCAGCAGGCCAACGTCATCGTGGCACAGGAGATTGAGAAGCAGCGCGTCGTCATCGAGGCAGAGGCAGAGGCAGAGCAGAAGCGCGTCAATGCCAAGGGCGAGGCTGATGCCATCTACGCCAAGATGGAGGCCGAAGCAAAGGGCTTGTTCCAGATACTCACCAAGCAGGCCGAGGGCTACGACAAGATGATACAGGCTGCCGGCGGCGACGCCACAAAGGCCTACACCCTGCTCCTCCTCGAGAAACTCCCCGAACTCGTCAAGACACAGGTCGAGGCCATCAAGGGCATCAACATCGACAAGGTGACTGTCTGGGACGGTGGCACCGGCTCCTCCGACGGCAAGACATCGACGGCCGGCTTCCTCTCCGGACTGATGAAGAGCGTGCCTCCCCTGGCCGAACTCTTCGACCAGGCTGGCATGTCGCTCCCCGAGTATCTCGCCAAGAAGAAGGACGAGACCCCCGAAGCTCCCGCTGCTCCTGAAGCTCCCGCCGAGTAAAACCCCCTTCGCCCCATATGGACCCGAACTTGTCCCCGAGGGAATGAAATCATCTTCCCTCGGGGACAATTGTCTCTTCTCTTTGAGGCAATTAACTCTTTCTGCGGAGGCAAATCGTCTTCCCCGCAGTAACAATTTCCTCGCTGCTCGGATAAAAACTATTTCAAAGGCTTGGAAATATATTTCAGAGGCTTTAAAATATATTTCCAAGCCTTTGAAATATATTTCCGTGCCACTGAAAAAGTTTATGTCTGTGGAGCCTCGGATTTGTCTCAGCGAGGAAAAGGTTTTTGTTGCTGTCCGGGGGAAAATTCTCCCTCTTCCTTTTATGTCCTTTCCCATCGTTGTTTCTGACGAGTAGCAGCTCATTGGGGCCTTGCCAAAAGTCTCGAAGAGACGAAAGAAAACCCCGTCTGTGGTCTTTCGCACCTTTTGTGCTTTCCCCCAGAAAGCAATATTAAGTGTTATCTGTGCGAAGGGGCAAGGAGCAAGGAAGCGAAAATCCCCATCCGGAGCCGTGGGGAAGGGTCCGGAGGGGGATGGGAATGGCGCCAAAGGGGAATGGCGGAGGCGCCAAAGGGAAGTGGCGGCGGTGCCGGTTTGCTGCGGCTTACTGCGCCATGATGTTCAGGATGCTGACGAAGTCGGCGATGTCCACTTTGCCGTCGCCATTGATGTCGGCGGTGGCGTCGTTGCTGCCTTCGGCCATGTAGTCGAGGACTGTCACGGCATCGGCGATGTCCACTTTGCCGTCGCTGTTGAGGTCGCCCGGTATGCCGAAGCCGCAGAGCTGGAGATAGTCGCCGCGCTCCACCTGCCACTTGAGCAGAGGCCAGCCGTAGCCGATGGTGCCGTCCTCGTGCCAGCCTTCCCACTGACAAGCCTTCTGACAGATATCCTGCTGGTTCGTGCCGTCGTAGAAGAGGACGTCGGTCAACGTGGGATGAGGTCCTGTGATGGACGTCGGCCAGTCGGTGAGCACGTAGGCCTGGCTGCCGTTCACCTTGCCGGCGGAGTAGCTCTGCTGCATGGTGAAGCCGGAGAGGACGCTGCCTATCATGTCGGACGAGCCGGAAACGGCTGCGTTGGTGTAGCAGTCCTCTATCAGGGCATAGCGGTCCACCTCGCCGACGAGTCCGCCTATGAAACCTGTTCCCGTCACCTTGCCGTTGACGTACACGCCGCTGACGGTGTTCTGGTCCGTCTCGGCATTCACATCGCCGATGCGACCGGCCAGGATGCCTGCGCTCTGTGCCTCGCCTCCGTGGACGGTGGCATTGTAGAAGCCGAGGTTCTTCACCTCGCCGACAAGGGCTCCGAAGAAGCCGGTCTCGTAGTCATCGGGCGTCACGGTCAGGTTCTTGATGACGTGGCCCGCGCCGTCCAGCGAGATGGCCTTGCCGTAACCCTCGTCGTAGCTGTTGGCGCAGAAGGTGCTGTTCAAGGGCCACCAGCCCTCGCCCTGCATGTCGATGTCGGAGGTGAGACGGGCATAGAGCGTGTTGCCGCTGGTCATGCGGTCGCGCAGGCTCTGCAGGTCGTACTTGTTGGCTATCTGCAAGGGGTTGGCCTCTGTGCCTGCTCCCTTCGTCTCGAGCAATGTGGCGCGCATGGATGCCTTGTCCATGTCGAACTCGATGAGGTACTTGCCGGCAGGCGAGATGCGCCAGGTGCGGTCGAGGTCGCGTACGAGGTCGCCGACTTCCTGTCCGCTCGTAATCTCGAGATACTGTTCTTCGCTGCCGTAGCGGGCGGAGGTCCAGTTGGAGCGGACGGTCTGGCTGTAGTTCACCATGTCCTCTGTGCTGCGGCATGCCATGATGCCGAAGGAGCAGAAGGGGTTGGCGTTGTCGTTCACGAGGTCGACGACGCCTGCGTACTTACCGTTGCCGAGGTGCTGCAGGGGCACTTGCTCGTCGTTCTTCCAGCGCATGAGGTTGCCCTGGCGGTTGTTGAGCGTGCCGGTAACGAAGACGGCATTGGGCCATCGGTAGTCGTCCTGGAGGGCGAAGTCGACGGTCATGTTGTCGAGGTCGAGCACGACGTGATAGGTGCCGTTGAGGGCCTGGAAGTCGCTGCCGCCTTCCTGCACGTCGAAGTGCTGCCGTCCGGGAGTGATGAAGCTGCGGTTGGTGTTGGCGCTCTTGTAGATGGTGTTGATGCGACGGAAGAAGAGTCCGGCGCGCTGGTAGCCGTTGGCGCGCTGGCTGCGGTCCTGCAGGGTGACGGTTCCCTCGAACTTGCCTTCAGCATTGAGCGTGAGGGGATAGAGCGCGCACATCTGGCCGTAGTTCCATTCGCCGTTCTCGCTGTTCTCGTCGTAGAGGTCGCCCTGCACGTAGACTACGCCGCCGATGGCGGGATGGGTCATCAGGGAGGCTATCTTCTGCTCGGCCTCCTGGTCGGTGAGGGTGCCGTCGACGACGATGGCCGAGAGCTCTTCGTAGACCTTCAGCATGTCGTCCTGCATCTGTCCGGGCTCGATGCCGTCGGCCATGTCGCCGGCAAACGTCATGAGTTCGCGCGTCATGGCCGTGCCATGCAGGACGGCGTCGCGGATCGTGTTGATCGCATCGACGATCAGCGGATCCTCCTCCTCCAGCCACGTGATCTCGACGGTGTTGTTGATGGCGGCGAGCACGTTGTTCATGTCATGCGCGATCGAGCCCGCGAGCAGCGTGAGCGACTCCTGTTTGCGCGCGTGCGAGAGGCGCGTCTCCGCGGCCAGACGGCGGGCATGTTCCTGCGTGTATTCCGTGACATCGCGCACGATGGCGAGCGAGAACAGGTCGTCCATCCGGGCCAGGCGCACGTCGAAATAGCGTGCGTGGCGCCCACGCCCCGTGTCGAGCAGGAAATTCTGCACGCCGCGCCGCAGCGCG
>CADCCR010000006.1 GCA_902799985.1 uncultured Bacteroidales bacterium | reverse complement strand
TCACCGCCGTGTTCGCCGCAGATGCCGCAACGCAGTGTGGGACGTACTTCGCGGCCTTTCTCGACGGCCATCTGTACGAGCTGGCCTACACCGTTCTGGTCGAGAACCTGGAAGGGGTCAACCTTCAGAATCTTCTTCTCGAGGTATGCGGGCAGGAACGATGCGATGTCGTCGCGGCTGTAGCCGAAGGTCATTTGCGTAAGGTCGTTGGTGCCGAAGGAGAAGTACTCTGCTTCGGTAGCGATGCGGTCGGCTGTGAGGGCAGCGCGAGGAATCTCGATCATCGTGCCAATCTCGAAGTCAACCTTTACGCCGTACTCTTCGAATACCTCTGCAGCAATCTTCTGTATGATTGCCTTCTGCTGCTTCAGCTCGTAGAGGATACCGATGAGGGGCACCATGATTTCGGGCTTCGGGTCGAAGCCTTCCTTCTTCAGCTCGCAAGCGGCACTGAGGATGGCGCGTGTCTGCATAGCGGTAATCTCGGGGAATGTGATGCCCAGACGGCAGCCACGATGACCGAGCATCGGGTTGTTCTCTGCAAGACTCTCAACGCGACGTTTGATGGTGGCGATGTCAACGCCCATTTCCTTGGCCATCGTCTCTTGACCGGCCTGATCGTGGGGAACGAACTCATGCAATGGCGGGTCAAGCAGGCGGATGTTCACTGGCAGTCCGTCCATAGCCTTCAGGATGCCCTTGAAATCAGCCTTCTGATAGGGGAGGAGTTTTGCAAGAGCTTTCTCGCGACCTTCTGCGCTGTCAGCCAGAATCATCTGACGCATGGCGATAATCTTCTGGTCGTCGAAGAACATGTGCTCTGTACGGGTCAGACCGATACCCTTAGCGCCGAATGCGCGAGCCACCTCAGCGTCATGTGGTGTGTCGGCATTGGTGCGAACCTGCAGCTTGGTGTATTTGTCGCAGAGGTCCATGAGTTCCTTGAAGTCGCCAGAGAGTTCTGCAGCCTTGGTGGGAACTTCGCCGGCATAAACCTGACCTGTTGTGCCGTTGATGGAGATGTAGTCGCCTTCTTTATAGACAACGCCGTCGATTTCGACAGTCTTACTCTTGTAGTCAACATTGAGGCTACCTACGCCAGAGACGCAGCACTTGCCCATGCCGCGAGCCACAACAGCTGCGTGGCTGGTCATGCCGCCGCGAGCGGTGAGGATGCCTTCTGCTGCCGACATACCAGCGAGGTCTTCAGGAGAAGTCTCGATACGAACAAGCACAACGCGGTGTCCGTCTGCATGCCAAGCCTGTGCATCGTCGGCATGGAACACAATCTGTCCGCAACCAGCACCAGGAGAAGCGGGAAGACCCTGAGCGATGACTTTCGCTGTAGAGAGTGCCTTCTTGTCGAATACGGGGTGCAGCAGTTCGTCGAGTTTCTGCGGTTCGCAACGCAGGATGGCAGTCTTCTCGTTAATCTTTCCTTCGTGGAGCAGGTCGATGGCAATCTTCACCATAGCGGCACCTGTGCGCTTGCCGTTACGTGTCTGGAGGAACCAGAGCTTGCCTTCCTGTACGGTGAACTCCATGTCCTGCATGTCGCGATAGTGTTCCTCGAGCTTGTTTTGGATGGCGTCGAGCTGCTTGTAAATCTCAGGCATTGCTTCCTCCATTGAGGGATATTTGGCAGCACGCTCTTCTTCGCTGATGCCTGCACGTTCTGCCCAGCGCTGAGAACCAACCTTTGTAATCTGCTGAGGTGTGCGGATGCCTGCTACAACGTCTTCACCCTGAGCGTTCACGAGGTACTCACCGTTGAAGATGTTCTCGCCGTTGGCTGCATCGCGGCTGAAGCAAACACCAGTTGCAGAGGTGTCGCCCATGTTGCCGAATACCATTGCCATTACGCTGACGGCTGTTCCCCATTCGTCGGGTATGCCTTCCATCTTGCGGTAGAGGATGGCGCGTTCGTTCATCCAGCTGCGGAACACAGCGCAGATGGCACCCCAAAGTTGTTCGATTGGGTCGTTGGGGAAGTCCTTGCCAGTGCGTTCCTTGATGGCTTTCTTGAAGCGAACCACCAGTTCCTTCAGCTCTTCTACGCTGAGGTCCTTGTCGAGCTTCACGCCACGGATGGCCTTCACCTGTTCGATGATTTCCTCGAACGGGTCGATGTCGGTCTTGTTGGCGGGTTTCAGCTCGAGCACAACGTCGCCATACATCTGTACGAAGCGGCGGTAGCTGTCATAGACGAAGTGGGGGTTGCCAGTCTTCTTGACCATTCCCTCTGCTACCTCATCATTAAGTCCGAGGTTGAGGATGGTGTCCATCATGCCGGGCATGGAGGCACGAGCACCGGAACGAACGCTGACGAGCAGCGGGTTCTGAGCGTCGCCGAACTTGGAGTTCATCAGCACCTCGATGTGCTTTACAGCTGCCATGACGTCGTCGTTGAGCAGCTCCATGATTTTCTCCTGTCCGACTTCATAGTATTCGTTGCACACGTCGGTGGTGATGGTGAAGCCTGGAGGAACAGGGACACCGATGAGATTCATCTCGGCCAGGTTGGCACCCTTGCCACCCAGCTGTTCGCGCATTTGCGCGTTACCTTCTGCTTGTCCGTTGCCGAAGGTATAAACACGTTTTTGACTCATAATTTAATAATTATATTATGTTATATGATTTATCAATTTTGCAAAGTTAAATCTTTTTCTCTATTATCCCAAAGAAAACGCGGGAAATTATGATAAAATGTTTAATTTTGCATTCGGAAATAAAAGAATAATGCCAAATTATGTCGAGAAAAAAGAAAGAATTGCCTGTTTATCGTGAAGTAGAGATACAAGATGTGGCAGCCGAAGGAAAAGCCCTTGTCCGCATAGACGACCTGGTTGTTTTCGTTCCTTTTGTAGTGCCTGGCGATGTGATTGACCTTCGCCTCACGAGGAAGAAACATCACTATGCTGAAGCTGTCTGTACCCATATCCACAAGAAGAGTGAGCGTCGAGCAGAGCCCTTCTGCCCGCATTATGGTGTGTGCGGTGGCTGCAAGTGGCAGATTCTGCCTTACGAGGAGCAGCTGCGCTACAAGCAGAAGCAGGTGATGGACAATCTGGAGCGCATCGGTAAGATACCTTTGCCTGAGTGCAGCCCTATTCTTGGTTCGGAGAAGACCAGGTGCTACCGCAATAAATTGGAGTTCGGCTTTGCCGACAAGATTTGGCTGACGGAAGAAGAAATCAAGTCCGGCAAGAAGTTCGAGCAGCCAGGTGCTGTTGGTTTCCACACTTCCGGTGCTTTCGACAAGATACTGCCCATACAAGACTGCAAGCTCATGGAGGACATCAACAATCGCCTTCGCAATGGCGTTCAGCAGTATGCCTACGAGCATGGTCTCAGTTTCTTCAATGCCCGTGAGCATCATGGCTTGCTGAGGAACATGATGATAAGGCTGTCGAATACTGGTGAGTTGATGGTCTTGATGCAGTTCTGCTTCAGCCCCATAGGAGTGAAGAGTGAAGAGCTGCAACAGCAAGCCATGGCTCTGTTGCAGTGGATGCACGATGAGTTTCCGGAGGTCTCGAGCCTGCTTTGGGTGAACAACGAGAAGTTCAACGATACCATCGGCGACCTTGATGTGCAGCTTTTCAGCGGTACTGATCATATCTTCCTCGAGATGGAGGACCTCAGGTTCAAGGTCGGGCCGAAGAGTTTCTACCAGACCAACACGGAACAAGCCTATATATTATATAAGGTAGCGCGCGAGCTGGCCTTTGGAGTGAAGAGTGAAGAGTTAAGAGTGAAGAATAATAGTAAGCATTCAGTGGACAGCACTAATCCTGATTCTTCACTCTTCACTCTTCACTCTTCACTTCCTTTAGTTTACGACCTCTACACTGGCACCGGCACCATCGCCAACTTCGTGGCAAGATATGCCCGGAAGGTCATTGGCATCGAGTATGTGCCTGAAGCTATTGAGGATGCTAAGGTGAACTCGCAGATAAACGGCATCGAGAACACGGAGTTCTTTGCCGGCGACATGAAGGACATCCTGAATAAGGACTTCATTGAGAAGCACGGCAAGCCCGATATCATCATCACCGACCCGCCCCGAGCTGGTATGCATGGTGATGTCATCGACGCTATTCTCTTTGCCGACCCAGAGCGCATCGTATATGTGAGCTGCAACCCAGCTACACAAGCTCGCGACCTGCAATTGCTCTCCGAGAAGTACGAAGTGACGCGCATCCAACCTGTAGATATGTTCCCCCACACACAGCATGTTGAGAATGTTGTCCTTTTAGAAAGAAAACCTTAAACACTAACATACCATGAAAGTTACCAAACTGTTGACACTCATTGCCTTGATGCTGTTCTCTGCAAGTATTGCTGCAGATAACTTCACCGTAGGCAACAAGACTTTCCTCTTGAACGGCCAGCCCTTCATCGTGAAGGCAGCCGAGGTGCATTACCCACGCATTCCGCGTCCCTATTGGGAGCATCGCATCAAGATGTGCAAGGCGCTGGGCATGAACACAATTTGCATTTATATCTTCTGGAACATCCACGAGCAGAGGGAAGGCGAGTTCAACTTCACGGACAATAACGACGTGGCGGAGTTCTGCCGCATTGCGCAGAAGAACGGGATGTACGTCATCGTGCGCCCCGGGCCTTACGTCTGTGCGGAATGGGAGATGGGCGGCTTGCCTTGGTGGCTCTTGAAGAAGAAGGACATCAAACTGCGTGAGCGCGACCCGTACTTCATGGAGCGCGTGAAGATATTCGAGGAGAAGGTGGGCGAGCAGCTCAAGCCCCTGACCTTAGGGATTGCCTGCGCGGCATCTATGGAAATGAACTTGCCCTCTTCCAATGCGACTGGTCGAGCAACTTCGAGAAGAACGGCCTTGACGACCTTACATGGACGATGAACTTCGGCACAGGAGCGAACATCGACGAGCAGTTCCGCCGCTTGGGTCAGCTCCGTCCCGACGCCCCCAAGATGTGCTCCGAGTTTTGGAGCGGCTGGTTCGACAAGTGGGGAGCGCAGCACGAGACACGTCCGGCAAAGGACATGGTGGAAGGCATGGACGAGATGCTCTCGAAGGGCATCAGCTTCTCGCTCTATATGACGCACGGCGGCACCAGCTTCGGACATTGGGCTGGAGCCAACAGCCCTGGCTTTGCCCCTGATGTGATTGGGAACTCCGCAAGATGATGGAGAAGTATTCAGATAAGGGCCTTCCCGCCGTTCCCAAGGCTCCGATGCCCATCATCACCATCCCGAAGTTTGAGCTGACGGAGTTCGCTCCGCTCTTCAACGGCTTTGACTATAAATATACTTGGTGGGACCATGAGAAAGAGGCTCATGGCGACCGTCCAAAGACCTTCGAGGAACTCGACTTGGGGTGGGGGGCTGTGCTCTATACCACTCGTTTGCCTGACATTCCTCAATCGGGATACAATCTTTCGACTACTCAATTGACGCTCACCCTTGATGCCCACGACTTCGCACAAGTCTTCATCAACGGCAAGTACATGGGCAAAATTGACCGTGTGAAGAACGAAAAGACACTTACTCTGCCTCCCATCAAGCAGGGGCAGGAGTTGCAGATACTGGTCGAAGGCATGGGGCGCATCAACTTTGGTCGTGCCATCAAAGACTTCAAGGGCATTATCGGCAAACCCACTATCACAACATCTGTCAGTTCACACGTCGGCTCTGTTGACAATACGGAAATTACCTACACACCCAACCAATGGGAGTGCATGCGCATCCCTGACGATTACGAAGTGGCTGTGAAGGCATTTGAGGAGCAAAAAGGGAAAAATCCAACGACTCATGAGTCTCTGAACCGTGGAGCTATCGGACGCGGCTACAGATATGCTACGGACAGCGACGAGCTTATCTTCGGTCGCGGCTACTATCGTGGTTACTTCAACCTGAAGAAGGTGGGTGACACGTTCCTCAACTTCGAGAAGTGGGGCAAAGGACAGGTTTGGGTGAACGGTCATGCTATGGGACGCATCTGGTCGATTGGTCCGCAGCAGACGCTCTATGTGCCCGGCTGCTGGCTCAAGAAGGGAAAGAACGAGGTGATAGTCCTCGACATTGCAGGGCCTACAGAGCGTGTCGTATGGGGACAGACAGAACCCGAGCTGAACAAGCTGCAGCTGGAGAAGAACAACAAGCATAACAACCCAGGCGACAAGCCCGACCTCAACTCGAAGTCCCCTGTTTTCGAGGGTGAATTGAAGGCTGGCAACGGCTGGCAGAGGCTTGAATTCAAGTGGTCCCGTCGTGGCAGATATCTTGCCTTCGAGGTGCTGAGCACACAGAAAGAGAACGATGTGACGGCTGTTGCGGAGCTATATGCTCTTGATGGTGAGGACAAACGAATCAGCCGTGAGCCTTGGACAGTTAAGTATGCAGATAGCGAAGACGAGAACGGCAACCACCTTGGCGACAAGGTTTACGACCTTCAGGAAAGCACTTATTGGCAAACGGAAAAGGGAGCCGAGACTCCACATTTGCTGGTCATCGACCTTGGCTCGGAACAGCAACTTAGGGGCATTGAGTATCTTCCTCGAGCAGAACAAGGTGCTCCCGGAAGCGCGAAGAACATAAAGGCGTTCGTCTATTAAGGATTAAGCGCCCTGCGCTTCCGAAATAAGCACAGGGCGCTTCCGAAATAAGCGCGAGGCGCTTCGGGAATAAGCGCGAGGCGCTTCCAAGATAAGCGCGGGGCCGTGATACAAAGAACGAGGGTATGTCAATGTGGATTGACGTACCCTCGTTTACGTTTCTTTCGTGTATTTAGATGTTGATATAAGTTGCGGTTGTTGCGATGCGATTACTTCCTGTCGTCGATGTTGTCGCCCTCTGTTTCCTTGAGGGTTTCGTCGAAGTCGTCCAGTCCGTTCTCGATGAGGAGGTTGTACCACTGGATGAGTTTCTTGACGTCGGTGGGATAGACGCGGTCGCGGTCGAAGCTTGGCAGAACCTCGGCGAGGAAGCCATAGAGCTCGTCCTTGGAGGCTTTGCGATAGTCTAAGGCAACGGCTTTGCCACTCTCTTTCTGTTTGATGTTGTTCAGCACTTCGCGGAGGGGTACTTCCTTCTCCTCGGTGTACATGGCGATGTCGGCCAGCGAGATGATTTTGTCGGTGGCGAAGGTCGGCATACGTTTCTTCTTGTCGTCGATGGTTTCTACGATGAGGTTGCGGTTGCCTCGCGATATGAGACGATAGAGTCCGGGCTTGCCGGAAATAGCTAAAATTGTTTCAAGCATCTTACTATTTAATGATTTAAAGATTTACTATCTGATGACTTACTGTTTGTTTGCGATTAGGTTGATGATTTCGGTCAATTGTACCAGTAATCTTGTGTCGTCGTCCGAGCTGTTGTGGACGACGTAGTCTGCTTGCTGGCGGTGCAGTTCGGGTTGTTGCATCTTCATGCGGGCGCTTATCTGCTGCTCTGTGGCTGAGTCGCGTTGCATGGCTCTTCGCAGTCGTACTTCTTCGGGAGCATCCACGAAGAGAACGCGGTCCACACTCTTGTTGAAGCCGCTCTCGAAGAGGATGGCGCTCTCCATTGCCACGATCGGTTGCTGTTGCTTCCTGGCCCATTGCTTGAAGTCGCGGAGCACGGCAGGATGAATGATTGCATTCACTTTGCGTGCATTCTCTTCGCTCCCGAAGAGGAAGTCAGCAAGATGTTGCCGCACGAGTTCCTCACCGTTGAACGTTTCGGGCCCAACGAGCTGGATGAGCTTGCGGCGTATCTCTGCATCGGAGGCTGTGAGGCGTTTGGCTTCCTTGTCGCAGTCGTAGACGGGGATGCCGAACTTCTCCCTAATGATGGCCGAGACGTAGCTTTTCCCACTTCCTATGCCACCGGTGATACCTATCGTAATTTGACTTCTGTCCATAGGGTAGGGGCGGTTAGAATGGAGTGTCCACTTGTTCGATGAGGTAATCCACCTCGGAAGGGGAGATTCTGACGTCGGAGACTCCCTCGGGCGTGCTCTTCAGGCGCAGCGGCAGCTTGCTGTTCTCGGGGTTCAGCAGCAGGTCCTCGTAGGTTGTGGCAAGCACGAAGTCCTCGGCCGATATCTGATGGTAGCGACCGGACTCGACGCGGAACGTTACAGCCACCTGTGCCGGGAAGGTGCGCAACCTCTTTTCTGCCGGGAAGTTCAGTCCGATGACTGGTGCCTGGATGGTCTTCTCTGTGTAGTAGCCTACGCCCACGATGATGTCTACTTTGGCTGGGTCGTACTTTATCAGCTTTTGCTTGCGGAGCATCATCTGTCGTCTGGTGGGTTCGCTCAGTTCGTCGAGGACAAAAGGCTCTGTGTAGACGGCATTCATGGTGTCGAGTACCGTGGCTGGTGCAAAGACGTGAACCGAATCAGGTTCCACGCTGACGCTCTGGATGTAGTTCTGCCGCGAAGCCCGTACGGAGCCTGAGAGCCTGACGGGGAGTGTGCGCGAACGTCCTCTGTTGTAGGCGAATCGCAGCGTGTCAGGGCGAAAGGACTGTATGTGTGTAGATGCGGCAAAGAGTCGGCTGAGGAGGCGTTGCAGGTCATAGGGTGAGATGATAATCTCGGCATCGTCCGCTCCATTGTCGTACTTCGAGAAGTCAATGCTGATGCGGCTTCGGCGGAAGATGTTGGAGATGTTGTGGCGTGCAAGGGTGAGTCCTCTGTCGCGCACGGTGACGCTCACGGATGGCGGGAGCGAGTCGATGAGCACTACGTCGGAGGGTATGTCACTGAGTTGCAGGCTGACCTGTACCTCGTGGTCGAATGTGTCGTTGAGTGCTTGCAGGAGCCAAAAGCCAAAGGACACAGCAAGAAAGAAGAGAAAGACGAGCAGTTCGTGACTCTTGTCTCCGAACAGCAAGTCCTTCCCCTGCTTGTAGGTGCGTTTGCTCTTTGGTATGAGCTGCATGTGCGAGCTTAGCCTGGGTTGTTACTGAACGGGCTGAGCATTGGCGAAGACGCTGTTGCGGTCCACCTTGATGCAGATGCCGCTGGCTATCTCCACCTTCAGTGTGCCTGCTGCCTCGTCGATGTCCTTCACGGTTCCGTAGATGCCGCCTGCGGTGACTATCTGCTGCCCGCGAGTAATGCTGTTGCGAAAATTCTGGATTTCCTTCTGTCTCTTCTGTTGGGGACGAATCATGAAGAACCACATGATGGCGAAGATGACGACCATCATGATGAGGAACGACATGTTGACGCCTCCCTGAGCTTGTAGTAGTGTGTGCATAGTGCCGACCCTCTCCCTAACCCTCTGTTTTTATCGGCGAGGGAACTGCTTTTCCAGGGCCTCGGGCAGTTTTATTGATAGTTAATGTTTACGATTTCGCTGTTCCTTCCTCTTCCGAGGGAGTAAGATTGTTTTTCACCAGCTTTCCTTCCTCTAAGAGCTGTTTGGCTATGGCGTCGAGTGTGGCGTTGATGTACTTGCCGCTCTTGGGAGTGCTGTAGGACTTTGCTATCTCAACGTACTCGTTGATGCTGACGCTGACGGGTATGCTGGGGAAGGTGGTTATCTCTGCCAGCCCGAGCTGCAGGATGATGCGGTCCATGACGGCTATGCGGTGGAACTCCCATCCGCGAGCATTGGCTGCGATGAGCTCGTTGTGGTATTCCTGACCTATCAGGGTGTGCCGCAGGAGCTTCGTGGCAAAGTCGCGGTCGGTGCTGGACTTGTACTCGGGCATGAGGGGCTGTGTGGAGGTGCTTTCGGCCTTGAAGCGGTTGATGGTCTTGAGGACGAAGGTATCGACGATGAACTTGTCGTCGTTCCAGTAGATGTTCTGGTCCTCCAGCAGTTCGGTCAGCTCGTCGTTGCCCACGATGAGGTTGCGGTAGATGAGTCGCCACAGCTCACGGTCTTCCTCGTAGGTGGAGTCGGCAGTGGACATGTAGTTCTTGTAGTACTCGCTCTCCTCTATATTATTATATAATGTACGTACGAAATCTTCGTGGTCGGCCCAGCTGAGAGCATGCTCGTCGCAATAGTCACGGAGCTGTCGGTTGGTCTCCAGTTGCAGGATGAATCGGTTTTCGATGAACTTGCGGCTCCACTTCTCGCCGTCGGAGAGTCTTCTGCTGCGGCTCTGGCGCATTTCGTACATGCGCACACTCATGCGGCTCACCTCCACCAGCAGCAGCAGCATGTAGTTGTAGAGGTCGTATGCTTTGTCCAGACTCAACAATAATTCCTTCTCGGCAACATCGGGATTGTGCAGTCCCCGCTGGTGGTAGGAATAGAGCACTTGGACAAGCTTCAGGCGTATCAATTCTCGGTTTATCATATATCACTATATAGCTTCAGTTTGCAAATTTAGCTATTTTAGCGCAAAAAGCTGCATTTTCCTTCATCTTTTTTTGGAAGTTAGCGAAAATATGAAGAATTTTGGGGGTGCAAACGCAAAAGTAACGTATATGGAAACAAATAAGAAAGCAACAGGAGAGCATGGAGCTGACATCCTTTTCTCTCGCACGGTAAAGGCCGGTCAGCGTATTTATTACATCGATGTGAAGCAGAATCGCAAGGGCGAGATGTACCTGAGCGTCACAGAGAGCAAGAAGATGTTTTCGGGCGACCAGCCCGATCAGATGCAGGTGAGCTACGAGAAGCACAAGATATTCCTTTTCCGCGAGGACTTTGGCAAGTTCCGCGAGGCATTCGACGAGGCAATCGGTTTCGTCTGCAATGAACAGGGCGAAGCACAGGAGCGTACTACAGACTCAGAGGACGCCATCAAGCTCGACCTCGACTTCTGAATGCATCGGAGCGGAATGTGCCGCAGAAGAGAAGTAACAATGCGGCATAATAGGTGCTCATGATGCATAGCGAGGCATGGGGAACGTGTTCCGTGAACTTGTTCCACGCAAGGATGAAGTCGGAGGTAAGGAAACAGAGACAACCGGCCATAGCCATGTAATTCCTGATGGTGAAGGCGCGGACGATGCTTGTCCACGAGGCCAGCACCAGGAGCAAAGCATAGATGGCGCAGCCGATGCGGATGGGCAGTTCCCTGACTGCCGGTATTACTTTCAGCGCGGCAAGGATGAGCGGAGGCAGACAGAATAGGGTGGCGGCTGCGAGTACCGCTGGCTGTTGCTTACGCTTTGTGATGCCCCGTGCTGACTGCCGAATGTCCCTCGTGAACTGCACGATGAAACATATCTGTGCCAAAGCAAATCCGCCCATTTGCCCCTCGAAGCTCCCCACGACTCCCATCGCGTCGCCTATGGTGCAAAGACAAAAGCCGAGCGTCATCACTCGTGGAAGCAATCCGATGCCTCCAAAAGCCAATATTGCTGCGGGCAAGGCAAGCCGCATGGCAAACAGGAGGGACGGAAAGTGTTCTCTGCCTGCCGGGAAGAAGAACCATGTTATCGCCAGGAGAAAGACGATGACGACTATGGTTGCACGGGGGAACATGAATCTTATTTAATCAGATTGCCCAGGATGCTGCGTGTCAACTCGCGTGTAGCGGTTCGTGTGGCTGTGCTGACGGCATTCTTTGTCACTTTCTTCGTGATGGATTCCTTCGAACGTGTTTTCTTTCCTGTTACGGTGTTCGCCACATGTGTACCGATAGCTGCTGTCACGCTGGTGATGACGGCTCCAAGTATCTTGCTGAAGATGGATTTCTTGCGGCTCGATGCTTTTTCTTCCTTCTCCCCTGTGTCGGCTTTCGTGCCCTTCGGAGCTTGAGCGGGTTCGGCTTCGGCTGCTTCCTTTTCGCTCTCGGCAAGCAGTACTTCGAAGGCACTTTCACGGTCTATCGTGGTATCGTATTTCCCAAACAGACGCGATGTCTTGATGATGCCATCGCGCTCGGCTTCGGTGATGGCGCCAATCTGACTGAGGGGGAAGAGCACCTTGGCGCGTTCCACGATGCAAGGTGTGCCTTTCTCATCGAGGAAAGAGACGAGTGCTTCGCCTGTACCAAGCTCCATGATGGCGTCCTCGGTCTTGAAGTCGGGATTGGCCCGGAAGGTCTCAGCTGCTGCACGAACATTCTTCTGTTCCTTCGGTGTGAAGGCACGGAGGGCATGTTGCACGCGATTGCCGAGCTGAGCCAGCACAGAGTCGGGGATGTCGGTGGGGTTCTGTGTGATGAAGTAGACGCCTACACCCTTGCTGCGGATGAGTCGCACCACCTGTTCTATCTTGTCCACCAGACTCTTCGGCGTATCGGTGAAGAGCGTGTGAGCCTCGTCGAAGAAGAACACCAGTCGTGGCAGTTCCTGGTCGCCCACCTCGGGCAGACGAGCGTAGAGGTCGGAGAGGAGCCAGAGCAGGAAGGTGGAGTAGAGCTTGGGGTTGAGCATCAGCTTGTCAGCTGCCAGGATGTTCATGATGCCTCGCCCGTCGGCTCTGCATTGCATCAGGTCCATGATGTCGAAGGCCGGTTCGCCGAAGAACTTTTCAGCCCCTTGGTTCTCGAGGGTGAGCAGGGCTCGTTGGATGGCTCCCACGCTGGCTGCACTCACGTTGCCGTAGGTACGTGTGAGCTCCGATGCATGGTCGGCGATGTAGGTGAGCATGGCGCGCAGATCCTTCAGGTCGAGCAGCAGCAGTCCGCGTTCGTCGGCCACCTTGAAGAGGATGGTCAGCACGCCTGTCTGTACCTCGTTCAGCTCCAGGAGCCGAGCTATCAGGTCGGGACCCATGTTCGAGATGGTGGTGCGCAAAGGGTGTCCCTGCTCGCCGTAGACGTCGTAGAAGCAGACAGGTGCTCCGCTCCATTGCAGATCCCCGATGCCGAACTCAACACAGCGTTTCTCGATGAAACCGGACATTTTGCCAGGCTGACTGATACCCGAGAGGTCGCCCTTCATGTCGGCCATGAAACACGGGACGCCTGCCTGCGAGAAGGTCTCGGCCAGCACTTGCAGGGTTACCGTCTTGCCCGTGCCCGTTGCACCGGCTATCAGTCCGTGTCGGTTTGCCATCTTGCCGCAGAGGCATATCGGTCCGTTGCTCCCATGAGCCACATATAAACGTCTGTCGTTGGTCAGCATAGTCGTATTATTTTACTTTGTCAATATTTTCAGCCTTCAGCCTTTTTTGTTTGTTCTTTCAGCGCAAAGTTACGAATTTTCTTTTTATCTCCAAAACTTCTGCCAAATAAAACATGTGATGATGTTATTCTCATAGATAATTTAAACATTATTATATATTATGAAACAGATAGAGGAAAAACACACTAAGTCGAGATTGAAATTTATCGCTTTCCTAAACTTCGAGACAGTACATCAGCGACAAAACGGACACATCAGCCTGGCCAACAACTATGCCAGTGCAGGCAACAGTTTCTCTCGCTTCCTTCACACCAAGGGGAAGTCTGAAATCTCTTTCAAGAAGATGACTTCAGATCTTGTGTCTGATTATGAGGCATGGCTCCAGACTTGTGGCCTTTGCCGTAACACGACATCTTTCTACATCCGTGCCTTGCAATCAGTCTATCATAAGGCTGTACGGCAAAGCCTTACCGAAGACAGACAGCCTTTCTCGGAAGCCTATCGTGGTGTGGCTCGGACAGCCAAACGCGCCATCGACGCATCAGAGGTCTGTCAGTTGAGCACGCTCGACATTCGCAGCGCCTTGTTATCCACCGGTGATTACGAGCCAGGTAGGCGCTTGGACAACATGCAGCACCAGTTGGAGTTTGCCCGCGACATCTTCATCTTCTGCTTCTGTGCTCGCGGTCTTACCTTTGTCGATTTGGCACACTTGCGGAAGTCGGACATCACGGGTAATCTGTTGGTCTATGTGCGCCGTAAGACTAAGCAGCGCATCGAGGTACAGATGGAGCCGATGATGCAAGCTGTCATTGAACGTTATCCTTCTGATACGGATTATCTCTTGCCTATCCTGACCAAGACTGGAAATCCGGAGGCGGTCTATCAACAATACCGCTATGCTCTCGCGCGGTACAATGCCTGTCTTGACATGCTGGGAGGGATGCTTGGGGGGCTGAAGCTCACCTCTTACGTCAGCCGTCATTCCTGGGCTTCGGCAGCACGACAGCAGAATGTGCCTCTGTCCGTCATTAGCCAGTCCATGGGACACGACAGCGAGAAGACAACGGAGATTTATCTGAAGTCACTGGAATGCAACGTCATCAACAAAACAAACCACGATTTGCTGAATAATGTGTTTAAGGAAAGAAGATACAAAATAAAGAAAATGTAGGAAATAAATATATGAGGTTGTGAAGTTATGATGCAAATCCACCTTATAACCTGTAAGCGAATCGAACTAATGACTTTAAAACTAGTCGAAACTGAGCTTGCAAAAGTTGAGTAAAATATGAGCCGGAGTTGCAGTTTAGCAATTCTGGCTCTTGTCTTTTGTCTGTTATAAAACGTTTAAAGGATTGGCTGATGCCAATCCTTGAGTTTTGAGCCTCTTGTCGGATTCGAACCAACGACCCCGAGATTACAAATCACGTGCTCTGGCCAACTGAGCTAAAGAGGCAGGTGGGAAAGCTTACTATATCGCGCCGCTACGACCTGCTGCCCTTGCTGCGGTCAAGCCCTGGGGGATTCACAAGGAGCATGCCGTATAGGACTTTCCCATGTTTTGCGGCTGCAAAGGTACAAATAAAAATGAAAAATGAAAAATGAAAAGTAAAAAATTGTTTGATAAAGTGATTTTTTGCATCCTTATACATTATTCTTTATATGGAATTTCGTAACTTTGCACGCCTTTAAAAGTAAAAAGTGACACATATAGTCCCAAACAGCAAATGAACGAAAAGCCCACCATGATGGAGACGGCCGGCCAGATGGCTCTGCCGATAGGTGTGACCTGGGGAGCAAGCTTCCTGTGCACAATGTACGGAGTGGAGCGCCCCTTACTCTCGATGCTGAGCACGGCACTGCCTCTGATTAGCCTCTTTCTGCTCTACAGGATGCTGACCGTCTACCGCCGCATGTTTCCGTCGGTGAGTTGGCTGCACATTCTTCGACTCTCTCTCTTCAGCAGTCTGCTGGCAGGCTTGCTGACAGATGCCGTTCAGTACGTCTACTTCCTCTTGCTCGACAACGGCCGCATGCTCTCGCACCTGGCAGAAGCGATGCAAAGCGAGGAGTATCGTCAGGCGTTGAAGCAAATGATGCCCGAGATGAACCTGGAGGAGATGCAAGAGATGATGCAGTCGATGACCATTCGCAGCATGGTGCTCCAGCTGGCTCTGTTCAACGCCATGCTGGCACTCCCGTTCTCGCTGTTTGCTGCATTACCGGTACGTACGCCACGCAAACTGCAGGAGGACAAAGAACAAACAAATAAACAGGAATGAATCAAATGACAAACGACAAGTTGGACATAAGTGTTGTGGTTCCTCTTTACAACGAGGACGAGTCCTTGCCCGAGCTCTTCAGCTGGATAAAGCGTGTGATGCAGAGTCACGGCTTCAGCTACGAGGTCATCTTTGTGAGCGACGGCAGTACCGACCGCTCGTGGGAAGTCATCGAGGAGCTCAAGGCAGCCAACCCCGACACCGTGCACGGCATCAAGTTCCGTCGCAACTATGGCAAGAGTCCCGCCCTCCATTGTGGCTTCGGCGCTGCCAAGGGGGATGTGGTCATCACGATGGATGCCGACCTGCAGGACTCGCCCGACGAGATACCCGAACTCTACCGTATGATAACACAGGAGGGCTACGACCTGGTGAGCGGCTTCAAGATGAACCGCCGCAAGGGTGACCCTCTTTCGAAGACCATCCCCACGAAGCTCTTCAACGCCACAGCCCGCCAGGTGAGCGGCATACACAACCTGCACGACTTCAACTGCGGCCTGAAAGCCTACAGGAGCGAAGTGGTGAAGAACATCGAGGTGTATGGCGAGATGCATCGCTACATACCCTATCTGGCAAAGAATGCCGGCTTCACACGCATCGGCGAGAAGAAGGTTCACCATCAGGCCCGCAAGTTCGGCAAGTCGAAGTTCATGGGGCTCAACCGCTTTGTTAACGGCTACCTCGACCTTCTTTCCCTCTGGTTCCTCGACAGCTTCGGCCTCAAGCCCATGCACGTTTTCGGCTTCGTGGGCACGCTGATGTTCCTCATCGGTCTGCTGGCTGTGATGATGGTAGGCGGCACGAAGCTCTACTGCTTGGCAAAGGGCATTTCACACCCGCTCGTCACCAACAGTCCCTACTTCTACATAGCTCTGACCATGATGATATTGGGTACACAGCTCTTCGTGGCAGGCTTCCTGGGCGAGCTGATCAGCCGTAACGCACCCGAACGCAACAGCTACCAGATAGAAAAGACGATATGAAACGCTGCCTGATGCTCCTCCCGGCTGTCCTGCTGATAGCTGCCTGCGAATCGTTCGATTGCACCCTCTACAACTACGTCGGGCTGTATGCTTCGTTTGAGAGGGAAGGTGCAGCTGTGCAGATAAACGACACGCTTACCATCACCTCCGGCAAGTCCGGGCCCGTCCTGCTGAACAAGTCCTTGAATACCGCCAGCCTGAAGCTGCCCCTGAGCTACTGGCAAGCGGAGGACACGCTGGTGCTCAGCGTGCAAGGTACGGACTACTTCTTGCAGGACACCGTTTGGATAAAGAAGAGCAACCAGGTGCATTACGAGTCGCCCGACTGCCCCACAACACTCTTCCACACCATCGAGGATGTACGCTCTACGCACCAGTTCATCGATTCCATCACCATCATTCGCTCCTCTGTGAATTATGAAACGACCACCAATCTGCAGATATATTTGCTCTGACCTTGTGTTCCAGCTGTGGCACAGGTGGAGTCGCACCTTGTTTCTGCTGCTGATTAGCTTGGCCGCCACCACGCTTCATGCCCAGGTGCAGACGGAGCAACCCCAGCCAGTACAGGAGCAAACGAAGCAGCCGCAAGCTGCCCAAGAGCAAAAGGAGCAACCTGTTCCGGCAGAAGCAGAAGCCAAGAAGCCAGCAAAAGCGCCCTTGTTCAGCGGCGTTGCCGTAAGTGCCGACCTCGTGGGACTCTTCATGAAGATTATGGATGCGAAGTTTGCCAACATGGAGGTTGCAGCGCGTCTGAACATCCTCGATAAGTACTTCCCAGTGGCAGAGCTCGGCATCGGCGACTGCCATCGCGAAGGCGCAGAGACGGGCAACACATTCGGCACCACATCGCCATACATGCGCTTCGGCATGGACTACAACTTCACAAAGAAGCACAATGGCAACCGCCTCTTCGCCATCTTCCGTTACGGCTTCAGTAGCTTCAAGTACGACATCGGAAACAACAGCTTCACCGACCCCATCTATGGCACAACCGCTCCACTTCAGCTCGACGGACAGAAAGCAACGGCACAATGGCTGGAGTTCGGCGTAGGCGTAGAGACAAAGCTTTGGAGCTTCGTCCGGTTGGGATGGAGCATACGTTACAAGTCGCGTGTTGCCCTGAGTGCGCCGGATGAAGGAGAACCTTACTTTGTTCCCGGCTTCGGTAAGAACGACAGCAACGGCTGGGGCGGTACGGTAAATGTGGTGTTCGACGTCGGCAAGACAGCGAAGAAGGCAAAGGCGAAGAGCGAAAAACAACAGTAAAGCGAAAAACGAATCCTCTATGGCTAAACGAAATATACTCTTGACCATGGTGGCTCTTGCTGCTATCGTCTGCCTTCTCATCTTTTCCCCTTCTCGAAGAAAGACCGCAAACGAAACCTACCAGCACAACGAAGGCACCATCTTCGGCACCATCTATCATGCCAAGTACCTCTATGGCGAAAACCTCTGTGCCGAGATAGAAGCAGCCTTGAAACAGGTGGACGCTTCCCTCTCGATGTTCAACCCGCAGAGCACCATCAGCCGCATCAACAGAAACGAGACAGGCAAAGCCGACAAGATGCTTGGCGAAGTGCTGCAACTCTCGTACACCATCAACACAGCTACCGCCGGAGCCTTCGACCCGACCGTTGCACCTCTGGTTAATGCCTGGGGTTTCGGCTTCAAGAGCGGACAAATGCCCGACATCACACAGGTGGACAGCCTTCGCAGCTTGGTCGGACTCTCCGCCATACATCTTCAGGGAGACAGCATTACGAAGGACAATCCGCTCTCCATCCTCGACTTCAGCGCCATAGCCAAAGGCTACGGGGTGGACAAGGCGGCGGAGGTGCTTCGCAGTCATGGCATACAGAACTTCATGGTTGAGATTGGCGGCGAAGTGGTGGCGGAAGGCGTCAACGAGAAGGGCAACGCCTGGCGCATCGGCATCAACAAGCCCGATGACGACTCCACATCCACGAACACGGAACTGCAGGACATCGTGAAACTCTCGGCAGGAGCCATTGCCACAAGCGGCAACTACCGCAACTTCTACATCAGCGAGGGTCGCAAGATAGCACACACCATCAACCCGCGGACTGGCTATCCCGCTCAGCAGGACATCCTGTCGAGCACGGTGATGGCACCAACCTGTGCTGAAGCGGACGGCTTCGCAACCGCCTTCATGGTGCTGGGAATGGAAGAAGCCAAGCGAGTCCTGCAGACACAGCCGCAGCTCGAAGCATACTTCATCTACTCCGATGAGGAGGGGAACTACCGAACCTGGAGTACGGAAGGCTTCAAAACATACATCATCAAATAACGCAGGATGCAGGACCTCGCCAAAAGATACGCCCTCTTCACACGCTTGCCTTTGCTGCAAGGCATCGGCAGCAGGGAACTGCTCGGCTGGGAAGAATCGCTCAGGCTCGACCCCGACGAGTTGCCTGCCTCTCATCTGCCCATCATCCGACAGGGAGACCCTTGCAGCAGCCTGCTCTTCCTGACCAAAGGCGAACTGCTGCGCGAACACCTCTCGCCCGACGGAACCTATGCCACACGCTCACGACTCAAGGCACCTGCCGTTATCGAAGTGGACAGACTCTTCGGCCTCACGCCCGTCTACGAGCACACCTATCAGGCACAGACCGATGTGGCTCTGCTCAACATCCCCAAGACGATGCTGGGCAGTCACCTCATGAAGAGCGAAGTGTTCCGCCTGAACATGCTGAACATGCTTTCGGCAATAGCACAGAAGAGAGCCGCTGCCCTGCGACCCAGCAGGCAGGATAAAGCTGAGGAACGGTTGCGCCACTTCATACAGACGCTCTTCCCCGGCTGCGAAGGCAAAGTGGAACTCATCATACACATGAAGGAACTTGCCCGCTACATCGGCGAGACACGCCTCACCACCTCGCGTTTGCTCAACCGTTGGGACGAGGAGGGACTCATCCACCTGGGCAGAGGACACTTCATCATCAGCGACCTGCAGGCATTCCTTGCCGCCGACAATCAAGACAAACAAGAATAATGAGTAAACAAATGAACATATTGCTTGAACCAACCTTCAAGACCTTGCATGGCACAGCGCCTTTCACACACATCAAGCTCGAGGACTACGAACCGGCCTTCCTCGAGGGCATGAAGCAAGAGGACGAAGCCATAGCTGCCATCATAGCCAATCCCGAGACGCCGACCTTCCAGAACACGGTGGCCGTGCAGACGGGATTGTTGCTCGAACGCGTCAGCAGCATCTTCTTCAATCTGGTGAGTGCCGACACATCCGACGCTATGGACGAGCTGGCACAAAAGCTCTCTCCCATACTCACCGAGCATAATGCACGCATCATGCACAACGAGATGCTCTTCGCACGCATTAAGCAAGTCTGGGAGAACCCCGGGCAGCTGAACGACGAGCAACGCAAACTCCTGGACGACACCTACCAGGCTTTCGTCCGCAGCGGCGCTTGTCTCGGCAAGGAAGACAAGGAGAAGCTGGCTGCTATGGAGACGGAACTGGCTCAGCTTGGCCTGCTGTTCAGTCAGAATGAACTGAAGCAGACCAACGACTACGAGCTCCACATCACCGACCCGACCCAGCTTGCCGGTCTGCCAGATACAGCCAAGGATGCCGCAGCCCTTGCCGCAAAGGAGAAAGGCAAAGAGGGTTGGCTCTTCACGCTCCATGCTCCGAGCTACGGACCATTCCTCACCTATGCCGACAATCGCGAGCTGCGCCGACAGATGTACATCGCCCGTAACACCTTGTGCTGCAAGGGGGATGCCTGCGACAACCGCGAGATAGTACGACGAATCGTGAACCTCCGGCAAGAGATGGCCGCCTTGCTCGGCTACAAGTGCTTTGCCGACTATGCCCTGAAAGAGCGTATGGCCCAGAACACCTGCCGAGTGAACAAGCTCATCGACGACCTCTATGCCGCCTACATGCCTGTTGCCAAGAGCGAACAGGAGGAACTTTGCCAACTGGCACGCGAGCTGGAAGGAGAGGATTTCACGCTCATGCCATGGGACTGGAGCTACTATAGCCACAAGATGCAGCTTCGCAAGCACAACATCGACAGCGAGATGCTCCGTCCGTATTTCCCCTTGCAGAATGTCAAGGACGGCATCTTCGGGCTGGCCACAAAGCTCTATGGCATCACATTCCGCTTGCAACCCGACATCGAGGTCTATCATCCCGATGTAGAAGCCTATGAAGTCTTCGATGCCGACGGCAGCTTCCTGGCCGTTCTCTACGCCGACTTCTTCCCAAGAGCCAGCAAGCAGAGCGGAGCATGGATGACGGACTTCAGCGAGCAATACGTCGACGAGGCAGGCAACGACCATCGGCCGCACGTCAGCATCGTGATGAATCTGACCAAGCCGACTGCCGAGAAGCCTTCGCTACTCACCTTGAGCGAGGTGGAGACCTTCCTGCATGAGTTCGGACACGCTCTGCACAGCATCTTCTCAAAGGTTCACTATCGGGCCCTGAGCGGCACGAATGTCCGTCGCGACTTCGTGGAACTGCCCTCGCAAATCATGGAGAACTTTGCCGTAGAGCCTGACTTCCTGCACACCTTCGCCTTACACTTCGAGACGGGCGAGCCGCTTCCCGATGAGCTCATCCAGCGCATACGGGCCAGCCGTAACTTCCATTGTGGCTATGCCTGCATCCGTCAGCTCAGCTTCTGCATGCTCGACATGGCCTATCACACCCTCACTTCCCCGCTCACCGACGACATCTTGAGCTTCGAGCAACAGGCTTGGAGCCGCACCAAACTGCTCCCCGAGGTGCCCGGAACAAACATGAGCGTGCAGTTCTCGCACATCATGAGCGGCGGATATGCAGCCGGCTACTACAGCTACAAATGGGCAGAAGTGCTGGATGCCGACGCCTTCAGCCTCTTCCTCGAGAAGGGCATCTTCGACAAGGTAACGGCAGACCGCTTCCGTCGTGAAGTCCTGTCGAAAGGCGGTACAGCCGAACCCATGCAACTCTACGTGAACTTCCGCGGCAAGGAGCCCGACATCAAGGCTCTGCTGCAAAGGAATGGGGTAGGGGAGTCGAAGCAACGTGCTCTGGACCAGCGCTATCTGCGCATGGCCATGATATGGAGTGAGAACAGCTATTGCCAGCGACGCCAGGTGGGAGCACTCGTCGTGAAGGACAAGATGATCATCAGCGACGGCTACAACGGCACTCCTTCGGGCTTCGAGAACGTCTGCGAAGAGAACGGCGTGACGAAGCCTTACGTCCTCCATGCCGAGGCCAACGCCATCACGAAGATAGCCCGAAGCGGCAACAACAGCGACGGCAGCACGCTCTACGTCACAGACTCGCCTTGCATAGAATGTGCCAAGCTCATCATTCAGGCAGGCATCAAGCGCGTGATATACTGCAGGGAGTACCGACTCACCGACGGCGTCGACCTGCTTCGCAGAGCGGGAATCGAAGTGAAGTTCCTGAAGATAGAGAATAAGTAAACCTGTTCGCCAAGATAACATCATGAGGTCTCGAGAGTCATCACCTGAAGGTAGTTCGGCAACGACGCGTGTCAAGTTTGCCAACGACACGTGCTTAGTTTGCCAACGACACGTGCTTAGTTCGCCAACGACGCGTGCTTATTTCGGAAGCGCCTCGTGCTTATTTCGGAAGCTCCCCGTGCTTATTTCGGAAGCGCCCTGCGCTTATTTCGGAATCGCCTTGCGCTTATTCCTACTTCGACAGGCAGAATGTACGGAATCTTCATGGCGCTAATGCATGAACGAAACGAAGAATATAATGACATTACATTAAATAACAAATAAAGGGCTGAACTCCTAAAACAGTAATTACCTTTACATTATGAACCCAGACACCAAGCATCGCTTCACGCCTCTGCTCATAGCCCTCGGCACCATCGCAGGCATCTGCATCGGCACATTCTACACGAGTCACTTCTCGGGCGGTCGCATCAACATCATCAACACGGGTACGAACAAGGTGGGATACCTGTTGCAACTCATCGACAACAACTACGTCGACACGGTCGACATGAACACCCTCGTCGAGGATGCCATGCCACAGATACTCAGCGAGCTGGACCCGCACAGCAAGTACTTCGGCCCCAAGGACGCCGAGGAAGCAAGCGAGGACCTGAAAGGCTCCTTCAGCGGCATCGGCGTGCAGTTCCGGATGGAACGCGACACCGTGAACGTCATGTCCGTCATCCACGGCGGACCGGCCGAGAAGGTCGGCATCCTGGCAGGAGACCGTATCGTCACAGCCGACACCACATCGCTCGTGGGCATGGAGGACACCAACGTCATGAAGCACCTCAAGGGCGTGAAAGGCTCGAAGGTGAAGCTTGGCATCAAGCGTCACGGCACGCCAGACCTGCAGTATTTCACCGTTGTTCGCGGAGACATACCCGTCATCAGCGTCGATGCCTACTACATGATGAACGAGCGGACAGGCTATCTGCATGTCAAGAACTTCGGCGAACAGACCTACGCAGAAATGCTCGTCGCCCTTGCCAACCTCAACATGGAAGGCATGAAGGGGCTCATCATCGACCTTCGCGGCAATGGCGGAGGCTACATGCTCACAGCCATACAGATGGTCAACGAGTTCCTGCCGGGTGGCAAGCTCATCGTCTATACCGAAGGACGCAAGAGTCCGCGCGAAGAGTTCCCCAGCGACGGACGCGGCACCTTCCAGAAGCTCCCGCTTGTCGTCCTCGTGGATGAGTTCAGCGCAAGCGCCAGCGAGATATTCGCAGGAGCGATTCAGGACAACGACCGAGGCACCATCGTGGGCCGTCGCACCTTCGGCAAGGGACTGGTGCAGCAGCCCATGAACTTCCGCGACGGCAGCGTGGTCCGTCTCACCGTAGCCCGTTACTACACACCCAGCGGACGTTGCATACAGAAACCCTATGAGAAGGGCCATGGCGAAGAGTATGAAAACGACCTGCTGGCACGCTACGAACGCGGAGAATACTTCTCGCAGGACAGCATCCCGCAGGAAGGCGAGCAGTACCAGACAAGCATCGGTCGCATCGTCTACGGCGGTGGCGGCATCACCCCCGACTTCTTTGTCCCCGAGGACACCACGACCATCACCTCATACTACCGCGAAGCTGTCTTCACCGGACTCATCCATCAGTTCGCCTTCGCCTATGCCGACGCCAACCGCGCCAAGCTCACATCGCTCCGAACGGTCGACCGCATGGAACAGTATCTACGCAAGGAGAACCTGCTGGAAAAGTTCGCTCAGTTCGGCGAAAAGCATCAGTTGCGCCGTCGCAACCTCATGTTGCAGAAGAGCCGCCGACTCTTCGAACGTAGCATCTACGGCAACATCATCAATTATGTGGGTGAGATGAAGGACTACCTCATGTTCATCGGGAAGGACGACCCCGTCGTCATCAAGGCACAAGAGATACTCGAACAAGGTCTTTCCTTCCCCCAAGCACCCGAAACAGACAATTAAAAATCCCATCATGGAGAACATTCTATCCGAAAAGGAACTGAAAGAATTCCGGAAACTGCTGGACGACTGCACAAAGGTTGTCATTAGCGCACATGTCGGTCCCGACGGCGATGCCATAGGTTCCGCGCTTGGTCTGGCCAACTATCTGAGGCGGAAAGGCAAGCAGGTCACAGTGGCTATGCCCAACATCTTCCCCGACTTCCTGAAATGGATGCCCGGAGCAGACAGCATCCTCATTTACACACGTCAGCAGGAACAGGCCAAAGCAGCCGTAGAGCAAGCAGACCTCATCATCATCTGCGACCTCAACCAGCCCAGCCGACTCAACGGCCTGGAGGAACATGTGATGGCAAGTCTGGCTCCGCGCATCCTCATCGACCACCATCTCGACCCTGCATTCTTCTGCCAGCTTACGGTCTCCCGACCCGAGATGTGTGCCACCGGCGAAGTCATCTGCCACCTGTTGCACCAGCTCGGCGAGCTCAACAGCATCTCGCAGGACGAAGCCGTCTGCCTCTATGCAGCCATGATGTGCGACACAGGCGCCTTCTCCTTCAACTCCAACCGCCCCGTCATCTTCGAATGCATCAGCCATCTCCTGGCACGCGGCATAGACAAAGACCAAATCTACCGCAACGTCTTCTACACGGCATCCGAAGGCCGGCTGCGTCTGCAAGGCTATCTTCTCTATGTGAACATGAAGGTCTTGCACAATTATCGCACGACCATCATCACCCTCACCAACGAGGAGCGACGTCGCTTCAACGTCAAGAATGGTGACACCGAAGGGCTCGTCAACATCCCCCTGCAGATACTTGGCATGCGGCTCAGCATCTTCATCAACGAGGACACAGAGCATCCCGGCACCATGAAGCTCAGCCTGCGTAGCGTGGACGACTTCCCATGTGACCAGATGGCTTCCCGTTTCTTCAACGGCGGCGGTCACAAGAATGCCAGCGGAGGCAAGCTCGTCTGCACCATGGAAGAGGCATGCGAGACGGTAAAGAAGGCTGTGGAGACCTTTTCCGAAATGTTAAAATAAGCAATTTACGTTCACTTTCATCCCCGCAAAAGTAAACATTCCGTATCTTTTTCGTACCTTTGTCACTAAATAAACATAAACTCATGAAGAAAACGCTATATCTGTTGCCTTTGCTCATCTCTTGCTTCCTTGCCTCGTGCGACAATACCGAGACCTATGCCGAACAGAAAGAGAAAGAACACAAGGCCATCTCTTCCTTCCTGGACCGAGACATCTGTGTGCGCGACGAGAACGGCGACACCGTCTGCTACGTCGGCAAGATAGAAACCATCTCCGAACAACAGTTCTTGGCACAGGACTCAACAACAGACTTGGAAAAGAACCAATACGTGCTCTTCAGCAACTCGGGCGTCTACATGCAGATAGTGCGCAAGGGAACAGGTGAGAAACTCGAGTCGGGGAAGACGGCACGCGTCATCTGCCGCTTCGTGGAGTTCAACATCATGGGCGACAGCATTCAGCTTCGCAACGATGTCTACTACTGGCACCCCAATCCCGACATCATCAAGATTACGAACTACTCTGGTAGCTTCTCCGCCACATTCGACACGGAAATCAATGGCGGCGGGGCCATGTATCTGCAGTACAACAGCACCAGCGTGCCAAGCGGATGGCTTATCCCCTTCTCGTATATCCGCATCGGCCGACAGGAAAGCGAGAACGAAGGCATAGCCAAAGTCCGTCTCATCGTGCCGCATAGCGAGGGACAGGTCAGCGCCACGAGCAACGTCTATCCCTGCTTCTACGAGTTGACGTTCCAGAAGATGAGAGACTAGTGTTAGTTCATACTTCATAATTTAATTCATAATTCATAATTCATAGTTGACTTACGTCGAGCCTTGCTTCATAATTCATACTTCATTGTTCATAATTATATCCTTCGCGAAGGTCTTGGCGTAGCCTAATTATGAATTATGAATTAAGAATTATGAATTGTTGAGAGAGAGAATCATGTATTCCATATACATCCACATTCCTTTCTGCCGTTCGCGTTGCATCTATTGCGACTTCTACTCCACCACATTGGGCCGGGACACGATGATTGCGTACGTGCGTGCCCTGGAGAAAGAGATGTGCCGCAGAAGACATTATATAAAATGTACGCGCGTACATTCTTTATATATAGGGGGTGGCACACCAAGTCTGCTGCCGCTGGATGTGTTGGAGGGAATCTTATCGTCCGTCGGCCAATACTTCGAGCTTGATGCCGATGCAGAGGTGACCATCGAAGCCAACCCCGATGACGTCACTCCCGAGTGGTTGGATGGCCTCAGCCATACGCCCGTCAACCGCATCAGCATGGGAGCACAGACGTTCAACGACCGCTTGCTCCGGTTCCTATCGCGTCGCCACGATGCAAGTCAAACGGTCAAAGCCGTGGAAGCCTGCAAGGAAGCCGGCATCACAAACATCAGTCTCGACCTCATCTACGGGCTCCCTGGACAGACGATGAACGACTGGCAAAGCGACGTAGAACAAGCCATCAGTCTCGGCATCACTCACCTCAGCGCGTATGCGCTCTCCTATGAAGAAGGCACGCCCCTCGACAAGATGCTTCGCAGGGGAGACGTCGAGGAGGCCGACGAAGAGCTTTCACGCCAGATGTATAACCACCTGATAGCTGCCACAAGGCAGGCAGGCTTCCTTCATTACGAGATTTCCAACTTTGCCTTGCCCGGCTTTCACTCACGTCACAATAGCAGCTACTGGCAAGGCATTCCCTACCTTGGACTTGGTGCAGGCGCTCATTCCTACGACGGCTTTCGTTCCCGACGTGCCAACCTGCCCGACATCAAGGCTTATATCGCAGCGAACAGCAATGTGCCGAACGATGAGCGTCTCCTCAACGACGTTCCGCACGAAGTAGAAGTCCTCAGCGATGCAGAATTCTACGACGAGTTCGTCATGACACGCCTGCGGACCAGCAACGGAATCCCGCTCGACGAACTCTCCGACGATGACCGCAGCTATTGTCTGAAACAAGCTGAGCCTCACCTCGCAAAACACCTTCTGGAGGTCCACAACGGGCATCTTTGCCTTACCCAAGAGGGCATCTTTACCTCCAACGATATCATCAGCGACTTGATGAAATGAGGTTTTATGTTGTTTAACATATCGTCACTCCCTTGCCATTACGGGAATTTGTAGTAAATTTATGCCCGAAATAGCGAAAATAACCAATAAAACCATAATAAAAATGAAGATTTATAAGACTAAAGAGATTAAAAACATTGCCCTTTTAGGCAATGATGGAGCAGGCAAAACGACCTTGACTGAAGCTATGCTCTACGAGGCTGGCATCATCAAACGCCGTGGCAGAGTAAGTCAGCACACAACTGTCAGCGACTACTTCCCCGTAGAGCACGAGTATGGGTACTCAGTATTCTCCACCGTATGCCACGTGGAGTGGAACGGTAAGAAAATCAACTTTATCGATTGCCCGGGCAGTGACGACTTTGCAGGTGCAGCACTCACGGCTCTCAACGTCACTGACACCGCCATCCTTCTGCTCAAGGGGGCTGCCGGCGTCGAGGTAGGCACACAGAATCATTTCCGCTATACAGAGAAGCTGGGCAAGCCCGTCATCTTCCTCGTCAACCAGCTCGACGACGAAAACTGCGACTTCGATCAGCTCATGGAACAGCTGACAAGCATCTATGGTCCGAAGGTCGTTCCCGTTCAGTATCCTATTGAGACAGGTCCCAACTTCAATTCTCTCATCGATGTTCTGCTCATGAAGAAGTATTCATGGGGTCCCGATGGTGGCGAACCGAAGATTGAAGACGTTCCTGCCGACCAGATGGACAAGGCTCTGGAAATGCACAAGGCCCTCATCGAGGCAGCAGCTGAGCACGACGAGACGCTCATGGAGAAATTCTTCGAGAGCGAAGACCTGACAGAAGACGAGATGCGCGAAGGCATCCGCAAGGGTCTCATCAGCCGCGGCATGTTCCCCGTCTTCTGCGTCGATGCCGTCCGCGACATGGGTGTGCGCCGTCTCATGGAGTTCCTCGGCAACGTCGTTCCTTTCGTCGACGAGATGCCCAAGGTGTTCAACTCGCGTGGCGAAGAAGTTGCCCCCAATCCCGACGGTCCCGTCAGCCTCTTCTTCTTCAAGACTGCGATGGAGCCTCATATCGGTGAAGTACAGTACTTCAAGGTGATGAGCGGCACCGTACAGGAAGGTATGGACCTGACCAATGCCGACCGCGGCAGCAAGGAACGCATCGCACAGATGTTCGCTTGTGCCGGTGCCAACCGCATCAAGGTGGAGCAGCTCATGGCTGGCGACATCGGTTGCAGCGTGAAGCTCAAGGACGTGAAGACCGGCAACACCCTGAACGGTAAGGACTGCGAGAACCGCTTCAACTTCATCAAGTATCCCAACTCGAAGTACTCACGTGCCATTCGCGCCGTCAATGAGAGCGAGACAGAGAAGATGATGAACGCCCTGCAGAAGATGCGCGAGGAGGATCCCACGTGGCAGATTGAGCAGAGCAAGGAGCTTCGTCAGATTCTTGTACACGGACAGGGCGAGTTCCACCTCCGCACGCTGAAGTGGCGCATGGAGAACAACGAGAAGATTCAGATTGCCTTCGATGAGCCGAAGATTCCTTATCGCGAGACCATCACGAAGGCCGCTCGTGCCGACTACCGTCACAAGAAGCAGTCGGGCGGTGCTGGTCAGTTCGGCGAAGTGCACCTCATCGTAGAGCCTTACGTTGAAGGCATGCCAGCTCCCGAAGTCTATCGTTTCGGCAATCAGGAATATCGCATCAACGCCAAGAGCGAGGAAGTTGTTGATCTGGAATGGGGCGGCAAGCTTGTCTTCATCAACAGCGTTGTGGGCGGTGCCATCGATGCACGCTTCATGCCTGCCATCCTCAAGGGTATCATGCAGCGCATGGAACAGGGTCCCCTCACGGGTTGCTACGCTCGCGACGTCCGCGTCATCGTCTACGACGGCAAGATGCACCCGGTTGACTCCAACGAACTTTCCTTCATGCTGGCTGGCCGTCAGGCCTTCGCACAGGCCTTCAAGGAGGCTGGTCCGAAGATTCTGGAGCCTATCTACGACGTGGAAGTCCTCGTTCCGAGCGACAAGATGGGCGACGTGATGAGCGACCTGCAGGGACGCCGTGCCATGATTATGGGCATGAGCAGCGAAAACGGTTACGAGAAGCTGACCGCCAAGGCTCCTCTGAAGGAGATGGCAAGCTACAGTACCGCTTTGAGCAGCCTCACCGGTGGCCGTGCAAGCTTCAACACGAAGTTCGCCAGCTACGAGCTCGTTCCTGCCGACGTACAGCAGAAGCTCGTTGCAGAATATCAGGCAACGCTGAAGGAAGAATAACAGAAGGCACAAGGAGTATGTCTAATTAACGAAAAGACAACTAAAGAACGCCTTAATTATTAAATAAGTTAAACGCCGGTACGAAAGTGCTGGCGTTTTTCTTTTCCTTTTAACATAAAAGCATTACCTTTGCAGTATGAAGAGAAGTTACATTTGGCTGATATGTGTCCTCGTTTCCGTGGCATTCATTTCGCTGCTCTACCTGCAGGGAAGCTACGCGAAGGAGATGGTGCGGATGCGGCAGGAACAGTTCGACGAGAACGTCTACCGCAGTCTGGACCAGGCATCGCGCGACCTGGAGAAGGTGGAGACATACCGTTACCTGCAAAAGGAACTGTCGCTACATGAGAAAGAGACGCTTGGGAAAACGCATACCGATGTCTCGGACTTCGTATTGCCGCTCGACACCCTCATCCCCAGCACGGGCAACATGTCGCTCGGGTCGCTTTCCCTGAACAAGTACAACCGCATGGCCGAGACCATCAGCCACTTGCAGAAACAGGTGCGCGAGGCATACGTCTACGAACAGGGCGTGCTCGACGAGGTCATCTATGCCGTCATGTACACAGCCAGCGAGCAACGTTTCCAGGACCGACTCAACCCGGCTGTGCTGGACGGAAGCCTGCGCGGAGCCTTACTCGCCAATGGCATCACGCTGCCTTTCCACTTCATCGTCTACACCAGCGACGGTCGCGAGGTGTATCGTTGCGAAGACTATACCGAGGTGGAAGACGGCATGAACAGCTACACGCAGATACTCTTCCGTAGTGACCCGACGGGTCAGATGGGCACCGTCACCATCCATTTCCCCGACCAGCGCCGCTTCATTCGCGGCGTGGCAGGCTATGTGGCACCGGCTATGGGATTCACCGTCATACTGCTCATCACGTCGCTCATCACCATCTACCTTGTTGTCCGACAGAAACGCATCAGCGAGATGAAGAACGACTTTGTGCACAACATGACGCATGAGTTCAAGACACCCATCTCGACGATATCCATTGCGGCACAGATGCTTGCCGACAAATCGGTGAGCAAGAACGAAGCGACTTACGAAAGGCTGGGCGGCGTCATCACCAGCGAGACGCGACGGCTGCGCTTCCAAGTGGAGAAAGTGTTGCAGATGAGCCTCTTCGACAACAACAATATTGCGCTGAAGCTGCAGGAGCTGGATGCGAACGAGATAACGGAGAACGTCGTGGACACCTTCTCGCTGAAGGTATCGCAAATCGGCGGCACGCTCGACATGCGGCTCGAGGCCTACAATCCCTTCATCAATGCCGACGAGATGCACTTCACCAACGTCATCTTCAACCTGCTAGACAACGCCTTCAAGTATCGTCGCGAGGAAGAACCGCTTGCCATCAGCGTTCACACCTACAATCAGGGCGAGACACACTTCTGCATCAGCATAGCAGAGAACGGCATAGGCATACAGAAGGACAACCTGAAGCGCATCTTCGACAAGTTCTACCGCGTGCACACCGGCGACAAGCACAACGTGAAAGGCTTCGGACTCGGACTGGCCTACGTGCAGAAGATGGTGCAGCTGCATCGAGGCACCATCAAAGCCACCAGCGAACCAGGCAAGGGAACAAAGTTCACGATAACGATTCCGCTGTCTGAGTAACGTGGCAAAGCGTTGGAACCAAGAGCATCGAAATAACGACATCTCGAATCATCGTAACAACGTGATAACGAAACATCGTAATAACGAAATAACGTGATAACGTAATAACGAAACATCATAATATCGAAATAACGTCATCTCGAAATCACGAAACACCGAAACAAGAGAAATCAACACAATCATTAACTAAATAATCTAACATTATGGAACAGAAACTGCACATTCTGCTTTGCGAGGACGAAGAGAGCCTCGGCATGCTCGTACGTGAATACCTTGAAGCAAAGGGCTACGATGCAGAACTCTATCTGGACGGCGAGGCCGGCTACCGCGCATTCATGAAACGGAAGTTCGACATGTGTCTGCTCGACGTGATGATGCCCAAGATGGACGGCTTCACGTTGGCCAAGGAGATACGACTTGTCAACTCCGAAGTACCCATCATCTTCCTCACCGCCAAGAACCTGAAGGAAGACATCCTGGAGGGCTTCAAGCTCGGTGCCGACGACTACCTGACGAAACCGTTCTCTATGGACGAGCTCGTCTATCGCATGGAGGCTATCCTGCGACGCGTCAAGTCGAAGGAGCAGAAGAACATCACACGTTTCCAGCTCGGCAAGTTCACCTTCGACACTCAGCGACAGATGCTTATCCTCGGCGACGAACAGACAAAGCTCACCACCAAGGAGAGCGAGCTCCTGACCATGCTTTGCGTCCACGTCAACGACGTGCTGGAGCGCGACCTGGCACTCAAGACCATCTGGATGGACGACAACTACTTCAACGCCCGCAGCATGGATGTCTACATTACCAAGCTGCGCAAGCTTCTGAAGGGCGACCCCGACATCGAAATCAACAACGTGCATGGTCGCGGCTATCGGCTCATCGTGCCGAACATGATGCCTGAGTAATACTAAATCCTTCTTTCCGCACCTTTTCCTTCACCCTGAAGATAAAAACTTTTTCAGTGCCGCGGAAATATATTTCAAAGGCTTGGAAATATATTTTAGTGCTTCTGAAATATATTTCCAAGCCTTTGAAATAGTTTTTATCCACGCGAAGCGGGATTTGTATAAACACGAAGCGGGATTTGTAAGCAAGTGTCGTTGGACAATTATTCACGTGTCGTGAGATAACTAAGCACGTGTCGTTGGATAACTAAGCGCGTGTCGTGAGATAACTAAGCGCGAGTCGTTGGATAACTAAGCGCGTGTCGTTGGACAACTAAGCGCGTGTCGTTGGACAACTAAGCACGTGAAGTAGAGAAACTAATCACGTGAAGTTTGGAAAGTATGTGTTGATAGGGTGGGTTTGTCCCATGTAGGGAAGGGGATGATGATGCGGTCAGGCTTTGTCGAGGACACGTTTCATCTCGATGACTTGCGTGCAATAGGCGATGACGGCAGGACGATGCGTGACACAGATGACGGTCTGATTGCTGCTGCGCTGGCCGAGGTTCTGTAGGAGTTGCTTCTCCGTCTGCATGTCCAGAGCACTTGTCGCCTCGTCCAGGAGCAGGACGGAGCCCTTTCTGAGCAAGGCTCGGGCGATGGCGATACGCTGTGCCTGACCCTCGCTGAGCCCTACGCCAAGCTCGCCGCAAAGCACGTCGAGCCCTCCCGGACGCTCCATCACGAAGCCGGCACAAGCAGTCTCCAGAGCCTCGCGCATATCCTCCTCGGTGGCATCAGGATTGCCAAGCAGGAGATTGTCGCGTATGGTTCCGCTGAAAAGTGTGTTGCCCTGAGGCACATAGACAAGGTTGACGCGCGTCCGAGGCGACACCTGGACGCTTCGGTTCTCGTCGTACATCTCCACATGGCCCTCGGCCGGTCGTAACAAAGCGAGAATGAGACGGATGAGTGTCGTCTTGCCTGCACCCGTTTCGCCAAGGACAGCCGTGACGGAACCCTTGGGGAAGTCGCACGAGAAATGCGAGAGGATGTTGCGACCACCAGCTTTGTAGCTGAAGCTGACATCGTTGACTCGGACTCCGGCTCCCGTGGGGAAGGGAATCGGTTCGGCTGCCTCCTCGAGCGGAAGCTCTTCCAGTTCCATCAGTCGTTCGCTGGCGGTCAGACTGCCGATAAGTGCGGGGACGAAGCGTGTCATGTCGCGGAACGGACCTTGTATCTGTCCGACGAGCTGGATGAAGGATATCATCATGCCGTACGTGATGGTGCCTGCCTGAAGGCTGTTCACGCCCCAAAGGAATGTGACGAGGTAGCCGGTGCTGAACCCGATGGCGAGCAAGGTGGAAGATGTGCTGCTGAAGAGGGCACGATGGCGTACATGCCGACGCAACTGGGCATGCGTCTCCTTCAGCCGCTCTATCATGGTGCCCGTCCGTTCCAACGTCTTCAGGATGGCATGATGCTGGATGCTCTCCTGCAGGATGCTTTGCACGCGGCTGTCGGTGGAGCGGATGTCGCGCGTGATGGCTCGCATCTTGCTCACATAGACCTTGCTCAGGATGAAGAAGCACGGCACGATGCAGACAATCAGACAGGCCAGGCGACCGTCCATGCTGAAGAGATAGAAGAAGGCACCGACGAGTCGGAACGACACCTCGAGCAGAGCGGGGAACGTCTCGGTGATGGTTGAGGTGAGGTCGCGCACGTCACGCTCCAGACGATTGAGTGTGTCGCCGCTGTGACGATACTCCTGTCCGCTCCATTGACTATGGAGCAGATGCGTGAAGAGCTTCTGTTGCAAGATGTTCTGCGAACGCACTCCAAGCAGGGCACCCACCCACTTGCGGGCGAAGGAAAGGAGTATCTTGCCGCCCATGACGGCAATCAGGGCATAAGCCGCCGTTCGCAGATTGCCTTCCACACGGGCCGTTGCTATGTCTATCGTCCACTTCGTGACATAGATGAAAACGAAGTCGAGGCAGACGGTCAGAATGCCGATGATGGCATTGAGCACCGCCTGCAGACGCAATCCTCGGGAGGAACGCCACAGCCAAAGGGAGCGGTCGCGTATGGATGTCGTCATAATCTGTGTAAAGTGTTCAATGTTCGATGGTTCGCGCATCGCTCCCCCAGAAGAGTTTGCTGCGCAGGGTGTGCAGGAAGGAAGCCTCGGGATGCTTCAGCACACGCACCCAGTAGGGAGCCTTGCGGATGATGAGCCGGTTTGTGTCCTCGCACGACTCGCTTCGTCCGTCAATGGCTACCAGGAAGTTATGGTTGCGACTCTTCACGGTAAGCGTTATTTCCTGGTCGTCGGGCAACGTCAGCGGACGAACGGTCAGCCCGTGGGGAGCCACAGCCACAATGCCGACATTCCGGCTGCCGGGCAGCATGACAGGCCCGCCTACGCTGAGTGCATAGCCTGTGCTGCCGGTCGGCGTGTTAACGATGAGTCCGTCGGCCTGATACGTGGTAAGATACTCTCCGCCGATGTCCACGCGGATGCTTATCATACTGCTGTCGTCGCGCTTGAGCACAGCCACCTCGTTCAGGGCAAAGGGATAGCCTTGCGGCTCACCTTCGGAGTAGGCGACCTGCAGGACGCTGCACGCTTCCTGGCGCAAGTGGCCGGAGAAGTAGCTGTCGAGCGTCTGAGCGATGTCGTCCAGCGAGAAGCCGGCCAGGAATCCCAGCCTGCCGGTATTGATGCCAAGGATGGGTATCTGCTTGTCTCCCACGCGCATGGCAGTTGTCAGGAACGTGCCGTCGCCTCCCAGACTGATAGCCACATCGGCCTGGAACGAGTCGTCCGTTATCAGTTCGCACTCGGGGATGGCGATATGCAGCTCGCGGCTGAGGAAGTCGAAGAATGGGCGGTCCACCAACGGAACTGCATCATGTCGCACCAGCGTATCGAAGAGTTTCAGCACCGCAGCACTATTCTTCGGCTGATAGGTATTCCCGAAGATGGCACATCTTTTAGCCTTTTCCATACATTATTACGCTTTGTGAAGGCAAAGATACAAATAAAATAAGAATTAAGAAAGATGAATTAAAATTATTTTGTACCTTTGCATCAAAACAACAGATTGCATCCTTGCAACAAGCAACTCACGACATCCCAATCATGACACTTAAACTTTCAATACGTAACAATTAACTTTTAATTCTTAACTCTTAATTCTTAATTTTTAAATCAAATAGATATGGTATACGTTTTCCTTGCCACAGGATTCGAGGACATCGAGGCTTTGGCACCAGTAGACATCATGCGCCGCGCATCCATTCAGGTGCAGACGGTATCCGTCACCGGCGAACAAACAGTAGTAAGCGCTCATGGCGTAGGCATCGTGGCCGACGTGTTGCTCAGCGACGTCGACTTCCAGCAGGCAGAGATGCTCGTTCTTCCTGGTGGAATGCCAGGCGCAACCAACCTGGATGCCTGCCGTCCCCTGACGGAAGCCATCGTTCGCCATCACGAGACGGGCGGCGCCATCGCTGCCATCTGTGCAGCTCCCCTGGTCTTCGGGCACTTAGGACTGCTCCAGGGTCGCCGCGCCACTTGCTATCCCGGCTTTGAGCCCGAGCTGAAAGGAGCCGTTTGCACAAGTGCCATCGTGGAACGCGACGACAACATCATCACAGGCAAAGGCCCCGGAGCAGCTTTCGAGTTCGGCTACACCATCGTAGACTTCTTCCTGGGCGAAGGCGCATCCCAGCCTCTCCGTCAAGGCATGATTTACCAGGAATTGCTGCTGGGGGAATAGGATGATTACCTCTGACCTCAACACAACTATGAACTGTTACGTTCTCATCGTTGCCGGCGGTAAGGGACTTCGCATGGGAGGAGACATTCCCAAGCAGTTCCTGCCTATCGGGGGGAAACCCATCCTGATGCACACCATCGAAGCCTTCCGCAAAGCGCTCGACGGCATTCGCATCGTGCTTGTGTTGCCAGCCGACCAGCACGACTACTGGCAAGAACTTTGCCGAGAGCATGGATTCCGTTCGCCGGAATTGATTGCCAATGGCGGCGAGACGCGGTTCCATAGTGTCCGGAACGGCCTGAAACTCTTGCCGGACGATGAGGATGCTGTGGTCGGCGTTCACGATGGCGTGCGGCCCTTCGTATCGGCTGACACCATACGACGTTGCTTCTCCGCAGCCGCAGAGGGGAAGGCAGTCGTACCGGTCGTGCCGGTCGTTGAGACAGTTCGCCAGATTCTTCCCGACGGCACAAGTGTCACTCGCCCACGCGACGAGTACCGACTGGTGCAGACTCCCCAGACTTTCCCGCTCGCCTTGCTGAAGGAAGCCTATCGGCAACCTTTCTCGGAAGCCTTCACCGACGATGCCTCCGTAGTGGAAGCGCTTGGCGAGCACATCACGATGATAGAAGGCAACCGCGAAAACATCAAGATAACCACACCAAGTGACCTTAGATACTGACATCACCTACCTGCCGGGCATCGGACCGCAAAGGGCGAAGCTGCTGGAGGCTGAGCTGGGCATCAAGACCTGGCACGACCTCCTGTACACTTTCCCCTACAAGCACATCGACCGCAGCCGTCTCTACAAGATACGCGAGCTGACTACGGAGATGCCTTTCGTGCAGGTGATGGGACAGTTCCGCAGCTTCGAGGAGGCAGGTCAGGGGCGCAAGCATCGGCTGACGGGTCACTTCTGGGACGGCGAGATGTTCCTCGACGTCACATGGTTCCAAGGCATCCGATACATCAAGCAAAGCGTGAAGGTGAACAAGGACTACATCCTCTTCGGCCGTCCAAGTGTCTATGGCGGAAGGCTTTGCGTCAATCATCCCGACCTCGACAGCCCCGAGTCGACGGTACTCAGCAAGATGAACATGCAGCCTTACTACTCTACGACGGAGCGCATGAAGAAGGCTGGGCTGACGTCACGCTCGCTGGAACGCTTCACAAGCTCTCTCTTCAGCAAAATCACCTGGACGATTCCCGAGACTTTGCCCGACTACATCATCGAACGGCTGCACCTCATGCCTCTTGACAAAGCTCTTCGCGCTGCACACTATCCCTCCACAGCCGACGAACTTGCTGCAGCCAACATGCGACTGAAGTTCGAGGAACTCTTCTTCATCCAGCTCGTCATCATGACCTACGCTCGTAGGCGACAGCAGCAACGCGTGGGATATCGGTTCACACGTGTTGGCGAATGCTTCAACACCTTCTATCGCAAATACCTTCCCTTCCCCCTGACGGAAGCACAGAAGCGCGTCATCCGTGAGATGCATGCCGACATGAAGAGCGGACGGCAGATGAACCGTCTGCTGCAAGGCGACGTCGGCAGCGGCAAGACACTTGTGGCACTCATGGTGATGCTCATCGCCATCGACAACGGTTGCCAGACGTGCATCATGGCTCCCACCGAGATACTTGCCGAGCAACATCTGCAGACGTTCCGTAACTTCCTCAAGGACATGCCTGTACGCGTCGAGCTACTGACGGGAAACGTCAAAGGGAAGCGTCGTAAAACCATCGAGGCAGGCCTGCTGGACGGGAGCGTCAACATCCTGATAGGCACACATGCCGTCATCGAGGACAACGTGCAGTTCAGCAATCTTGGACTTATCATCATAGACGAGCAACATCGTTTCGGCGTAGCTCAGAGAGCGAAGCTGCAGAAAAGACCCTCTCCCAACCTCTCCCTTGTAGG
>CADCCR010000005.1 GCA_902799985.1 uncultured Bacteroidales bacterium | reverse complement strand
TTCGCCGATGCTCGTTACGCCATCCTCGATCATGACGGTCTTTATTCTCGCCTTGTAGCTGTTCCATGGTGCAGCCGTCATATCGCCGCTGCCGCGGATGTTGGAGTGCGCCAGATGCGTCAGTTCGCTGTTGGCCTCGAACACGCCGTCGTCCTCCGCTTCGTAGGCGTACAGCTGGTCGATGAGCACAAAGTCGGCATCGTCTGCGCGGCGCAGGTATGTGTCGGCGTGCTGGCCGTTGTTGCTGATGACAATCTTGGTGACGAACCAGTCGGTGGTGTTCAGTGTCACGCCAAAGTTTCTGGTGTCAATCTCGCCAAGCAGGATGCCACCTACCTTCCAGTCGTGCGGACGGAACAGCGACTTCGTGCCGTCGGTGCCCACATTGAACTGCCACATGCAGATTTGGCCGCCAAAGCCTTCGTAGGCACGGAAGGCGACACCTGCACCCAGGGCATTGATTTTGAACTTTGTCTCGATGGTGTAGTTGTCGGTAATCCTGTAACTCCACGCATTCATGCTGCAGACGATGAGAGCCAACAGCAGAAGAGCAATTTTCTTTTCTCGCATTTTGTTTTAGGTTTAAGTTAATAAATAGTGTATAATATATATATAATGTGTTATCTTCTTGTCAGGTGTTTCTTGCTGTTTCGGATGACGATGCCAGGCGTCTGTTGTGTGGTTCTAACTTTGTCTGCGTCTTTGTTGCGTGCGGAAGATGTTTATCCTCAGGGGGCATCGACCGAACCGTTCTTGAGGAGCAGAGCATCGTCGACGAGGAACATCGATTGGTTCGGGCTCAAAGTGAGGGAGAAAGACCCTCCCCAGCCCTCCTTTAAAGGGTGGGTGTCCTCCTCCTTTAAGGGGGAGTAAGAGAGGGTCTTTCCCGTGTGTGGGTCGAGCAAGGTGAGCTTCGTGGCTGAAGTCTTCACGCGGATGGTGTTCGTGGCCGACGTGTCGTCGATGTTGCCGAAGTAGAAGACGTCGTGTCCGTCAATCACCTTGTGGAGGTAGTTGAACGGATGGCCATTGCCCGAGAAGCGTACATCGCGGTCGGGCAGACAGGCCTCCATGACTTCGGCCAGCGATTCTGCAGATGGCGTCGGCAGGAAGTAAGCCTTGTTGTCCGAGGCGTCGAGCATGCGCCGAACGATGTCCTGCACCTCCTGGTCGGCATTCTCCCGGTCGGCTGCCTGCTGGGGGCATTGCGTGGTGAACACCACCTTGACGCCTTGCTGCCAGGCTTCTTCTATCTTGCGCAAGTTGCTCAGGGAGATGACCTTCACGCCTGGCAGGATGATGACGGAGAAATGTTCGTGATTGACCGTGTTGTTCATGTTCAAACGGCCGTCGGCCACCGAGCAACGGTCGTCGATGACTTCGGGATGAAGGTAGGTGAAGTCGATGCCGAGGTCGTCGGTGAGGTAGTGCGATATCTGCGGATAGTCGGTCCCTTCCACGTCGACACCGCCTTCGTAGTAGCCTTTTGACCCGTCGAAGCGATGCCCTGCGTACTGTGTCTGAATGGGATAGAGCATGGCGACGTCGGCCACGTGGCGTCCCTCGCGTGCAAGAATATAGTTCAGGCGCGAGAGGAAGGCGTTGAATGTCGGCAGGTTGGCGTTGTAGAGCGGGTTGCGCCAAGAGAGCTCAGGCAGGAAGGTGACGTCGCGGTCGTTGTACCAGACGGCATGCGGGATGAGGTGATTGATGCCCTTGGTGTACTGTTCGATGGCCACCTGATAGAGCTCCTCGACGGGTATGTTGCCCATTGCACCGTAGGTTTCGGACATGACGTAGGCCTTGTCCCAGCAGTTAGCCGAGGAGGACACCACTTTGTAGAAGTCCTCGGTCGGGCGGCCGTTGCCTATCTTGTCGATGCCGGGCATGGTGAGGTGCTTGCCGACGAGCATCAGGTCGCCTGCCACGCTGGTGGGATTGACTATCTCTTCCTGGTCCTGATGCCCGGTGGTCAGGATGCCATGCTCGGTGGCCCAGTCGCAGATGGTCTTCATGAAGCCTTCGCTGTAAAGTGTGGAATGGAGGCTGAAGAGCAAGTTTCGGGCGCGTGCCGTGGGCTCGCCGATGTCGTACCAAAGGGCTGGGTAGAGCGTCTCGGGCGAGAAACCGTAGCGCTTCTCGAACTGTTCGTTGAAGTCGTTCGTCCACATGCGACCTTGTGCGCGGTACATGGTGGGCTCGTCGAAGAAGGTGGAGACGATGGTCCCCCCGAAGTGGTCGGCGAAGTGGCGGTAATAGGCGGCATGTGTGTCCTGCACGAAGAGGCTGACGGCTTCCGCGGAGAGGTAGTCCACGTTGGGGTCGCCGTCCACTACGCATTGGCATACCATCACGTGCCAGCCGTTCTGCTTGGGCGCGGTCCACGTCACGCGGCCGGTCGCCTCGTCGTAGTTGTCGCGTAGGGAAATGATTTCTTTCGTGTTCATGTTCCAGGCTACCAGCGACATGAGCTTGTCGGTGAGGTCGAGCTGCCTGTCGAATGTCGTGCCGCTGCTCACGCGATACTCCGTCTTGTCGAGGCGCTTGACGGTGTGGCCCGGGTGGTTGTTCATAAAGGTGGTCACGCCCGAGCCGTTGATGGCCCCCATGCTCCCGCTGGGGAAGCCGTACTCGTCGTAGATGGACATGTGGGCTCCCAGGGCCTGAGCCTTGCGGATGGCTGTACCGTAGAGCTTGAAGTAGTCGTCGGACAGGTAGCTCGGGCGGAATCCTTCGCCGAAGGGCAGGATGGCGCAACCGCCATAGCCGTCGACCTCAACCATCTGTTGGAGCTGCCGGACCAGCTCGGTCTCGGCAATCTGTGTGTTGTTCCAGAACCAGAGGGGAATGGGACGCCAGGGCATGGAGGGCTTGCTGAACTCCTTTGTCTCGAGCAGCGTGGCCTCCGGGGCCTGTGCCTGACAGCTTGTGCACCACAGGCAGCATGCCAAAACGGAGAGCAGCAGGATTGCTGTTCTCTGTCCTTTCAGCAGATGTTGTTTAGGGGCCGTTTGCATGTTCCTGTGTGCTTTGTCTGTGAGGCTAAATGTGTCTTTTCAAATGCAAAGTACGTAAATTCTCATAAGCCGCGGAATGATTAACTGACTTTTTGATGTAACAATTTGACATCGCCCTGCAATAATAACTCCTGCGAAACGGCAGGATTGCCTGTCCGAAAGGAAGATGTTGTCGTGATAATTCGCGGTTTTGACCCTCTGAGAATCGCGTATTTGAGGACAAACTGTGCGACGGCTGCAAATACGCGATTCTCATGCGGTCGGCATCTTGTTGTGAATCAAGTGACTATGTTTTCCTCTCGGTTGGGAACTATTGGAAAAGTGCTGGAAATCACCCTGTCGATGTGTCCGTCGAGACGTGTCATGTCGGTAATAAGTACGTGTGTCGTCGGCAATAAGTCCGTGCCGTGTTGGTCGAAGCGGCGTGCCGTGTTTGGGAAAGCGGCGTGTCGTGTGATAAAACGCGGAATGCCATGTCCGGAAACATGCCATTTTGCATGTCCGAACACGGCATTCCGCGTCTGTTATCTCCCTGCGGCTTTCTATTTTGTGCCGAAAGTCGAATGCTGATTTGTCGCGATTTCTCTTAGGATAAAGCCACAGGTGCAGGCGATGTGGCCTTCAACCTCAGGGTCCCTGTTCGGTCGGATTTGCAATCCGACCGCATTGAGTATAGGGATTTATAATCCCGCAATATCCTTTCATGTCGGCATTATAAATGCCTATATTCATACCTGGCGGATTGCAAATCCGCCAGTACAAGAGGGCGCAGACAAATAAATGGGCTATTACATGGCATTTACATGTTAGGGAGGAAACATGAATTACCATATAATAGCCCATGTGTTGGACAGGTATTGATTAAGCTTGCGGGGCGGGGTGCGGGATGTCAATGTCCGTTTTCGGCAAGGAACTTGATGCGGACAAGCTTAATCTCTTCCTCGGTGTACTCGTCCTCGTCGTCGGCAAACTCATCGAGGGCATCGTCCACGTTGTTGTCTTCTGCCTCGCGGAAGTAGTCGTAGATGTCCTGCATGTGGTCGTCGTCCATCACCTCGCGGATGTAGTAATCGATGTTGAGACGTGTGCCGCTGTCCACGATGGTGTATATCTCGTCGAGCAATTCGTCGAGGGTCAGTCCCTTGACCTTAGCTATCTCATCGAGGCTGACCTGTCGGTCGATGGCCAGGATGATGCTCACCTTGTCCTTGCTCTTGTTGACGAGCGAGCGGACGCGGAAGTCCTCGAAGCGGTCTATCTCGTTCTCCTCGCAGTAGCGGGCGATGAGCTTGCAGAACTCGGCGCCGTAGCGGTTGGCTTTGCCCACGCCCACGCCCTTGATGTTCTGCAGCTCCTCGATGCTGGTGGGGTAGGATGTGGCCATGTCCTCGAGCGAGGGGTCCTGGAAGATGACGTAGGGCGGCAGGTTCTTGCGGCGTGCCACGTCGCGGCGCAGGTCCTTGAGCATGGCGAAGAGCGTTTCGTCGAGCACGGATGTTCCCTCGCCTGCCATGTCGCTGTACTCGTCGAATTCGCGGTCCTCGGTGATGAAGAACGGCTCGGGCTCCTTCATGTAGTCGCGTCCCTCGGGCGTGATGCTGAGCAGACCATAGTTCTCGATGCCCTTCTCTATGTAGCCGGATATCATGGCCTGACGAATGACGGCATTCCAGAAGGGCGCTTCGTGTTCGTCGCCGCAGGCAAACAGGTTGAGCTGTTCGTGGCGGTGTGCTATCACGTCGTCCGTCTCGTTGCCCACGAGGATGTCGATGATGTGCTGGGTCTTGAAGCCTTCCTTGACGGCATTGATGACGCGCAGGACGAGGAGCAGCTCGTCGCCGGCCTCCACCTTCTCGCGCGGATGCAGACAGTTGTCGCACTTGCCGCAGTTGTCGGGGGTGTACTCTTCGCCGAAGTAATGCAGGAGGAACTTGCGTCGGCAGATGGATGTCTCGGCATAGGCGGCCGTTTCCTGCAGCAGCTGTCGCCCGATGTCCTGTTCTGCGACGGGCTTGCCTTGCATGAATTTCTCGAGCTTGCGCAGGTCGCCCGGCGAGAAGAATGTGATGCAGAGGCCTTCGCCTCCGTCGCGTCCGGCACGGCCTGTCTCCTGGTAGTAGCCTTCGAGGCTCTTGGGTATGTCGTAGTGTATGACGTAGCGTACGTCGGGCTTGTCGATGCCCATGCCGAAGGCGATGGTGGCCACGATGACGTCGATGCGCTCCATGAGGAAGTCGTCCTGGGTGGCGGCGCGTTCGGCCGATTCCATGCCGGCGTGGTAGGCTCGGGCGTTGATGTGGTTGGTGCGCAGCATCTCTGCCAGCTCTTCCACGCGCCGGCGGCTCAGACAGTAGATGATGCCGCTCTTGCCTTTGTTCTGGAGCACGAAGCGGGTGATGTCCTTGTCCACGTCCTTCGTCTTCGGGCGTATCTCGTAGTAGAGGTTGGGTCGGTTGAATGAGCTGCAGAACTCTGTGGCGTCGGGGATGCCGAGGTTCTTCTTGATGTCGGCCCGCACCTTGTCGGTGGCGGTGGCGGTGAGGGCGATGATGGGTGCTTTCCCTATCTGGTTGGCCAGGGGACGTATGTTGCGGTACTCGGGACGGAAGTCGTGCCCCCATTCCGAGATGCAATGTGCTTCGTCGACAGCATAGAAGGATATCTTTGTCTTGGTCAGGAAGCGGACGTTCTCTTCCTTGGTCAGCGACTCGGGTGCGACGTAGAGCAGTTTCGTCCGCCCTTCGATGATGTCCTGCTTCACCGTGTCAATCTGCGCCTTGGTGAGCGAGGAGTTGAGATAGTGGGCTATGCAGTCGTCGTCGAGGAACTGGCGGATGGCATCCACCTGGTTCTTCATGAGGGCAATAAGTGGCGAGACGATGATGGCTGTGCCTTCGCTGATGAGGGCTGGCAGCTGGTAACAAAGCGACTTGCCGCCGCCGGTTGGCATAAGCACAAAGGTGTCCTTCCCGTCGAGCAGGTTGCGGATGATGGCCTCCTGGTCGCCCTTGAAGGAATCGAAGCCAAAGTAATGCTTGAGTTGTTCTGACAGGTTTATCCCGTTCATTGTTTAAGGTGGTTTTTAGCAAAGCATCACACAAAGATACACATATTTGCGGAAACCACCAAATCTTTTTAGTTAAAAATGAAAAAATGAAAGAATGAAAGAATAAAAAGGAAGGAATGAAGGAAGGAAAAAATGAGAAAATGAAAGAATAAAAAGGAAGGAAAAGCACGTGTAAAGGACACGTGTCATTCCTTCATTCTTGCATTCTTCTCCACCTGCTCCTCGGCGTACTGCTTTGTGATGGTGAGCGTTTTGCGGTTCTCCGAAGGGGCGTTGTATTGTGCCTCAATCATGATGGCTTCCATGATGGAGCGCAGTCCGCGTGCTCCAAGCTTGTACTCCACGGCCTTGTCCACGATGTAATCCAATGCCTCCTCCTCGAAGGTGAGCTTGATGCCGTCCATGGCGAAGAGCTTGATCTGCTGCTTGACGAGCGAGTTCTTCGGCTCGGTCAGGATGTTTCGCAGGGCTTCGCGGTCCAGGGGGTTGAGATGGGTCAGCACCGGCAGTCGACCGATTATCTCCGGGATGAGGCCGAAGCTCTTCAAGTCCTGTGGCTTGATGTACTGCATCAAGTCTTTGGTGTCAATCTTCTGCATGTTCTGAACGCTGTCGTACCCCACGACATGTGTGTTGAGGCGCTGGGCTATCTTTCGCTCGATGCCGTCGAAGGCACCGCCGCAGATGAACAGGATGTTGCGCGTGTCGACGTGGATGTAGTCCTGGTCGGGGTGCTTGCGTCCGCCTTTGGGCGGCACGTTGACCATCGAGCCTTCGAGCAGTTTGAGCAGTCCCTGCTGCACACCCTCGCCGCTGACGTCGCGCGTGATGCTGGGATTGTCCTGCTTGCGCGCTATCTTGTCTATCTCGTCGATGAACACGATGCCGCGCTCGGCAGCTGCCACATCGTAGTCGGCCACCTGAAGCAGTCGCGACAGGATGCTCTCCACGTCCTCGCCCACATAACCCGCCTCGGTGAAGACCGTAGCGTCCACAATGGTGAAGGGCACTTTGAGCATCTTGGCAATGGTGCGGGCCAGCAACGTCTTGCCCGTGCCGGTGGGACCTACCATGATGATGTTGCTCTTCTCTATCTCCACACCATTATCGTCGAACGGCTGGGCCAGACGCTTATAGTGGTTGTAGACGGCCACCGAAAGGAAACGCTTGGCGCTGTCCTGACCGATGACGTACTGGTCGAGGTGGCTTTTGATGTCGCGCGGCTTGGGGATATTTTTCAGGTTCAAACTGTTTTGCGAAGCTCTGCCGTCCTCACCTTTCCTCTCATCAGCCAGGAAGTCCTCGCCCATGTTCTCCTTGATGATCATACTTGCCTGGCGGACACAGTCGTTGCAGATGTAGCCGTTCTTGCCGGTCAGCATCAAGGCCACTTCATCTTCTCGGCGGCCACAAAAGGAGCAACGGTTTTTGTTCTTTCCTGTCATTACCTTATCCCCAATCCTTAATCCTTAATCTTTAATCTTTAATCCTTCTTCTTTATCAGTACGCGGTCTATCATGCCGTACTCCTTTGCTTCGTCGGCAGTCATCCAGTAGTCGCGGTCGCTATCGGCCCACACCTTGTCGAAATCGGTATGCGAGTGGTTGGCGATGATGCTGTAGAGTTCCTTTTTCAGCTTCTGAATCTCACGAGCTGTAATCTCGATGTCGCTGGCCTGTCCCTGAGCGCCACCCATCGGCTGGTGTATCATGACGCGGCTGTGTGTCAAGGCGCTACGCTTGCCTTCCTTGCCTGCTACGAGGAGAACGGCAGCCATGCTTGCGGCCATGCCGGTACAGATGGTAGCCACGTCGCTCGAGATGAACTGCATCGTGTCGTAGATGCCCAGTCCGGCATAGACGCTACCGCCAGGGCTGTTGATGTAGATGCTGATGTCCTTGCCAGGGTCGGCGCTGTCCAGATAGAGCAGTTGTGCCTGCAGGGGGTTGGCGGTGTAGTCGTCAATCTGTGTGCCGAGGAAGATGATGCGGTCCATCATCAAGCGGCTGAAGACGTCCATCTGTGTGACGTTGAGCTGACGCTCCTCCAGAATGTAGGGGTTGAGGTACTGATTCTGCATGCTGATGACGTCGTCCAGAGCCATGCCGTCCATACCCAAGTGGCGGGTAGCAAACTTGCGAAAGTCGTTGTTCATGCTATACATTATATATAATAGAGTTGAGAGTTGAGAGTTAAGAGTTAAGAGTGAAGAGTTGAGAGGTTAGTTAAGAGTTAAGAGTTAAGAGTTAAGAGGTTCTTCGCTTTGCTCAGACGCAGGCGGAAAGTGGATTGTCTTGGATGTAGAGACAGGGGCCAGAAGTATTCTCTAACCTCTAACCCCTAACCTCTAACCTCTAATCTTGACTGATTACTTCTTCTCTGTGAGCTTGCGGAATTCGTCCATCGTGACTTCCTTTACCTTCAGCGTCACAACTTCCTTCACCTTGGCAGCCATCATGTTCTCTACGGTGCGCTCCACGAGGCCCTGTGCCTGCTGCTCGTTCTTGAGCATCTCGGCGGCGTAGTTGGTGATGGATTCCTCGGGGAGGTTGATCATGCCGTACTGGGCAAACTGGATGCGGGTGTAAGCCTTGGCGGTCTCAAGCACATCCTCGTGCTGTACCTTCACCTCCAGCTGGTCGCAAATCTGTTCCTTTGCCAGATGCCAGAGCAGTTCGGGCAGGCTGTCCTTGAAGTTGTTCTCAACGTATTCCTCGCCCTTGTCGGCGTTGCGGAGCTTCATGAAGCGCTTCAGGAGAGCCTCGGGGAATTCCACCTCGCCGATGCGATTAATCACGTAGCTGCGCAGGTCCTGAGTGAACTGGTATTCGGCCTCGCTGTTGAAGTTCTTCTTGATGTCGTCGGCGATGAACTTGCGGAACTCTTCCTCGCTCTTCACCACATCCTTGCCCAGCATCTGGTCGTAGAGCTCTTGGCTAAGCTTTGCCGGCACGAAGCGTGTTATCTCGGAAATCTGGAAGTTGAAGTCGGCTTTCATCTCGGCAGCTTCCTCCTTGCTGATGCGCAGCATGCTGGCAAGCTCGGTGTCGCTCTCGTAAGCCTTGGCGGGATTGAAGGTGATGACATCGCCTACCTTAGCGCCCTGGAACTTAGCCTTCTCCTCGTCGCTCTTCATGTATTCGGGGAGCATGACGGTATCTTCCACTGTGATGCCTCCTTCGAGTGTGGCACCATTGGCATCGAGCTGTGTGAGCTGACCCTTGACCATGTCGCGTGCCTCGTAGCTCTCGGCCTTGACGTGCTGGCCGCCGCGCTGGCAGAAGCTCTGCACCTGCTGGTCCACCAGAGCATCGTCCACCTTGATGTCGTAGTAGGTGAGCTTGTCCTTCTTCGAAAGCTTGGCATCGAACTCAGGAGCGAGGGCGATATCGAAGGCGAAGGTGAAGTTCTCCTGTGTCTCGAAGTCGATGGCGGGAGTCTTTTCCTCGTTGGGCAGCGGCTCGGCCAGCATGTTCACCTTGTTCTCGCGGATATACTTGTTGATTTCCTCACCGATGAGTTTGTTGATTTCCTCGGCCATGATTTCCTTGCCGAAGCGCTTTTGGATGAGGGAAGCAGGCACCTTGCCGGGGCGGAACCCGGGCAGGCTTGCTTTGTGACTGAAGTCCTTGAGTGCTTTCTTTACCTTGTCTTCGTAGTCGCTCTTCTCGATGTTGATGGTAAGCAGGGCGCTCACCTTGTCGACGTTTTCAAACGTGATGTTCATTGTACTTGTTTTAATGAAGAATGAAGAATAAAGAATGAGGAATTATTTTCCTCAGTCCTTAATCTCTAATCCTTAATTCTTAATCTATTTATTTTTTGCGGGTGCAAAGGTACGACAATTAATTCACAATTCATAATTCAAAGTTCTTTTTTTCCCAGTTGGGACGGTTTTATTGTCCCAATCAGCAAGCTAACTTGCAATTTTACTCATTTAATCGTATCTTTGTCGGCGATTTAACGAACTATTATGATACGACAGTGCTTCATCATCTTCGGCTGCCTTGCCGTCGGCGAACTGATGGTATGGCTGACAGGCATCGCCATACCGAGCAGCATCATCGGCATGCTCCTTCTGGCTGCCTTGTTGCAAACGAAGGTCATCAAAGAGGAATGGGTAAAGGGGATGTCGGTCTTCCTCATTTCCAACATGGGATTCTTCTTCGTGCCACCAGGCGTTGCCCTGATGCTCTACCTCGACATCATCAAGGCTGAGTTCATACCCATTGTGGTGGCAACAGTCGTCAGCACCATTCTGGTCCTTATTGTCACAGGATGGACACACCAAAGGTTGAAAAGGTGAAAGGGTGAAAAGGTGAAAGGTTGAAAAGTTAAAAAGGTGAGAAGTTGAAAGGTTAAAAAGTTAAAGGGCATGGAGCTGCTGCAGAATAACATCATACTGCTTACGCTGACTTTCGGCATCTATTATGCTGCACGCCAGCTACAGAAAAGGACGGGGTGGATTGTCCTGAACCCCATCCTCCTGACTATTGTCGCGCTGATTCTGTTACTGAAGTTCACAGGCGTCAGCTACGAGACGTATGCCCATGCAGGAAACTACATCGAGTTCTGGCTCAAGCCTGCCATCGTTGCACTCGGTGTACCACTCTATCAGCATCTTGGACAGATTCGCCGACAGTTCCTACCCATCTTCCTTTCGCAACTGGCAGGCTGCATCGTCGGTGTAGCCAGCGTGGTGATTATTGCACAAACGATGGGTGCATCCCGAGAGACCATCATTTCGCTTGCTCCCAAATCCGTAACGACGCCTATCGCGATGGAAGTGTGTCAGGCGATGGGCGGCATTCCGTCGCTCACGGCGGCCATCGTTGTTTCTGTCGGACTGTTCGGTGCCATCTTCGGCTTCAAGGTGCTGGAGGTGTGGCACATCAAGAATCCCTATTCACAAGGCCTCAGCATTGGCACAGCTTCCCATGCCGTTGGTACATCGCGAGCCATGGAGAAGGGCGACACCTATGGAGCCTATGCCTCCTTGGGCCTCATCCTCAATGGCTTGCTCACAGCTCTGCTTGCCCCTCTCATCCTGAAGGTGATGGGGATTTAGCACTTCCTCTGCTTCCCTGGAATAACGTGTTATTTCCCGATGGGCAGAAGCATTGCTCCGTCGTCGGGCGTGAAGTTGATGCCGAGGATGGAGGCGATGGTGGCCGCAATCTGCTTGGTGTAGTAGGGACCGCACTCGCGGGTCTCGCCCTTTGCCTCGATGCCTTTGCCCAGGAGCATGACCCATGTTGCCTCGGAGCCCTTGGTGCTGCTGCCGTGGCTGGACCATTCATTGCCGAAGCCGCGTCCGTGGTCGCAGGTGATGAGGTAGGTTGTCTTGCCTTTGTAGAACTTGTCGGCCTCCAAGGCTTCGTAGATGTCGCGGATGAAGGCATCGGTGCCTTTGGCTGCATCGAGATAGAGGTCATACTTGCGGGCGTGTGCCCACTCGTCGCAGTCGCCGAAGGAAATCCACATCACCTTGGGATGGTCGCTGAGGAGCGTCTCGAGGGCGAAGGCATAGGTAAAGGCGTCGAAGTGTTCCGAGCGCCAGTAGTGTGGCATTCCTTCGAGCATCCTTTCTGCCAGCTTGATGCGGGGCGAAGGCTTCTTGGCAATGTTCTTTTCGTAGGACACGCTGGCCGGGATGCCTGCCTGCTCGTTGTGGATGGCAAAGCGCGTGGACTTCCACGAGCCGTACATCATGACGCTGCCCTTGTAGCGGGCGTCCTCGTTGGCAGCCTCTAGGACGTTGCGGTGAGGATTGTTGACAGGGTCATTGCTTGTGATGGCATCGTCAGCCATTCCCGTCATCATTTCGCTGTAGCCGGGATAGGAGATGTTGGTCTTGTTGGCAAGCTGCATCACGCTGTTCACGTTGCGGTTGCCGATGAGCGTGCCTTGCTTCGCGATGGTATTCCATACGAAAGGCATCAGCACCTGGCGCCTCTCTTCTGGCGTGGACCGCCAATAGGTCTGGCGGTACTGTTCGGAGTCGCGTGTCTGTTTGCTGTCGGTGAGCAAGTTCTCTTCTGCTCCCATGAACACTTCCTGCCAGCGCAGTCCGTCGATGGTGATGATGACGAGACGTGTGTCCTTGTCTCCCTTGGCGGAAAGCAGGACAGGCATTAAAGCTAAAAGGATTACAATGATTCGTTTCATGGCTAAATGGTTGTTTAGGTTTTGAGTGTATTAGGTTATTTACCGTTGATTGACAATCTTGCGCGAGAGGGTGGAGCCGTCCTTGTAGATGATGTGTTGTATCACAATGTGTTCGGCTTGGATGTTTGAAACTTGCTGTCCGCCGAGGTTGTAGTATCTTATGGCAGCTATCTGGAGGTCAGTCTTCTCGGCGAAGGTGCTGTTGATGCCGTCGGGCGTCTCAAGCGTGGTGCTTGTGCACGGACGGTTGGGACTGTCGATGGTGGGGCGTTCGAACAATGCCAGGCTTTGACTTCCGTCGGGGAAGCGTCCGTAGGTGTTCCATCTGGGCTGCTCCCGATAGTACATGACATCGCTCCAGGTGTCGTCTGCACCGGTGATGGAGATATAGGCATCGTCGGCGTTCTTCAGTTTGAAGGAGGCATGCAGTTGGGTAGCCGAATCCTTGCCGTCGCACCAAACGACCTTGTAGCCATGGGCAGGGATAATGGCGCTTAATCCTTCGGGTGCGTTGAGCCGGAACTTGCGGGCATTGTTCGGGTCGTCGGACAGATAGGTGCCGGCCAAGTCGATGTCACGGTCGGTAGTGTTGTACAGCTCTATCCAGTCTGCTTTCTTCCCGTATTCGTTGATGAAGATGTCGTTGCCTGCACTTACCTCGTTGATGCGGACGGGAGGCGTGCTTGCTTGTGCGTGCTCGTAGATGGCTTCTATCTCGAAGGTTCCTGGAGGATAGTTTTCGCTGAGGTACAGGATGGAGTCGGAGGACACGGTTTGGCCGTTGATGCTCCACTCCTTGAAGACCGTTCCGCCTGGTGCTGATGCGGTAATCGCAATGGGGGCGAACATGTAGCCGTTGAATTTGCCTGTCGGAATCTCCTGCCCGTTGAGCAGCAATGTTTTTGCCTCGGGTAGGTTCGATTTCAGCGAGACGGTGTATTCGTCCGTCAGGTTGAATGCAGTCTTGAGGCTTTGTTTTAGGGCCGGACGTCGCACCGTGTTGTCGCCGATGCGTTCAATCAGTCTGTCGGCCTTCTCGTCGGCCGAGAGTCCTTCGAGCTGCAGCGCCCGGTTGATGGTGTTCTTCATGTCCGTTATGATTGGCTCGCAGCGTTCGGGGTCGAACACACTGCCGTCCATGATGCAGTATGCATCGATGAACTGCTTCTTGAAGGGTTCGTAGCGCAACATGTTCTTGAACCGGACGGGCAGCGAGCCGGTGCCTTTGTTCAGGACTTGCAGTATCATGTTGGTGTCGCCGAATCCGCCGTCCACGTCGTGAAGCACGATGTGGAACTTGCCGTTGTCGTCCCTTGCACGGAATCCCTTGATGTTCTTGAAGCCTCCCCGCAGCCAGTCCAGATTGCCCATGTAGATTTCGGCGGCCATGTAGTTGCAGTACTCGTCGATGTCGACAATCTGGCATATCGCGTTCCATGTGGTGCTGTCGGCAGGTATGCCGGTCAGGTTCCTGCTCAGGGAGTACCACTCGTTCAGTTTCTCCTTGTCTCCTTCCTTGATGATGATGTCCCCTTCCCACTGGTCCATCTCGTCCTTGCTAATGCCGTAGTTGCTGAAGGCAAACTGCTTGTTGCTCTCCTCGCGGAGGTTCATCATGCCCAGGTATTTGCCGTCGAGATAGACGTGTGCGGGCTGCCATGCCTGGCAGTCGAGGTAGATGCCGCTGGTGCGCAGCAGTTCCTGGATGGCTGCATCCCATATCCTGGCAGCGCCGTCCTGACCGCCATTCCTTACGAGGAAGTTCTTTATCTTGATGTATGGCTTGCTGCCGAAGATGGGGTAGTGGAAGAAGTTGAGGCCCTCGAAGACCTTGTCCGACTTCAGCTTGAAGGGTGTCCGGTACGGGAATTCGTCATTGCCTGTGTTGAAACGTGTCCATCCGCCGAAGATGCTGAAGTTTGACTCCTGGTTGATGGCTTCGCTGTAGCTGGCGCGGGCGTCGGGGACGAAGTACTCTACGTTCACCGGTCGCTCCCAGTCCATATTCTGGTTGGCCCTGACCTTCGAGTTGTTTGCGATGCGTCCGTTGGTGCCTGTCACGTACAGCCCGAATGTGTCGTCGAAGAAGTTCTCGGGTGCGGTGTTGACGCAGAGTATCGGCAGTGTGAACTGACCTTCCGACTTGAGGAAGGTGCGTGTGACGACAGGACTATGGAGGTAGCCTTCGCCCGTAAGCATGAAGCGGTAGATAGTGTTGCTGTTGCCGGAGAAACGTCCGTCGGCACTTGTAGGCGATACCCCTGGCTGCGGCGTAGATCCGTCGGTCGTGTAATAAAGTGTGGCATCGGCGGGGATGTCGACCGTGAACTGGAAGCTGTTGCCGAAGATTCCTCCTGTGGTGCTGACCACAGGTGCCTGCAGCCTCTCGTCGGCAATCCGGCTGGTGTTGTTCGTAGCCTTGGGCGTTGGCGACGATGTCCACCCGAAGTTGTCGGAGCCGTCGACTTCCCTCATCCAGGAGCAGCGGGCGATGCATGGCGGATATTCCACGGCATCGACGAGCGAACCTCTGTCATCCAGCAACTCGATGACTCCGCCGTCGGCATCCAGCTTGAAGGGTATCTGTGTGCTGGCATTCGTGCCGTAGTATCCGTCGATGCTGTTGTGGTCGAACCAAAGCACGAAGTATCCGTGTGGCGACACCTTCCCATAGTCGTTTGCCAGCGTGTAGTTCAACAGCTTTCCCTCCGCGTCGGTGTGCCGGAGACACATTTCGCCCAGGGAGATGTAGTTTGTCGTCGGGTTGTAGAGCTCCACCCATCCGCCGTAGTTGTACGACGGGTCGATATACCTGTCTACGTTTGCCACGCAGACCTCGTTGAGCAGGAGATGGTTGTTCTGCCCGGCAGACGAGTTTACAATCGCGCAGAGGAGTAATGCTATCAGCGTTGTTCTGGGTATGAATGCAGGCATAAATCTTTTTATATTTGTGTGTGCTTCCGAAATAAGCGCTGGGCGCTTCCGAAATAAGCACGAGGCGCTTCCGAGATAAGCACGAGGCGCTTCCGAAATAAGCACGGGGCGCTTCCGGATTACTCGGCAGTGGCTGCGCGCTCCTGTTCCATTTGCTGGAAGTCCTTGAGGCGAAGGACGAAGCTGCGCGTGAGGTACTTGTCGAGGACGACAGGATTGACGCTTAGCTCCTGTGGCGTGCCGTGGAAGAGTATCTGCCCCTCGAAGAGGAGGTAGGCGCGGTCGGTGATGCAGAGCGTCTCCTCGACGTTGTGGTCGGTGATGAGCACCCCGATGTTCCTCTGTTTCAGCTTCCAGACGATGTACTGTATGTCCTCCACGGCGATGGGGTCGACGCCGGCGAAGGGCTCGTCGAGCATGATGAACTTCGGGTCGATGGCCAGGCAGCGGGCTATCTCCGTGCGTCGGCGCTCACCGCCACTCAGCTGGTCGCCCAGGTTGCGGCGCACCTTCTCCAGGTGGAACTCGCTGATGAGGCTCTCCAGCTTCTCGCGCTGGTAGCTGCGCGGCTTGCCCGTCATCTCCAGCACGCTGGCTATGTTGTCCTCCACGCTCATCTTGCGGAACACGCTGGCCTCCTGTGCCAGATAACCGATGCCGCGACGGGCTCGCTGGTAGACCGGCAGGTTCGTTATCTCCTCGTTGCCCAGGTAGATGTGTCCGGCATTGGGCAGAACGAGACCGGTGGTCATGTAGAACGATGTCGTCTTGCCCGCACCGTTAGGCCCGAGCAGACCGACAATCTCTCCCTGGTGGACGTCGAACGAGACGTTGTTCACCACCGTTCGCTTGCCGTATATCTTGACCAGGCCTTCGCTGCGGAGCTGCAAACTATCTTGTTCCATTCTTCTTTATTTATATTTTTGGGGTTAGAGGTTAGGGGTTAGAGGTTAGAGGAATGTTTTGGATGCTAATTCAAGAGCCAAAGGTATTCTCTAACCACTAACCACTAACCTCTAACCACTTTCTGTTCTTCCTTTACTTTGCGGAGCAGGTCGCTGGCGAAGATGAAGGAGTTCAGCTTCTCGTTGGTTGCCGTCATTATCTGGTCCTTCGAGCCTTCCCATTCCTTGTGGCCGTCGCAGATGTAGAGGATGCTCTCGCCGATGCCCAGCACGGAGTTCATGTCGTGGGTGTTGATGATGGTCGTCATGCCGTACTCGTGCGTGATGCCGCTGATGAGTTCGTCGATGACGAGGCTCGTCTTGGGGTCGAGGCCCGAGTTGGGTTCGTCGCAGAACAGGTACTTCGGGTTGAGGGCAATGGCTCGGGCAATGGCGACGCGCTTCTGCATGCCGCCGCTTATCTCGCCCGGCATCTTCTCCTCCGCTCCCTTCAGGTTGACGCGCTCCAGGCAGAAGCGGGCACGCTGTACACGGTCGGCCTGATTCATGTCGGAGAACATGTCGAGGGGGAACATGACGTTCTCCAGCACTGTCATCGAGTCGAAGAGCGCAGCACTCTGGAATATCATGCCCATCTCGCGGCGCAGCATCACACGTTCGCGCTTCGTCATCGTCACGAAGTCGCGCCCGTCGTAGAGTATCTTGCCGCTGGTGGGCGTGAAGAGCCCCACGATGTTCTTCATCAGCACAGTCTTGCCGGAGCCCGACTGACCGATGATGAGGTTGGTCTGCCCGTCGCGGAAGGTCATGTTGATGTCCTTCAGGATGTCGCGGTCGTCGAAACGCTTGTATAGATGCTGTACTTCAATCACCTTGCATTTACCATTTAATCATTTCTTGTATTCTTTAGAAACAAGGCGCGCTTTTAATGCGCGGAGTTCCATTTGCCATTTGTTTCCCCTCTCCTCGGAGAGGGGTTAGGGGTGAGGCTTTTCATGCCAGCAGATGTGTCAGGAAGATGTCGCTGAAGAGGATGAGCATGCTGCTCGACACCACGGCATTTGTGCTGGCCTTGCCCACATCGAAGCTGCCGCCCTCCACGAAGTAGCCGTGATAGGACGCCACGCTGCTGATGATGAAGGCAAAGAAGATGCTCTTGATGATGCTCGTCCATACATACCATTGGTTGAAGCTGTGGAGCAGGCCGATGGTGAGGTCGTCGGGCGTGATGATGCCGGCAATGGCTGTGGCATACGCTCCCACGAAACCCGAGACGATGCTGAAGACGACGAGGAAGGGAATCATCGTCATCATGCCTATCACCTTGGGCAGGATGAGGAACGATGCTGAGTTGACGCCCATTATCTCCAGCGCATCAATCTGCTGTGTGACGCGCATCGTACCTATCTCCGAGGCGATGTTCGAGCCCACCTTGCCTGCCAGGATGAGACACATGATGCTCGACGAGAACTCCAGCAGCATGATTTCGCGCGTGGTGTAGCCCGTCGTGAAGGTCGGCATCCAGGGGCTTTGGATGTTGAGCTTTATCTGGATGCAGATGACGGCACCAATGAAGAAGCTGATGAGCAACACGATGCCGATGGAATCGACACCAAGCGAACCCATCTCACGGACATACTGCCGCATGAACATCCGCCATCGCTCGGGCATGCTCAGCACCCTGCCCATCAACTGCAAGTATCGGCCAAAGGCGGCCAGCCATTTCGTGATAAACATTATCGACCCCCTCCAGACCTCCCCGAGGGGAGGCTTATTATATTGCTTACTTCATTGCTCATTATTATATATATGAAGGTTCTACTTCATTATTTCTCCCCCTCGGGGGAGTCAGAGAGGGGTCGTTGTGGCGTCTCCATGCCGACAACGAGGCGGTTGCCGCTGCCGAAGATTTGCTGTGCCACCTGTCTGATGTCCTCGACGGTCACACCCTGAACGCAGTCCTCGTAGCCCTCTACGAACTCCTGGTTGTAGCGTGTCTTCGATACGAGGCTGTTCATCCAGTAGCCGTTGTTCTTCAAGTCTTCCTGATGCGAGCGGAGCATGTATTCCTTTATCTTGGCGAGGTTCTCCTCGGAGGGTCCCTTTTCCATCATCTGCTTGATGCCGTCCTTGATGATGACCGTCATGGCCTCACGCTTCTCGGGAGCTGTAGGCAGGACAATCTGTGCCATGGCTATCTCTTCGGGATAGTCGGTGAGGTTCGCGTTGACCGGCACACCATAGGCTCCTCCCTCATCCTCGCGGACAGACTCCGTGTAGAGCATTGTCATGGCCTGCTGAAGCATATCGACCAGGATGTCGTTGCGGAGTGTCTCCTTCATGGGTGTATGATAGATGAAGACGTTCAGGGAGTTGGGCGTGTCCTGCTCCTTCGTGAAGTAGCACTCGCGCTCGCCCTTCGTCATGCGCTGGTCGATGACCTTGTACGCCTCTTTCTTGCCCTTGACAGGCAGCGCACCGAGGTACTTTGCAAGCAGCGGAGCCACGGAGTCGGCATTGACATCACCCACAAGATAGAACTCGAAGTCCTTGGCATTGGCAAAGCGCTCACGATACATCTCGAGCAAACGGTCGTAGTTGATGTGGTCCAGGTCGGCTTCCTTCAGACGCTTTGCACGAACATTGTTGTTATAGACCACGCTGACGATGCTGTCCTGCAGAGTGATTTGCGGGTTGAGTTCCTGGTTCTTCAAGGCGTTGCGTGTGCGTTCCAACGCAGAAGTGAAGGCCTCATCATCTCTGCGGGGCGATGTGAAGTTGAGGTAAACGAGTTGGAGCATCGTTTCGAAATCCTTCTTCACACAGTTCGCGCTGATGCCTTCGCTGCGTACATTGACGCTCGACGACACGCTGGCCTGCTTGCCTGCAAGCTTCTTGTTGAGCTCTACAGCAGAGAAGTTGCCCAAACCGCCCTGATGAACCAAACCGATGTTGCTGGTGTTGATGTATTCATCGTTGCTGTAGAGGCTGTTGCCGCCCCAAGATGTTGCGCGGAAGATAATCTTGTTGGGGCTGTAGTCGGTCTGCTTGACGTGTATCTTCATGCCGTTGGAGAGCGTGATGAGCTTGGCGCCATAGATGTCGTCGGTTATCTTCTTGACCTTCACCTTGCTCTTCAGTTCAGGCACGAGCGGGTCGGTGCTGACCTCTTCGGTGAACGCGGCTATCTCCTCTGCATCCACTTCTGCCATTGCGGAGAGAATCTCCTGCTCTGTGGGAGGAGTGAGTCCTTCCTTCTCGGGCATCATGACGAGGATGGCACGGTTCTCCTGCGAGAGGTCGGCCAGGACTGCGTTGATGGCTTGCAAGGGTACGGCAGGCACAATCATTTGCATCGTCTGGTGTGTCCATTCGATGCCTGGAGCAGGTTCGTTGTCGATGAAGTGGCGGACGTAGGCATTGACGAAAGAGGTGTTCGTGCGCTTGTCGCGAGCTTCGTAGGCTGCATCAATCTGCGAGAGGTACTCGTCCTTGAAGCGCTGGTATTCGCTCTCGGTGAAACCGTTGCGGACGGCACGGAGCAGTTCGCGGTAGGCAGCCTTGATGCCCTCGGTGTAGCGGCCTTCCTTCATGCTGACGTCGAGGATGAAGGCATCCTTCGTCTTGGCAACGAGGTACTCGCTGTAGTCGAGGCCGGCACTCGAGAAGGGGGCGTCGGCTTGTCGTGTTATCTCATTCAGGCGCTCATTGAGCATACCGATGACGGCATCCTTGATGAAGTCAATCCCGATGTAAGCCATCGTGCCTCTCATCTCGCGGGGCAGCGGGTCGCTCTTGAACATCACCAGGGCTTCCATGCCGGGGAACTCCTTGTCTGTGCCCACGAAGACGAGCGGCTCCTTGTTGTCGGGCACGGGATATTCCTCGCGGACAGCAGCATCGGGAGCCGGAGCGGCGATGTCGGCAAACATCTCCTGCAACTTCTTCTCGACGGCTTCGGGGTCAACATCGCCCACGATGACGAGTGCCTGCAGGTCGGGACGGTACCACTTGCGGTAGTAGCTGCGAAGGGTCTCGTAGGGGAAGTTCTTCACCACTTCCATCGTGCCGATAGGCATACGCTCAGCGTACTTGCTGTCCTTGCAGACGACGGGCAAAGCTTTCTCGATGAGACGCATCTGAGCGCTGCGGCGCATGCGCCATTCCTCTTCGATGACGCCACGCTCCTTGTCGATTTCCTTGTCCTCGAGCAGCAAGTCGTGGCTCCAGTCGTGCAGGATGAGCAGACAGGAGTCGATGGCACCAGCCGTCTCGACGTTCACATTATTTATATTATAGACAGTCTCGTCGAAGGAGGTATAAGCGTTGAGGTTTTCGCCGAACTTCACGCCGATGCGCTCCAGATACTGTTTCAGGGCATCGCCTGGGAAGTGGGTTGTGCCGTTGAAGCACATGTGCTCGAGGAAGTGAGCCAGTCCGCGCTGGTCGTCCTCCTCTTGCATGGAGCCGACGCGCTGGGCGATGTAGAAGTCGCAACGCTTCTCGGGCCACTCGTTGTGGCGGATGTAATAGGTAAGGCCGTTCTCCAGCTTGCCGGTCTTGACAGCAGGGTCAAGGGGTACGGGCGGCATCTGCATCTGCTGAGCCGAGGCCATTGACCATTGGCCATTGACCATTGAAAGGCACAGCAGGAATAGACAAATTAGTTTCTTCATATTGTGTTATTTTCTTCTTTTTAGTTATGGGGTTTATGGGGCTTATTTCATCTTCCAGCCGTCTTCTGTGAGGATGAGTGAAAGGCCGACTTGTTCGCTGGTGCTGTCGTTGAAGTGCAACTGTAGCATGACGTAGGCTGTGCTGTCCTCGGAGAGGCTGTCGCTTGTCGCTTCCACGCGGCAGAGGCTCCGCATGTCGTCCTTTGCCATGAACTGCGCTGTGGCATCGGTGAGCTGGCTGCGGAAGTCTTCCGGCATGTTCTCGGCATCGACATAGCCTTCGACGAAGCCTTTGTAGTCGCCTTTGATGAGCATCGAATAGAACTCCTCTGCTGCTTCGCGGGCTGCCTCATGCGTCATCAAACCTTTTTTGCAAGCAAACAGGCAGACAGACAACAGACAATAAACAATAGCTTTTTTCATCATTAACTCTTAACTTCTCTGCAGGCGACTCGACAATTACATGTTAAAACAACGAATTGCACGAATTAAAACGAATTCTTCCAAGTTACTTTTATTCTTCACTCTTCACTCTTCGTTCTTCACTCTTCACTCTTCACTCATTTCTGCCTAATGAACACGTTTATCGGGCAACCCGAGAAGTCCCAGCGCTCGCGTATCTTGTTCTCGAGGAAGCGCTTGTAGGGCTCCTTGACGTATTGCGGCAGGTTGGCATAGAAGACGAACGACGGCACGCGGGTGTCGGGTATCTGCATGCAGTACTTTATCTTGATGTACTTGCCCTTCATGGATGGTGGCGGATATGCCTCGATGAGGGGCAGCATCTCTTCGTTGAGCTTGTGGGTCGATACCTTTCGCGTGCGGTTCAGATAGACGTCCTTTGCCGTTTCGAGCACCTTGAAGATGCGTTGTTTGGTAAGGGCTGAGCCGAAGATGATGGGGAAGTCGGTGAAGGGAGCCATGCGCTCGCGGATGGCATCCTCCATCGTCTTGATGACCTTGGTGTCCTTGTCGGGCACGAGGTCCCACTTGTTGACCACCACCACGATGCTCTTCTGGTTCTTCTGTATGATTTGGAAGATGTTGAGGTCCTGCGCCTCGATGCCTCTGGTGGCGTCTATCATGAGGATGCAGACGTCGCTGTTCTCGATGCTGCGGATGGAGCGCATCACGCTGTAGAACTCCAGGTCTTCGCTCACCTTGTTCTTCCTGCGGATGCCGGCCGTATCGACCAGATAGAAGTCGAAGCCGAACTTGTCGTAGCGCGTGTAGATGCTGTCGCGCGTGGTGCCGGCGATGTCGGTCACGATGTTCCTCTCCTCGCCGATGAAGGCGTTGATGAGGCTCGACTTGCCTGCATTGGGTCTGCCCACGACGGCAAAGCGCGGGATGTCCTCGTCGGGCAGAGCGTCGCTTTCCTTCGGGAACTTGCTGACGACGAGGTCGAGCAGGTCGCCCGTGCCGCTGCCTGTGGCTGCGGAGATGCACTGCGGGTCGCCAAGGCCGAGCGCATAGAACTCGGCAGCCAGGTACGTCTCGTTGTTATCCATCTTGTTGCAGACGAGCAGGACGGGTTTCTTCGAGCGGCGCAGGATGCCGGCCACAGCCTCGTCGAGGTCGGTGATGCCGTTCTGAATGTCAACGAGGAAAAGGATGACGTCGGCTTCGTCGGTGGCGAGCGTCACCTGTTTCCTTATCTCCTCCTCGAAGATGTCGTCGCTGCCCACGACCCATCCGCCTGTATCGATGACGGAGAACTCTCGCTGTCCCCATTCGCACTTGCCGTACTGACGGTCGCGCGTCGTGCCAGCCTCTTCGCTGACGATGGCGTGGCGCGTCTGCGTCAAGCGGTTGAACAACGTACTCTTGCCCACATTCGGGCGTCCCACAATAGCTACTATGTTCGACATGCCTCTTTTCCTATTCTCTAATTATCTTGAAATTCTTGTTCTCTAATCGCCCGCAAAGTTACGAATAAGCGAGCGAAATACAAAAAGAAAGGCTAAGTTTTTCTTCTTATATCCAAGCGGTGGAACCTTCGACGCTTGTCTCAAAGGTACGACGAAGCGGGCGAAGTGCAAAAGAACCGCTTTGCCTTGGTCCCGACACGGCGTTCGCTTCCGAAATAAGCACGAGGCGCTTCCGGAGACACGGAACAGAGATCTTCCCTCTTTTCTGTTCCGATTACTACGAAAAACTGTTCAATTACTACGAATAAACGTTAAAAGCCCCCCAATATCTAAAGTTTTCGTTATCTAAACATTGCGAGATTCAGCAAAACTCCCTTACTTTGCTCTCGTAAAACGCTAAACGACCAAACGACTAATCCCCTAAACGACCAAAATATGAAACGCAAAGACAACACACTTACCAAGGTTGAGTTCGAAGTGATGAACATCCTTTGGGACATCGATGGAGCGGCTTGCGCGTGGGACGTTCTGGAGCACTACAAAGAGCCCAAGCCCGCCTACACGACCATCGCGACCTACCTGAAAGTGCTCTACGAAAAGGGTTATCTCGACTTCCACAAAGTCGATGGACAGGGCAAGACGCACCGGTATGTGCCGCTCGTCACGCGGGCCGAATATACGCGTCGCACCATGCAGGAGGTGAAGCAGAACTTCTTCGGCGGCAGCGTGAAGTCGATGCTCAACTACTTCGTCCTGGAAGAGAATCTCTCGCCCGATGACGTGAGGGAACTGCTTGCACTCGTCGAACAGTAACGACAAACACGATGAAACAACAGATTGTAATTTTAAGACAACGAATTGCACGAATTACACGAATTGGCTACGCCCTTGAGAAGAATTCGTTAAATTCGTTTTAATTCGTTGTAAAAAAGAAAAAACATGTGTCTTTCGATGTAATGTGTCAAATGCTATGATGTCTGTAGTCTTTCTTTACTCCATAAAGTCAGCTATTGTGCTGACGATGCTCTATCTGCCTTACATGCTGATGCTTAGGCGCGAGAGTTTCTTCCGCTTCAATCGCATGGTGCTCTTGTGCATCCTGCTCTTGTCGCTCGTTCTGCCCTTGTGCAACGTGCCTTGGATGTCGCTCGACCGCCAGCCTGTCGTGCAAGCGGCACAGTTGCAGATGCTCGAACTCGGCATTCCCGTCCATGTCTTGCCCGAAGTTCAAGTCATCGCCTCCCCTTTAAGGGGAGGTAGGGAGGGGTCTTTTTCTCTCTTTCACCTTTTCACCTTTATATATATAATAGGTATGGTGGTGCTGCTCTCGATGAGGCTCTGGCAGATTGCCCGCCTGCAGTTCGGCTTGAAGCGGGGCGTGCTCTGGCACAACGACGAGCAGGGCGTCCGTATATACTGTCATTCAGGAGATGTGGCACCGTTCAGTTGGATGAAGAACATTGTGATAAATGAGAAGGACTACAACGAGGCAGGTCGCGAGATTGTCCTTCACGAGATGGGGCACATCCAGGGCCGCCACTCGTGGGACGTCGTGCTGCTTACCCTCGTGCAGATGCTTCAGTGGTGGAATCCGCTCTGTTACGTGCTGGGCATCAGCCTGCGCGATGTGCACGAATACGAGGCCGATAACTTCGTCCTCCAGCAGGGCGTGTCGGCACGAGGCTATCAGTTGTTGCTCATAAGAAAAGCCGTTGGCTCCGGTTCCTACGCTTTCGCCAACAGCTTTAACCATAGTTTAACTAAAAAACGTATCACTATGATGAAAAGAATCAAGTCAAATCCGTGGATGAAGAGCAAGGCGCTCTATGTCATCCCGGTGGCTGCGTTGGCACTCTCGGCCTTCGCTACGCCCAAGTTCGTCGCTCCGATTGAGGAGACAGTTACTAAACTCGAGGGCAAAGGTACGGAGAAATCCGCTAACTTGCAAGTCCCTGAGCAGGAAAATGAGCCTGCGGTTCAAAAAGACGTGGCACAGAGTTCCACAGAGAATGTCATTCTGGAGGAGGTGAAGCAGCAGGACACGGAAGGACGTCCCCTGTTTGTCCTCAACGGCAAAATCATTGAAATCCCTAAGGATGCGGCGAAGGACATCAACACCGAGGAGCAGCTTACTAAACTGCTTAATCTCGACCCTGAGGATGTTGAGAGCATTACCGTACTTCAGAAAGATGCTGCCATCGCCAAGTGGGGCGACAAGGGTGCCAATGGTGTCATTGTAATTACTACCAAGAAAGAAACGAAGGAACCTGAGAGTCAGAACGTTGTCTATAACAAGCAGACAGGAACTAATGACCCTGTTCTCAAGGACCTCGTCAAGAAGCTGCCTGGAGCTGAGATGGATGGCGACGGCAATATCACAGTCAATGGTAAGAGCGTCGCCAAGATAATGCTCAATGACAAGGAGGTCTTCAACAATAACGACACCATCTATAATGTACCGAAGGAGAATGCAAAGTTCCCGGGCGGCGATGAAGGTTGCTTCAAATTCATTTCCGAGAACGTCCGTTACCCCAAGCTTTGCCAGTATTTTGGCGTGCAGGGTCGTGTCATTGTCCGGTTTGTTATTGAGAAAGACGGCAGCATCACACATATTGAGAAGGTTCGTGGAGCGGGAAAGACACTCTCGGAGGTGGAAGTAACGTCCTACAAACAGGAACATCCCGACAGCGAGGAACAGCTTGAGGCAGGGCAGGACTTGGGAGAATTGCTGTATGAAGAGGCTGTGCGTGTCTTGAAGGAAATGCCAAAATGGGAACCAGCAAAGGACGATGAAGGGAATCCCGTCCGCAGCATCTTCAATCTGCCCTTCATGTTCCGCCTGCGCTAATGTTTGGTTTTAGAAGTTAATACATCGACGCGTCATATTGCTTCTTCGTCGTGAGACGAGGGAGCTCTTCCTTTTGTTGCCCCGAACGTGTGGCGAATCCGGCCGAGAGAAACAACGAAAGCCCCATGGCAATTCTTCTGCCGCTCTGAGAGGCAGGCTGTGTCGTGGCACAAAAAAGGCCCCTGCTGAAGCGGTAGGGGCCTTTCGTCTGTATGCTTTATGCGTTGCCGAGCGTGCCGTCCAGGGGTATCGAGTTACCTGCGGGCTGCTGCGGTTGGCGCTTGAAGGCGATGTTGTTGCGGAGCATCTGTCCGGGATTGATAAGCGGCAGAATCTGCTTCGGGATGCCTGCCTCTTCGCTGCGCACGGCCATGATGCCGCGGGCCGAGCCGATGGTGATGTCCGCCATGTGCTGCACCAGGCCTGCTGGCAGTACCCATTGGTCGCCGTCGAGCTGGTAGAGGGTGCTCCAGCTGTCGCGCGTGAACTCGAAGACCGTCTGCACGCCCAGGATGAGTTGTGTGATGTCGTTCTTCTTATACTCGAAGTTGGCGTTGCAGCGCACGATGCGCTTGTCTGTCTCAGCGTTGAACTGGAGTTGGTTGTTGATTTGCAATTCGCCCTCGGGCCATTCGTTGGCGAGGTTGACGAACTGCAGCTGCCTGACGTCCATCAGGCGGAATTGAATCTGAATTTGTTTCTGTTTCTGTTGCATGAGTTATCGCCCCTCTCCCTAACCCTCCCCAAGGGAGGGAACTGCACGCAGGGGCATGGCAGTTTGATGGTTTTTGCTTCCTCTCCTCTTAGGAAGGGGTTGGGGGAGAGGGGCGTTTATTTCTTTGCTTTGATTGTCATTGCGTTGAGGTAGTAGAAGCTGTTGGGGCTGTTGTTCTGAGCTCCAGGCATAATGGTGAGGGTGAGCTGGCCGTCGGCGGTGGGGTGGATGTCCTTTATCACGGCTGTCTGGCTGGCGTTGTTGGCAGCTTGCAGGTCATCGGCCCAAACATCCTCGCCTTGCACGATGTAGCTTGTCTGCCGGGTGTCCTGACTGCCCATGCGCGAGGAGAAGATGGTCAGCTCGTAGGTCAGCTCGGGGTTGAGGTTGCTGAGGCGGAGCGTGGCGTTCTGGCGCGCATTCTGTCCGCCGAACTTGCCTGTGGCATAGCCCCATAGGGCAGACTGCGACACGTCGGCCGGCATGAGCATCTTGGTGGTGGTGTAGGCAGCGCCGTTCGTGTTGGAGCCGCCGAAGTCGCCTGTAAAGGTGATGAGGATGCCGGTGGGGTTCATGTTGCTGTCTGTGATGTTGGTGTGTGTGCGTACGGCTGGCGTGATGTCGTTCCAGGTGGGGTCGGCCGTGTAGGTGGCTCCGAAGTTGAGCTTCACCAGTCCCGTCGGCACGATGTCGTTGGGGGTGCGGAACCCTTCGCGGTCGAGTGCCGTACATTCGTAGGGACGTGCCACGGCCTCGTGGGCTGCCACCTGGCAGGTGTGGGCTGTCAGGAAGTCGATGCCGTCGGGATGATAGCTGAACCCTACGGGCGAGATGCCGGTGATGACCTCCAGCCAGGTGCAGGCGGCTGTGTAGCGCCCCATCTTCAGGTCGAGGTGGTAGCCGTCGCGGTTCATGTTGTCGCCCAGCCAGGTGGTGCGGGCATTCTGTATGGCTGTGCCGCTGGGCACCATGAATCTGAGCTCGGGATGTGTCGTTGTGGCGTATTGTACGGCGTGGCAGATGCTATCGTACATCACCTGCTGGCGGTTGCCGTAGTTGGCGAAGCCGCCATGTGTGCTGTCGTGCGAGTAGGCCCACGTCTGATGGTAGCCGTAGACGGCATTGGGGTTGGTTTGCAGCCCTTGCGTGTACTGTATCAGATAGGTCAGGTAGGGCTCGAAGGTTGTGGTAAGTCCCGACTCCTGGCTCACCTGCTGGAAGGTGATGAAGTGCCAGGGCTCGTCGGTGATGATGTCGGCCAGAGCCATGCGTGGCGTGTTGGTGCGTTGGCCGTTCTGCACCTTGCGGTACTCGAAGGTGTTGTTCGCTTCCGTCACGTCAATCCAGTGCGACTGGAAGCCCTGTCCGCCGCGGTAGGCGTTGCCGATAATCATCTTCACGCCTGCTTCGTTGGCCAGTTCCCAGAGATATTGCTCGACGGCATCCTGCGAGAAGCTGTTGCCGATGGCCAGCACGCGGATGATGCTGTCCTGAGCAGGAAGATTCTCCCCCACGCCCTCTCCCGAGAGAGAGGGAATCTGACTTTGTCGGGCGGTAGCTTCCGTCTGCGCCTTGGCAATGAAGCAAAGGACAAACGCAATTATCGCCGTGAAGTGCCTGTAATTCCTCATTTTCCCAATATGTTATTGTATTCGCTTTCGTTCGAAAGCACCTGTAAAGCCCGTTCGATGCACGGGTCGTCGATGAGTTGCTGCTGTACGCCTCCCCGTTGGTAGTAGTAGCGATGTGCCAGCTCGTCCATGATGTATGGCTCCACCTCGCGACGGAAGCGCATGAGGTCGGCACGGATGTCGCTCTTCAGCTTCTCTTCCAGGGCGTTGAGCTCTGCCTGAACAGCTTCTTGATAGCCTTCGCGCCGGACCACATCGCGCAGCACTCCCAGCACCTCGCGGCATGGCTTGCCTGCCTCGAAACCGCTGGCCTGGATGCTGTCGGCAAAGGCGGCATAGTCTTCGTCGCTGAGCCGGAACTGGCCGATGGGCGGTAGGGTGGGATGTGCGTAGCAGTAGCTGGTGACGTAGTCGAAGAACTCGTCGCTGCCCACCAGCTCGTAAATCATCGTTGGCAGGCTGTCGGGCTTCACCTCGACATCTGGCTTGATGCCGCCGCCGTCGCGTACCTCGCGACCGCCTGCTGTGTGGAAGAGGTGTGTCAGGCTGTCGGGAACGGTTCCGGCCGAGCCGTCGGCATTGAGGTGGCGGTAGTCGTAGGCCTGTATGCATCGCCCGCTGGGGATGTAGTAGCGACTGGTTGTTATCTTGAGCGTACCGTGGTAGGGCACTTCGCGCATCATTTGCACGAGGCCTTTTCCGTAGGTGCGGGCTCCCATGATGACGGCGCGGTCGAAGTCCTGCAAGGCGCCCGAGACGATTTCGGAAGCCGAGGCCGATGCGCCGTCCACAAGTACGACGAGCGGCATCATGCTGTCCACAGGCTCGGTGGCCGTGTAGTATTCGCGGTTGGTGCGCGACATCTTGCCTCGCGTATAGACCACCTTTTTGCCTTTCGGCAGGAAGAGGTTGGCTATGTCGACGGCCTCGTTGACTGCTCCGCCGGGATTTCCTCGCAGGTCGAACACGAGCCGGTTGGCTCCCTGCCGGCGCAAGTCGTCCAGGGCGTCACGCACCTCCCGGCAGGCTCCTTCGGTGAAGCCGGTCAGGTAGATGTAGCCTGTCTGTCCGTCGCCGAGCATCCCGAAGTAGGGCACTTGCGGGAGCTGTATTGTCTGTCGAGTGATGAGGAACGATTTCTCCTCCTCTCCTCGCCGCACCTTCAGCTCGAATGTCGTTCCGGCCTCGCCGCGAAGCATGCTGCTCACCTTGGGCGTAAGCATCCCCTTCACGTCCTTGCCGTCGATGGAGAGGATGACGTCGCCCGCCTGGATGCCTGCCAACTGGCTGGGCGTCCCTTCGTAGGGTTCGCTGATGACGGCCCGCTGCTCTTTCCTGTGATAGCGGATGACGCTGCCGATGCCGGCATACTTGCCTGTTGCCATCTGCCGGAGGTCCTCATCGTCGTCGGGATAGTAGTCGGTGAAGGGGTCCACCTGCTGTAGCATGGAACGTATGCCCCAGCCAATCACCGTGTCGGCATTGAGCGAATCGACGTAGAAGAGGTCGAGTTGCTTGTAGATGTCGTTGAAGAGCTCCAGGTTGCGACTGATGGCAGAATTGGCATTCTCTTTCTTCTGTGCTGCTGCGCAGAGGGGCAGCATACACATTATTATATATAATAGGGTCCCTCCGGCCCCCCTTAGGGGGAGAAAAAGAAATCTCCTTGTCTTTATTCCTTTCATTCTTTCATCGTTTCATTTTTTCATTCTTTCTTATCTCTTTCCACGTTTCTTCGGGCAGCTTCGTGCCAACCACGCCTATGATGTGACCTGCAAGAAGTGTGCCAAAGTTGAGGCAATCCTGCAAAGATGCACCTTTTGTCAGGGCATGGAGGAAACCGCCGGCGAAGAAATCGCCTGCAGCCGTGGTGTCGACCACCGGCATCTTCCGCGCCTCCGCCATCGCTTCTTCGTTGCCGAGCCGCACACTTGCGCCCTTGCTGCCAAGTTTCACCACGGCCAGACACTTCATGGCTGCTATCTGTCGCAACGCTTTCAGCGGGTCTTTCTCGCCTGTGAAGGCACAGGCTTCCTCTTCGTTGGCAAAGACGATGTCGATGTAGTCCTGCACCAAGTGGTGGAAGAAAGCGAGGTCGGAGGCGACAACATTGTAGCTGGCCAGGTCGAGGCTGAGCATCGTGCCTGCCTCCATTGCCGTCTGGCAGATGGCTTCCATCAGGTCGTGGTTCTGCACTAGATAGCCTTCGATGTGGGCCGTCTCCACGTCTTCGAAGAGAGCCGGCGTGATGTCGCCAGGCTGCAACGTGGCTGCTGCTCCCAGACAGGTGCCGAAGGTGCGTTCGCCATCGGGCGAGATGAAGGTGTTAGCCACACCGGTCGGCAGGTCGCATCGCAGCAGTCGGGCCTCGATGCCTGCGCTCCGGAGACAGTCGGCATAGAAGCGTCCCAGCGCATCGTTGCCTATCTTGCCCACGAACCCCACTTCATTGCCCAGATGCGCCAGCGCAAGTATGGTGTTGCCGGCGCTGCCTCCGCTGGACTGGTTCACGGGCAGACCCTCCATGCAGGCTTGCAGGCGAAGCTGCTGTGCCTCGTCGATGAGTGTCATTCCTCCTTTCGGCAAACCCATTTCGCCAAGCAGCTCATCCCGTGTCAGACGAGCCAGAATGTCGACGAGAGCGTTGCCAATACCTATTATTTTCCCCATTTGATGCAAAATTTTCCACAAAGGTACTAAATAAAGCGCAAAGAATAAAGATTAAGGATTAAAGAAGCATCAAAAAAGAAAAAAATAGCATATAAATAAAAATTTTTGTCTTTTCGTTTTTGCGTTTTCAGTTTTTATTGTACCTTTGCATCGCAATTGAGGGAAAAACTCAAAAACCTGCTTCAGTAGCTCAGTTGGTTAGAGCACATGACTGTTAATCATGGGGTCGTTGGTTCAAGCCCATCCTGAAGCGCAAAAGCCCAGCAAGTCGCTGGGCTTCTTCGTTTCAGGGCTTTCACCAACGACCGGTCGTGGTTGACTTCGTCGAGCTATACCTTTTTCGCTTCGCTCAAGCGGTAGTAGCTTCAAGCCCATCCTGAAGCGCAAAAGCCCAGCAAGTCGCTGGGCTTCTTCGTTTTCTGTTGCTTGTTGTCGATTCGCGATGCTGCTACCTGCGGCCGGAGCTCAGGACGCCGCCTCTGCTTGCTCTGCTGCCCGAGGCATTACCTGCTATCCGATGTCCGCCGTTGGCGTGGGCGCTGTGGGAGCTTCTGCCCGAAACCTTCGGAGCGGACTTCGAGATTCTGCGGTCGGCATAGTAGTGGTCGCTCTTGTGATTGTTGCCGCCCTTGTAGCTTGCGTAGCCTGCGGGATGCGACATGTAGAAGAGGTTGTGGTTGCTGTAGTGCCTGTAGATGCTGAACTGCCACTTGCCTGCGTTCCATACCAGCGGACGATAGAAGTAGCTGCTTGCCACGTACTTGTCGTACTGCCAAACGCTGAGCACATGACGGAGGTCGCTGTTGCGGCGGCTCCACCAGATGCCGAATACGTCGCCGCGGCTGTTCATGCTCATCAGGTAGTCGAGGTTGATTTCGTAGACGGCACCATACTGTGCTCCGTTCAGGTTCAACTCGTACGCCATCTTGTCGCTCAGGAAGAGTGCTTCGTTCCTTGCTGCGTTGTAGCTCATTGCATTGGCCGAGATGGACATTACCATCATCATTGCCATAACCATCATCTTTTTCATAGCTGTGTCTCCTATTCGTTAAAGGGGTTCAACTTCTTGTTTACGATGCAAAGGTAGGCATTTCCCTGCAATAAGGGCGAAGGAGTTCTCCTATTTCGCGAGGAGGTTTTCCCTAAAGTTGACGGGCTTTCCTCCCAGCGAGGCTTGCCATAAGTCTCGAGGAGACGAAAGATACCCGCCTGTGTTCTTTCGCGCCTCGACTTTTGTCGACCTTTGGTTCGGTTCTTTCCTCGGACAGCAATAATACATTATATATTATTATATTCCCCGTTGTCTTGCCAGACAAATATCGACCGTCACAGACAAAAATTCGTCACCTCAGGGAATAAAACTTTTTCAATGGCTCTGAAATATATTTCAAAGCCTTTAAAATATATTTCCAAGCCTTTGAAATTTATTTCCAAGGCTTGGAAATAGTTTTATTCCGTGGTGTGACGAACTTTTACCCTTAGTGCTCGGAGGAATGTTCCTCGTTTCCTGCTATTTGCACCCGGGGCACCAGGGCTTCAGCTGCTTGAAGAAGTCGTTGCCCTTGTCATCGACGAGGATGAAGGCGGGGAAGTCCTCGACGGTTATCTTCCAGATGGCCTCCATGCCGAGTTCGGGGTACTCTACGCACTCGATGCTCTTGATGCTCGACTGCGAGAGGACGGCTGCCACGCCGCCAATGGTGCCGAGGTAGAAGCCGCCGTGCTTCTTGCAGGCATCCGTCACTTGCTGCGTGCGGTTGCCTTTGGCAATCATCACTAAGGAAGCGCCATTTGCCTGGAACTCATCGACGTAGGGGTCCATGCGGTTGGCCGTGGTGGGTCCCATCGAACCGCAAGGATAGCCCTCCGGCGTCTTGGCAGGGCCGGCGTAGAGGATGGGATAGTCCTTGAAGTACTGCGGCATGCCTTCGCCTGCATCGAGGCGGGCCTTCAGCTTGGCATGGGCGATGTCGCGGGCCACGATGATGGTGCCCTTCAGGTTGACGCGGGTCGAGACGGGGTACTTGCTGAGTTCCTTGCGCACGGCATCGATGCCCTTGTCGAGGTCTATTTCAACACCCTTGCCGCCTTCGCCGGGCAGACGCAGTTCTTCGGGAATGAGTTCGCTTGGGCAGTCGTCCATCTTCTCCAGCCAGATGCCGTCGCGGTTGATTTTCGCCTTGATGTTGCGGTCGGCCGAGCAGCTTACGCCCATGCCGATGGGGCAGCTGGCGCCGTGGCGTGGCAGGCGGATGACGCGGATGTCGTGGGCCAGGTACTTGCCGCCGAACTGTGCGCCGAGGCCAATCTTATGGGCTTCTTCGAGGAGTTTCTTTTCCAAGTCGATGTCGCGGAAAGCACGTCCCGTCTCGTCGCCCGTGGTGGGCAGGGAGTCGTAGTACTTGATGCTGGCCAGCTTGACCGTCAGCAGGTTCTTCTCAGCCGAGGTGCCGCCGATGACGAAGGCGATGTGGTAGGGCGGGCAGGCAGCCGTTCCGAGGTGCTTCATCTCCTCTACGAGGAAGGGGAGCAACGTGCCTTCGTTCTGTATCGTTGCCTTCGTCATGGGGTAGAAGTACGTCTTGTTGGCCGAGCCGCCGCCCTTGGCGACCATCACGAACCTATACTCCGCGCCCTCGCAGGCCTCGATGTCAATCTGAGCAGGCAGGTTGCACTTTGTGTTCACCTCGTCGTACATGTTCAGAGGTGCGTTCTGCGAGTAGCGGAGGTTGTCCTGCGTGAACGTGTTGAACACGCCGCGACTCGTCCTCGAAGCCGGTCCAGACCTGCTGTCCCTTCTCGCCATGAATGATGGCCGTGCCGGTGTCCTGGCAGAAAGGCAGGATGCCCTTGCAGGCAGTCTCGGCATTACGCAGGAACTGGAGGGCGACGTACTTGTCGTTCTCGCTGGCATCGGGGTCTTTAAGTATCTGTGCTACTTGCAGGTTATGCTCGCGACGCAGCATGAACTCCACGTCGTGGAAGGCCTGCTGAGCCAGCAACGTCAACGCTTCGGGAGACACCTTCACTATTTCCTTCCCTTCAAACTCACTTACGGTCACGCCTTCCTTCGAGAGGAGGCGGTACTCCGTCTTGTCCTCGCCCATCTGGAACATTGGGGCATACTTGAATTCAGCCATTGTATTCAGTTTATATGTTAATGGTTTATATCATGTTAAGGATAGCCGCTGGGCTATTTCGTTGAGTGCCACAAAGCGATAACGCTGGGCTGCCTGCGGGATAGGCGTATAGTAGGAATGCCGTGCTTCCGCCTTGCGGCGCAAAGTCTCCTGGACGGCCGATTGGATACCGGCATCATGGTAAACCTGCTCGGTAGGTTCCAAGAGCAACAGCTGCCCCTTCGAACACGCCTCGAAATAGACGCCCCCGGGCTTGTAGTAACGTTCGTGGGGCGAGCCTTCCTTGGGGAAGCCGTCGTTGAGAAGGACAACCAGCGGGTAGCCTTGCTCGCGTAAGGTCCGGGCGATGTGTTGCTCGCCCTTGCTGATGGCTGCTGTATAAGTGACCGTCCCGTTGTGAGCCGCCGCCAGCACCGTCCGCAGCCGTTCTTCCACCTGATTGGCAACGGCGCTTCGCGACACTTCCACCGCCTGTCGGTCTGGCCAGTCGAGGAGGAAGTGGTTGCCCATCGAGGTAAACGACAAGCCGTGGACTTCCGTGTGTCTGTGCAGGCGGAAGAGGTAGGGGTTCCTTGTCTTGAGCCAAAGGCGGCGGGGGTTGTCCTTCACGTAGTCAATCATCCGGCGCAACTGGCCTGGCGCGTGAAGGATGCGCTCATGGTAATAGGCCGGGTCCTGCTGCCAGATGCTGCCTCTGCCCGCAAAAATGCGGGCAAAATGCACAGGGGCCTCCTCCCCCTCTCCGTGTCCATGCTCACCAGCGGCGTTCTCGCCTCCCTGGGAAGCTTCCTCCCCGTGCACTTTAGCGGCGTTCTCGCCGCTACTAAAATACTCTTCCTTGTAAATCTTCGTGCATGCGCTCTTGAACCCTCTGACCACCGCCCCGATGCTTTGCGGCAGGGGCTCGAGCACCTGAATCACCAAATGCACATGGTCGGGCATCACCATCTGTGTCAGCACCTTCAGCGCATACCCTTTCTGTTCGTAGAACTGTGCCAATCCGCTCAGCATCCGGCACACCTGTCGGCCAAAGGGATTCAGCCTTACGAAAGCCTTTTCTGCGCTCTCGCCCTCCAGAACCCCGAACAGCGGATAGCGTGCCTCCACAGGCATCGTGAAATGATAGATGGCACGTCCTCGGTAGTCCCATCCGTTTTCACGGTGGTGCCGCATGGTATCGACCGGACGTCGTTTCCCCTGATCCTTGTCCATCGCCTGAGTGCTCATGTCGTGCCTAAATGAGTGGAGTTGCCTCGTAGTGCTCGAAGAGGAAGTCGTTGTAGGGGTACTTCTGGACGTGCAGTTCGCGTACCTTATTATATAATACCTGCTTGAGGGTGTCGAGGTTGGTGCGTTCTTGTGCTGAGATGAAGAGGCACTCTCCGCCGAGGCGCGACATCCAGGTGTGGATGAGTTCCTGGAGCGAGACGTTGCGGGCGGTGGCGGGCGTCAGGTCGTCGGCATCCTTCTCCTCCCACGTATAGGCGTCTATCTTGTTGAAGACTATCATCTGCGGCTTCTCGCTGCAGCCGAGGTCGGCAAGCGTCTTATCGACGACCTTTATCTGGTCCTCGAAGTCGGGATGGCTGATATCGACGATGTGGAGCAGGAAGTCGGCCTCGCGCACTTCGTCGAGCGTGCTCTTGAAGGAATCGACGAGGTCGGTGGGCAGCTTGCGGATGAAGCCCACGGTGTCGCTGAGCAGGAAGGGCAGGTTATCGACGATGACCTTGCGGACGGTGGTGTCGAGGGTGGCGAAGAGTTTGTTCTCGGCAAACACCTCGCTCTTGGAGAGGAGGTTCATCAGGGTGCTCTTGCCGACGTTGGTGTAGCCTACGAGTGCCACGCGTATCATCTTGCCGCGGTTGCCGCGCTGGGTGGTCTTCTGCTTGTCGATTTCCGCGAGGCGCCCTTTGAGCAGGCTCATGCGGTTCAGGATGATGCGTCGGTCCATCTCGAGCTGTGTCTCCCCAGGTCCGCGTAGTCCCACCGAGCCTTTGCCGCCGCCGCTGCCCGAGCCGCCGCCTTGTCGCTCGAGGTGCGTCCAGAGGCGTTGCAGGCGCGGCAGCATGTAGCGATACTGTGCCAGCTCGACCTGCGTCTTGGCGTTGGCCGTCTGTGCGCGCATGGCGAAGATGTCGAGGATGAGCGTCGTGCGGTCGAGTATCTTGACCTTCAGCTCGTTCTCGATGTTACGTAGCTGCTTGGCGGAGAGTTCGTCGTCGAAGATGACCATCGACACCTCTCGCTCGGCATCCTCTTCGGCCTGTATGAAGGCACGTATCTCCTGCAGTTTGCCGATGCCGAGATAGGTGACGCTGTTCGGCCCGCCCAGCCGTTGGGTGAAGCGGCGGATGGTCCTGGCTCCGGCAGACTCGGCCAGGAACTCCAGCTCGTCGAGGTATTCCTTCGTCTTGCGCTCGTCCTGACTGGGCGTGATGATGCCGACGAGCACAGCCGTCTCGGGCGAGTCGTCGATGACGTTATGGAACTTCACGTTCGTCATGCCGTCCTCGAAGGGCAGCGACGAGCGCGAGGAATTATAGTGCTTGCTCCGGGAAGTCTTCATGCTAATTCATAATTAAGAATTCATAATTCATAATTATCTTCTTCGCTAAACTTTGGGCGTAGCATTATTATGAATTGTGAATTGCGAATTATGCATTCTTACTTAACTTGTACGACAAGGTATTTGCTGACGCTCCAGAACTTCTGTGGATCGGTGATGTGGAGCTCATACTGACCTTGCTTGTCCTTTGCCAGCTGATATTCCTTTCCCTCCAGGA
>CADCCR010000004.1 GCA_902799985.1 uncultured Bacteroidales bacterium | reverse complement strand
TGCCCATGAGGCTGATGTTGAGGTCGAACATGCGGGGACCGGTGTGGCGCCAGCTGACAGCAAGGCTATTGGCGACGAAGGGCGAAGCATTGGTGCTGGACATCCAGTAGTAGTAACGTTCGCGCGGAGAGAAGGGCGGATTGTCATCCACGACGATGAGGCCGTCGTGAGCCTTCACGCTGTCGGCATTCCATGTGCCGACAACCTCGGGCGTACCATTCTCGCCCAGGCGACGGTAGAGGGTGTGCTCGCGCATGTCAGCATCCTTGCCTACAATCCACTCCATGTGCATTCCCATCAGCTCATCGTGGCTCGACTCGCCCAGATGGGGCTGTGTGGGCGGAGTGATGTGCGGACGCTCCACCTGAATCCAGTCGCTCCACTGTCCGACGTTAGTGGACCAGTCTATCGCGCGCACCTTATAATATATATAGCGCTGGTTGGCGTTCAGTGCCACGGAGTCGGTGTAGGTGGTCTGTCGGATGCCGCCCTGGTTGCGGATAAGGAAGTTGTGGGTGGTGTCGTTGGCCCAGGCGATGTCGAAATAGTCGATGTCATCGTCTTCGGCAGCGGGCTGCCAGTAGAGGTCGATGAATGCCCACTTACTGGCTAGCACCGTGCTGTCGCGCTCCAGGTCTATCTTGCGCACGTCGGCTCGCAGGTTGCTGGGCACCTGAGGCGCCTTGAAGTCCGTCAGGCGGATTTGCTGCATGAAGGACTTCGACTCGTTGCCCGAGTCGTCGTAGGCTGAGATGTACATCATGCCGGTCCGCTTGCCGGTCATGTCGATGCTGAGCAAAGTATCGGTGGGTGCCAGCAGGTCGAAGTTCATGGCTTGCCACAGACCGCCTTCACCATCGTGCATGGGACGGTAAAAGACGCGATAGCCGGCAAAGTCGGACTCCAACGTATCCTTCTCCCAAACGACGTGGGCAATGACCGAAGACATCGGGTCGTCGTCATCAGGACGCTCGATGACGATGTACTTGATGTTGGCAGGCACGGGCGGCTGTACGTCGCGGACAAAAACGGAATGCTCCGTCGGAGGTGTAAGCTCGGCAAAGGGGTCGTGACCCATGAGACGGTAATTCCACATTCCGAGCTCGGGCACCGAGTCGTGGATGACACAGTAGCCTTCGCCCTCGGGCTGCTGAATCATGGGGACGTAGGGCTTGCGGGTGACCCGCATCCATTGCCCATCGACACGACGTCCGTCGAGGGTCATGGTGTGGCGACGCTCTATCTCGAAGCTGGAGTGGTCCTTGTCCCACCAGCCGAGCATGAGGGTGCCAGGATTGGAGAGAGAGTCCACCATCTGCGGCACATAGGGTTCTGGCCGGTAGGGGACATTCTTCACTTCCTCGGCCACTCCGGGTTCGAAGATGAGGCGTCCGTTGTTCTCCCAAACAGTCGGCTGGACGATGTAGTCGTAGGTGACACCGGGCTCCACATTGCGGTCGGTCAGGCGGACGGCCAGGTCGCGCGCCAAGTCAGCGCGCCAGTCTGCCACCAGCATGGCAAAGCCGTAGGCTATGTCCTGGTCGGAACTCTCGTTCTGTGTCTTGTCGGCAAAGCCTTGGTTGTTGGGGTGAAGGTTCTCCTTTTCTCCGTAAAGCAGACCCATGGCGATATAGGCATTGCTATCGTTGGGGGCATAGGAGCTGCGGAACTGCTCGAGGGTCTTAGGCCGTAGCTCATAGGCCAGGGTATCGACTTTCTCTCCGACAATGGGGGTGCCGTCGGCTTTGACTCTGGGAATGCGCAGAACGTTGACTCCGAGGCGTGCCAGATAGTTGTAGGAGGTGAAGTCCTCGGCCACCCAGCGCAGGACGATACTGTCGCCGTAGGCACGGGTCATCAGATGGATTTTCGTGGTCACACGCGGCAGTACCCGCTTCTGCCCGATGGTGGTAAAGGGGGTCAGCGCCGTGGTGCTGTCGGGTGCCTGTGCCGCTACTGGCAAGATAGCAGCCAGGAGCATCGTGTTCAGTATGATAGACCTAAGTTTCATATCCTAAGTTACTTTGTTTTTAATATTCAATATCCACTCTTGTACCATTGGTGTAGCGGTATATAAACCTTGGCTTCTCGCCCGTATCCCAGCCTTTCCAACCCAGATTCTTTAAGGTTGTGATGGCATTATTCTTCGTCGTCGTATTCACAGAGCGATCATTGGTATAGAGTTCAAATTCACAACTGTTGAAGAAGTCTGACTTGCTCGGGTAGTTGATGTACTGCCTGGTCGTCACCTGGAAGTTGGGGTTCACATTAAGGTAGAATCCTCCATAATCGCGGGAGTCGTTCCAGGTATCGTTGAACATGCCTTGCATATTGACGCCGGCCTTCATCTTCTTGGGGATTCGGAAGTCGATGACTAAGCCGCCCTTACATCCACAGAACATGTAGGACATATCGGTGATACGGCTCAAGTCGAAGGAACTCAGGTTTACATTCCCCAGAAGACTGCAATCCCTGAACATATTTCTCATGCTTGTCAACGCAAGTGTGTTGAAGGACGACAAATCAATGTTAGGAAGTTTCGTACACCCATAGAACATACCTTCCATCGTCGTGACTTTGCGCGTATCCCATCCGGTGAGTTTAATCTCCTTGAGAGCTGTACAATGTGCGAACATGGAAGACATGTCGGTTACCTTGCCCGTATTCCAATCGGGGAGTTTCATTCTGAAGATATTCGAACAGTAGGCAAACATGTAACTCATGTTCGTAACATTGCTCACGTTGTATTTATTAATAGGAGTAGAATAGGCATTAACTACCCAACTTTCGCAACCGTAGAACATATAGCTCATATTGGTCACACTGACCGTGTTGAACTTGGAGGGGTCGAAGGTAGTAAGGGATTCGCAGTTGTTGAACATGCAGGACATGTCGGTAGCACTGACAGTGTTCCACTTGTCCAGGCCCTTAATGGTGGTCAGGTTTCTGCATCCTGAGAACATGTGCTTGAAGATTTTGACATTGCTGACATCGAAGTTAGTGAGGTCTATGCTATTCAATTTGCAGCCCGTGAAGAGATAGCCCATATTGGTCACCTTTGAAGTTTTCCACTTGCTGACATCGAGGGAAGTCAGCTTCGAGCAACCATAGAACATGCTGTAGAGACTGTTAGCATTGCTGACATCGAGGTTGCTGACATCGAGGTTGGAGAGGCTGCTGCAACCAGAGAACATATAGCTGAAGGTAGTACAATAGGGGGTCTTCAGGTTATTGATGTTGCGCACGGTAGTGAGCTTGTAGCAGTCCTTGAACCATTCGCTGCAATAGGTGACAGAGCGGTCGGCCAAACTCTTGTCGAACTCTACGGTGGTCACCTGGTTCTTGACTGTTTCGAGCCACGGGGTGGTATTGCCGAATTTCCAAACGTTGGTGATTGTGTAACCATTGAACTTCCTGCCAGCCTGGTATTCCTTTCCGTACATGAAAACGAGCGTCTTGTTGTTGGCACACCAGATGGCCTGCAGACTCATCTTGTCCGTGGCCACGAACTCGCCGTTGGTGTCATCGGGCTTCTCGATGAATCCCAGTTTGTTCTTGATGGGTGTCTTCACGATGTTGAGAACAGCATCGGTGGCCAGGATTTCCATCTTGGAGACGCCGGAGAAAGCGTAGGCCTTGTTGCTCATGGAGGAGAAGGTGAAGCCGCTGCCAACCTTGAGTTTCTTCAGGGCATAGCAGTATGCAAAGAGGCTATTGGCAGAGGTCACGGAGGCTGTGCTGAACTTGGAGAGGTCGAGCTCCGACAACTTCCTACAGTTGTTGAACATACTGCTTATGTTCTGCACCTTGCGTGTGTCGGTGAAGCTGGAGAGGTTGAGGGAGGTCAGGGCGTCGCAACCACTGAACATGCTCGACATGTCTGTGACATTGCTCGTCGTAAAGTCCGAATGCTTGAGCTCTATCGACGTCAGATGGTCACAGTTCATGAACATACGGGACATGTTGGTCACCTTAGAAGTGTTGAGGTTCTCGATGCCCTTGATGGTATTGAGCTTACGGCAATTGCTGAACCAAGCACGGGTGGTGGTGGGTTGTGCGTTGATGAAGGAATTGTCGAAGACCACGGTCGTAGCAGAGGACTGAACGGTGGAACCCCACTGGGGCGAGTCGCTGTTATTGGAAAGCACAGCGTTCCCGCTCCAGACCTTTTCCACACGGACACCATTGAAGTTATTGCCTACTTCGAAGGGCATGCCATAGTAGAAGGTAATCGTCTTGTTGGAGGGTGACCAGAGCACCTGTGCTGTCTCGGTGGCGTTTGCATCGTAGAAGCGTCCCGTGGTGCCGATAATGAAGCCATAGTAGTTGGTAAGTCTATTCTTCACATCTTCAAGATTCTCCGCAGGCACCATCACACTCAAATCCCTGACATTGCTGAAGACCGATTTGCTGGAGTTACCGTTGTACTGGCAGTTATTAAACTTAAAGTTGGAGCCGAGGGTAAGTTTCCTAAGGGCCTTACAGCCTGAGAACATTCCATCGATGACTCTGGAGCTGTAGGATGACCAGTTCCAGGTAGAGAGGTCAAGCTCGTACATCTGGCTGCAGTCCTTGAACATATTCGCGAACTGCCAACAGTTATCCACATTGAAGTGTGAGATGTCTTTGAAGTCCGTCAGGCTGGAACAACCCTCGAACATGCTGGTCATTTCCTCAGCAGACTCTGTATTCATGTTGATGAATGGCACATGGGTGAGTGAGCTGCAACCATAGAACATGTAGGAGAGGTCTGTTGCCTTGCCCGTATGGGGATAGTTGTTGGTGTTGATGTCCTCCAGACTGGAGCATCCGGCGAACATGTGGTTCATGTCATAGGCAACATCGGAGGAGGCGAACTGGACGCTGTTCACGGTAGTCAGCTTGGCGCAATTTTTGAACATATTGTCCAAGCGTGTGGCGCTGGCGGTACTGATGGCGCTGCCCTGGATAGTGGTCAGGCTGGAACAACCCGAGAAGAAGCTGCCAAGGTCCTTGGCATACTTGGTGGTCAGGTTGCCAATACCCTTGATGGCGGTCAAGCGGTTCATGCCCTTGAAGTAACCATAGGCGTTGATGAGCTGTATCTTCTTGAACGAGTCATCAATGGTGACCTCCACTACGCGGTCGGCAAATCTGTTCCACATCTCTTGGTATGATTGACCCACATTTGCTCCGCTGCGTACACGGTTCTGCACAAAGGTACCGGAGTAAACAATCTGGACATCATAGCCGCTGTAGGGATAACGGTTGTATTTATCGCCCTGCTTCAAGGTTATCTTCTCGCCAACGAAGTGCAACTTGTAGTCACCGCCGGAGCGGAGCACAACAACACTGGCGGGATAGACAAGGATGCGGTTGGGATAGTCCGACTTGGGACATACATCGATGATGCGATTAGCATCGTAGGCAATGTAGATGGTGCAAGAACTGGGCACACCCTTGAACATATTGCTGCAACTGGTGAGAGACTTTGAGGACATCTCGCCGACATCTATCTGATAGACATTATTGCAACCCGAGAAGATTTCGGTCATGTTACGAACCTTTTCGGTATTCAATGTACCCATGTTAACCTCGCGCAGACTTTCACAGTTGGCATAGAGGTAGCTCATGTCGGTGACGTTGGCTGTGGAGGAGAAGTTGAAGGTTTTGCGCAGATTGCTGCAACCATGGAACATGCCCATCATATTGGTAACCTTGTCGGTCACAATCTTAAACGTGCCACTTTTGTTCTCGATGCTTGTGCAACCGGCATACATATATTTCATAGTGGTAACCGATTGTCCGCCATTAATGGGCGAGGTCAGGTTCTCGCAATGGTAGAACATATAGCTCATCGAGGTCACATTAGGAAGATTGCCGGAGATGCCATGGACTTCACTCAGCTCTGTGCAATTGTAGCAGAAAGAGTTCATGTTGGTAACTGCATCGAGGTCGGCATCGGTGAAGTTGATGGTGCGGAGGTTGGTGCAACCATAGAACATGGAACCCATGTTGGTGACCTTATTGGTCTTCAGGTTTGTCAGGCCCTGAACCTCTGTAATCTTATCGAAGTTCATGAACCATGCGTAGGTAGAGGTTGGCGTAGCGGCAAAGTTGTCGTCGATATAGACATTCCTAACAGCCGATGTGATGGACGGTGTTGCTGCCCACTTGGGCTTGCTGTTGCCTGTATTGAAGATATCGTCGCCCGACCACACATTCAGCACCGTCACGCGGTGGTCTGTCTTCTCGGTGGAACCCTTGGAATCGGTGATGCTGATGGAGATGTCGTAGGTTTCGTTGCGACGGAAAGGCGTGTCGGAATAGAGGAAGAAGAGGGCCTCTTTGCCGTCCTTTTCTCGACCGTGGATAACCTTGGCCCGATTGTCGGGCAGAGGTTTCTTTGTGCCCGGAATCTGATCGGCAATGTATGGCGTCAGGTCGCAGAAGTAGTAGCACGTGAGCTTATCGGTGACCTCGTCGAACATAGCCTGGCAGGGAGATTGGTAGGTTATCTCGGGGTTGAGGATGTCGATGTGGAGGGTACGTAGAGACCTGCAACCGGCAAAGAGGCGCTCCATGGAGGGGTTTTTCTCCCTACCCTTCGGATCGAAATTGGATAGGTCTAAAGAAGACAGCTGACTGCAACCCATGAACATCTCCTCCATATTACGAACAGTGTTGCCCCTGAAGGAACTGAGGTTTAAGTTGGTCAAGGATACGCAGTTCTTGAACATGTAGGACATATTCTCCACCTTATCGGTCTTGAGACCAGTGAGGTCCACACGAGCCAGTCTCCTACAGTCCTCGAACATGTGGGATGTCTCGGTGAGGCTATCAATCTCCATGTTCATGAGGCTTGCAGTAGTCAGGTTCTCACAACCCTGGAACATATAGAACGTCGTGATTACCTTGTTGGCCTTGCAATTGTCGAGGTTGATGGAACTGAGCGACGTGCAACCTTGGAACATACCGGCAAAACTCTTGACCTTACTAAAGTCGAAGCCCTTGAGGTTGATGCTGGTGAGGGAAGAACAGTTGCGGAACATGTTAATCGTGGAGGTGATGTTCGAAGGCATGTTCGCCAATCCCTCGACGGACTTCAGCTTCGAGAAGCCGCTGAACCAAGACTCGCACGAAGTGATGTTGGCATCCTTGAAGGACGGGTCGATGACCACTCGGGTGCAATTATCATCAGCCATACTTGCCCAACGACGTTGACTAATCCTTTCGATACCAGGAACAGTAAAGGTATGAACAACAGATGTGGTGACGTCACCAATCTTCTGGCCATCGGCATTATTATAGTCAATTTCGGAAACAAGGAAGATAAGTGTATTCTTATCCTCACACCACACAGCCTGCGGCATGGGCTTGTCGAAGTGATTGGTCAGGTATTCGTTCTTCTCCTCACTGGCTTCATACATCTGGTCCAGGTTGGAGGCAGTGGCATTGCCGGCTCCGATGGTGACAGTGTGCTCCCACGGTCCACCGCCAAAACTCTTGTCGGGGCTGACGATGTACTGCCCGGTCTGCATGTCGTAACAGTCAACACGATAGATGCGAGCCTTAAAGTTGGAGACATATTCCAGGGCTTTATGAACATCGAACTTGTCGTGAGGAACGGAGGGATTGTGGCCAAAAGGTTTTCCTGTATAACCTACGTAAGTTTTATTTCCCGTGCCACCTTCGTTCAGGCGGAAGAAGAGCAGTTCGGAGGCAGCAGACGGGAAGCGTAATTTGAGATTGTAGAGTGGCAGGTCGCCAGACACCATGTCTTTTCCGCCAATGGAACTACTGAACGTACGACTGGCACGGTTAAGGCCATGTCCATCATAGCTGGCACCATCGCCGAAGCAGTCGCCGAAGATAAGGGGCAGCTGATAGTATGGCACGCGAACAGAGTAGCCACGGTCGGAGCACTCGAGGTACTGTCCGCGGTGCGTGCTGTTCCATTTCTTCATGTCTTCGTTGAGGTCATTATCGAAAGAATCGCTGCTGAATGATTTATAGTAATTAGCCTCCTGATAGAAATAAGACACCAGAATTTCGGTCTTCTTACGCAGTTCATTGCAGAGCTTGTCGGCAACGGTGTAGGCACCCATGTAGTCCTTCACCAAGTCCTCGAAGACATGGGTATAGTCGCTGAAGTGATTAATGTTCAGCGGCGTGACGGTGCTGGCCTTACCATCCTGGTTGGCCGCCGTGACGCCTCCGATGGCGCTGCCTACGCTGGGCAGCGGGTACTTGGGCTGGTTGCTGTCGTTGTAGTTCCAGGTATTCCAAACGCCATACATCTGGTTGCGCAACTGCAGCAACGTCTTGTTCCTCTTGTCCTTGAGGAACTCGCAGTTCACGTTCGTTCCATTGTAATTGAAGACGAGGCTCTCCGAACCAAACTTCACAGGCACATTATCGAAGCCATACTCACTAATCTCGCGGTCGCCGATGAAAACCCATTTGCCGAGGTAGGCAAAGTAGAGATACGGGTCAATGAGTCGGTATGGTTTTCCCTTATACTTATGGTTGAGGTCGTTGAAGACAAGGTCTGCGTCAGTGACGCGATCATTGCCGTTGCTATCGAAGTAGTCCTTCTCATACTCGATGGTAGGTGCCGCGTCGATGGTTGCTCCGACGAATGGCAGGCTGTATGCTACGGGTTTGGTCTGATCCCTGGAGGTTGTCATCATCCAGTTATCGGATTGATACCGTTCGCCATCCACCTGCTTCTCCACCAGATGGTGAGGCAACGGGGTAAGGTTGAGGTCCACGAGAGCGAAGGTGCTGTCCTTGTCATCGACAATCTCATAGCCCCAGACCATGCTGATGTATTTCCCGTTCTTATCATAGTTGGGCACAAGAGCACGTTCTTTCTTCTTATGGAAATAGGTATAGAGGAGCTGGAGGTGATACTGCTCGTTGTCGAAATTGTAGTTGTTCTTGTCCTGGTTGCGGGCTGCAATGAACTCGCTGAACTCCGTGAACGCCTGTTCCGGTTCCAGGTTGATGCAATTGCCATCCTGCTTGTAAACTGCTTTGCGAGTCTGCTGCACAGTAGTTCCGTCGGCAGTGGTACCCGTGAGCACCCATTCCATCTTATCCAAGGGCAGACTGCTACGTATGTCGCGGTTGAGGGCGATGGTGGGATGCATGATGTCTGAGAAGTATGCCTTCACGGCGCCTTCGCCTCGGGTGTCCCTCACACGTGTACCATTGGTGGAAGGATAGGCCAGAGCCACGTAAGGCTCCAAATCGCGCAGCGAGTCAACAACAATATGCTCCTCCTCCTCGCTCTTGATGCGGAAGAACCAAGCCTTCTGTTGCTGCCAGTGGATGTTGTAGTTCTCTTTGTCCTTCTCGCTGTAATACTCGCACCAGTAACGTCTGCCGTTGCGTATCTCATAGGCATCGGCAGAGAGAACAAGCATGTAGCTGTGGCCTGGTTTTACATCCATATTCGAGAGGTGGAAGGTGGAACCCTTTTCCTCGCGGAAGGAACAATTGACCTCGGTGGCAGCTGCAACAGACCATGATTCACCAGTCTTGTTGTATTCGTTTACGGTATTGTCGAAGACATTGAGCACACCATTCTTGTTCAGATAAATGGAACGTCCTCCGACAAGATTGCCCTTCTTGTTCGTGAGGCTGATGGGGCCGCTATTGATGTCGGAACTACTCATCTTCACGCTGGTCTCGCCAACAGTTAGACTACGATCTGTCAGATTCTGGGCCGCCCATTTAGCCATATCGTTATTATATGGTTCGAGAGTCGGACTATCGGAGTTTTTCTTCATCGCTTCGATGGGCCGCCACGAACCGTACATCTTCCTGAAATCTTCACTCATATAAAATGTAGGGCCTTCTCCGAGGTCGAAGAGGCGCACACCCATCTTATTGCCATTCTGGTCTTTGTCCTGATTGATGTCAAAGACGTAGGTGCGGCTGGCGTTCAGAGCCATGCTCTTCTCTATCTCATCCTCGGTAGTCTCTTCCTTATCTTGCAGCTCACTCTCCCATGAGGGGTCGAGCAGACGATAATGTGAGCCGATGGAGGACTGAGTAGTGAAGGTCATGTTCTTGGCTTCGTTGAGGGAAACGGCAAAGGTGGGATCGAAGAGAGCCTGCTCAAGGCTGTCCGAACCGTGGCTGACACCCTGGAACAACTCGAAGCCGTCGAGAGCATTGCCCTTGAACGGTACGCAGTGGTTGCCTGCTGAGAATTCGAACTTCTTGTTAATCTTGCAGAGGCCGCCAAGGAGACTAATCTTGATGCGTGCCTGACCTTCCACCCATGTCGGGTTGGGCAGACCTAATTCCAGGACACCGCCAATGCCTGCGTTGAAGATTTCAATCTTCTCATTGATGAGCGCGCCGATATGGATGTGGATGCCAAAGTGGGCGGCGAGGTAAGCATAGAGCTGACCCATAGCGTACCAACCCTTGTAGCCCATAGCTGAACCGGAGTTGACGCAGAAGGCGTTGTTGCCATAGTGGACGAGGGATGCGTCGAAACCGGCGATAGCTTCGATGCCACCGTACAGGAGTCCGAGGTCTATATCTATTTTACCCCAGGCACTGGCACCGACCATGATGCCACCTTCGCAGGAGTCTGGGTCGAGCAGCTTCTTGGCAGCTGCCTTGCGGCTGCGCTCGGCTTTGTTCAAGTCGGCACCCATATCGGTGGTCTTACTATCGTGACCACTGAGGAATTCGGAAATCGTGGGAGGTATCGGAGGCAGCACACCGCCATTGGGCAGCTCGTTGCCAATGCAGAGGTAGGCATCGGCACCGATATCGACCTTGACAATGGAACCATCATATTTCAGGAACTGGAAGAAACAACGCTTGTCCTTGGTGGGTTCGCCAACATAGAGATGCCATTTCGGAGGATCGTATGTTGTACCGTCCTTGACCCATGTAACCTTGAGCTCAAGGGTAATCTTTGTCTTCAGGGCTTCACCCTTCTTCTTCTCTTGTTCTTTCTTCTCTTCAGCGGTAAGCTCGGTCTCGTCTTTGTCCGGGGCTTCACCGTCTTTGTTCTTCTTGTAGTCGCCAGAGATACGGTTGAGACCCGATTCGGGGTTCAGTACCTTCTGATAGAGTTCTTTCGGATCCAGACTTGCCTGGAATTCGTTCATCTTGTTCTGCAGAGCCTCGAGGGCATCGTTGGCCTTGGTGACCTTCTCGAGGAGTGCCTTGGAATCCGCCCCAGCCTCCACGGTAAGGTTCATGCAGAGGTATCGGTTCCGCGTTTTGCCTGCATTGTTTTTCTCATTCTCATAGATAAGAGAGCAATCGGCCTTGACGAGTCCACCCACTGCCTGCAAATTACCATTGAGCATGAAGGTGGAGAAGCAGTCGTTCGTAGAGTCATAGACTACGAGCATGTCGAGGTCGGCATTCATAGTCTCCTTGCCTGCAGAAGAAGATATGCCGAGGCCGAAGGCTATACCGATTACTCCATTCTGCGCCTCAGGTGTGCCGTTGAACTTCTTGGTACCCTTGGTGGGCCGGCAGTTGAAGAAGAAGCCTCCGGAGATACGATCGATGACGATGGGGTCGAAGCGCAAGACAGCCGATTCCAAATCAGCCATGAAGTAGCCCCAGGAGTAGTTTGTGTCATTGTTGTCATCCTCGGCCTTCTTGTGCTCGTAGTAACCGCCCTTGCAGTCGAGGTTGAAGAAGCCGGTGATGCCGATGTCGAGGGTGCCGCTATAGCCCTTGTCGGGTTTTTCGCTGGCCTCGAGTTCGCCTTTCAGATGGATGGCTGTGAAGTCCAGGTCGAGAGAGAGCTTCTTGAACTGCACATCACCATCGTCGATGGACCAGTCCTTGATGTCGCCTTCTGTATTAACTTTGGCAGAGATGACAACGGCAGCGCCTACGTTAATCTTGTCTTCTACAAGACCCACGGAGCCACCCAGTTCAAGCGTGACCTTGCCATCGGTGTAGTTGGGGGAGAACTTGTCCAGATTGAAGCTGAAGGGACCAAGATATTTCTTTGCAGAAGCCAGAGACCATTCGCCGAGGTCGAAGTAGAAGGGCTCCTCTGCGGTGCCAATGTTCATCTCTTCACTCTCCATGAGGATTTTCAAGGCAGCATTATGAATCTTATCTTCCTGTTCCTCGCGTGCTTTCCGTTTGTCCTTTACACGCTTATCATTCGATGTCCATTCGTTGCGCTTCACATTGGAGAGGCGCATCTTGGTAAAGTGAATGTCGGGAATCTTCAGCTCCAAGGGCAGAGACGAAGTCTTCTCTTTAAGCCATTCGTTGGCGTCATCCACAAGTCCGATGCCAATCTCGCCACCCAAACAGAGTTCCACCTGGGTGTTGATTTTGTCCTCGACCTTCTCATCGTCGTATGCTTCTACGAGGAAGTAGGTCTGCAACGTGTCGAACTTGGCCGTGGCTACAAGGAAACTGAAATCGAGCTCCTCCACCTGCTCCGTCAGGAAGATATAGGAGTAGCGCGAACGTTCACCTTTATTCCGCTTCTCGGGTGAGGTCAGATTGCGAATCCGACAGGAGTAATTAACATTGCCAAAGCGTTCGTTTCCGCCTTTGTCGTCGTCCTTCTTGGCTGACTTGAGGATTGGGATATTGATTTGTCCGGAGAAACCGGCATTGTCGAAGTCGTTCTGGATAATCTGAACATGAGCTTCATCGAGGCTGATGCCCCATCCGCCGAGGGTTCCTTCCTTGGCAGCAAAGACATTTTCGGCAGAGAGCTTCACGGTGACACCACTCTGGTCCCAATACATCTCCTTGGCTTCTATCCACAGACGCCTGTCACTACCATCACCGACATCGCCCAATTCCAAGGACTTGGGGAAGCCGACGCCAACGGTGCCGATGTGCAGACCTTCCCAGTACAAATCATCGAGGACACCGTTAATCTTCATGCCTGCCTTTTCCTTGTCATAGTCGTGGGGGAACTCACCCATGTGTTCGGAATTGCGGGTGCGACTGTGGTCATAGACGATGTCGGTGGCCTTGAACGTCCAACCTGGGAGATCCTTGACTTGGAAGTCCTCGATGCTGACGCGGTCCACGAGGAGGTCATCCCAACTGCCGACAGAAGCCTTGAGGTTGATGATGGGTCGCTCGTCGGTGGCCTTGCCGTGGTCATCCTTGACGATGCCTTCAATCTTCATGTCGATGTCCACACCAAGGAGTTCCAGCTTAGTCGTGTCCTGCACTGTCTTCCAGGAAATGTAGCAACCGTCCTTTGGCTCTAAAACGTCCTTCGGAGCCTTGAAGGTCATCTCAATGTCGGGAGAAGGAGCGAGTGTGAAGTCACCAAGCAGGGCTATCTGTCCACCCTCTGGCAGGAAGGAGTCTGGAGAAATACAGAGACGCGGTGCACCGAAGATAAGAATCTTGCTCTTCAGGACGTCACATTCAGGCAATGTAGCCTGGCCGAGAACATTCATGGTAGCATAGGTCGGCGAGAACTTCATGTCGACAATCTGAATGTCAACGGCATTGAAGTCATCGGGCAAGATATCCTTCGGGAAGCGGACAGGGAAATAGAGTTTGTCCATCGAGCCGGTGGTAAGGAGGTTGTAGAGGTCCTTGCCATCCTGCAGCTTCTTGTAATAAGTGCCCAGGTCTATTCTCTCAGCCAGGCTCTTGACTTCGGCCGTGGCCTTGTTCTGCAACTCGTTGGCAAAAGGAATGCCTGTATCACTGATAAGGTTGTCCAACCCCCATGTGCTGAAGAGTTTGTCAACGACCTCCATGCTGCTCAGCATCTCAGGCGCAGCCACGGTTTCGCAGACACCCTCATATACGATATCCTCACTATTGATCATCAGTTTGTCAAACTTCACACAGACCATAATCTTGGAACCGAAGGGATTCCACTCCACACGACCTGTTCCTGAGAAGCCGCTGTCGCCGCTTCCCTTTATTTCATCAACAGTAAGGTTATACTCGCCAATGGCCACCACCTTGCCCTTGAACTCGGAGGCATCCTTAGTGGTAGGTGTCTTGTCATTGATTTCGACTTGCGCTTCGCACTGGAAATATTGTTGGCTCAGGCGCTGGGCGAGGGCAAAGTCCACTACGTTGTCATTTCCTGTGAAGCCAACGGAATGTCCTTTCTTGACAACGGGAAGGATGCGCAGCAACATGTAGTCGCCAGCCTCTACATCGTCCTTGATATCGTCCCACGTGATGGTGTGCTTCAGTTCTTTTGTCTTGATTGTGTAGAAGGGTTCCTGTTCCAGGACCTCTTCCATTTCGGTGTATTTCTTATTGTCGAAGAACTGCAATTCATACTCTATCTCAATGGTATCGCTCTGATGGCCTTCGCCGCCCATGAAGGTCGAAGCATCCCATGACACTTCAAGGTCAGCTTCCATGAAACGCTTGCGTGCACCGTTCTCGTCCAGGAATTTTGGTTCGCGGATGATAGGATTGCTGAATGTATAGAGCGAGTCTTCTATGAGGTCGCTGGTTTTGGTGTCGCCAAAGGCAATATTGATTTCGCTTTCGTCCTCGGGAACGATGGGTGTATCGTCTTTCCCGTCATCGTCTCCATCACCGTCGTCGATAATGGGATTGACGGGAGCAACCGTGTTATTCAGACGGAAGAGCTTATAGGTGCTCTTTCCTTCATTGGCGATGTTAACATAGTTAAGCATCGTGCGGTTGACATTGGTCGTGCTGGCAGTGACCTGTGCAGCATATGTGGCACCCTCCGTCATTTGCTTAATGACAGGTTGGGGTATCATGCACATCGGCGTGCTGAGGTTGTTGGACTGATAAACGACGGGGTTATGGTCCATGGACTGGTCGGGCATCTGTCCGGGCAGCACTTGCACGACGCGGAATGAATAGGTGTACTGCAAGACACCTGGATTGCAGGCCACGACGGGTGCTGTCCAAGTGAACTCGGGCGTGAGAGGATTGACTTCTGCCACGCTCAGCAGCTCGTTGTTAGCGGCCATGGGTGTCAGGAACTGCGGTGCCTGGGCATTATAGCAGACGCTGAACATTGCTACGCCGCTGGAAGGCGAACTGGCAACGACTGGGGACGGCAACGTGGGGTCCCAACGGTAAGCCGTCATGTGCAACTCATATTGTCCCTCGGGCAGCAGACCGAAGGAACCATTCGCATAGTTGTCGAAGAGGCCCTCGGGAGCCGTGATTTCATTCAAGGGAATATGATTGAACAGACTGCGGATTTCAACAGGGGCAAGAATACGGGTGCTTCCCGCGCTCACTACGATAGGCAACTTGGGCTGACGACGGGGAGGAGTGCTCAGACTGAGGCCACTGGAGGGAGTCACCTGCTCCACCTGCATGACGAGGTAGACATTGGCATCGTCTTTGCCTGTGTTGGTAAGGGTGACATTGAAGTAATTGGCGGGCTCAGTGATGTAGAGCATCACTTGCGGAGGCAGGATGGGCTGCGTGGGTGTGACCGTCACTGTGATGTCCTGAGCATGCAGGGCACCAACTTGGAGGCTGAAAGTAGGAAACAGTGAATTGAGCGTCGGCAACTGAATGCTGAACGTTGAGGCAAAGAACAGGAGAAACAGGACGCAGAGCGTTCTGAGAGACTTATGAGCCTTAGGGGTCTCATGGGTTTCACTGACCATATGGGGCTTACGAAGCATATTGGCCTCATGGAACTTATGAGAAATATGGAGGTTATAAGAGTGATGGGCTATCATGACCTTATAATATTTTATGTTCTATGTTTCTACTTTCAATAATCATCTTTATTCCGAGAATCCTTCAGAAATCTTTGCAATCCTCTGCATCCACTTCTTCTTGAAGATTCCGCGATTTTCCTTGTTCTTGATGGCGAAGAGGCTGAAGGTGTAGGCGTAGTTGAGACTGACTGTAATGTCTGTCCTGTCCAAACTGCTGCGCAACTTAGAGGGATTCACGTCGCCATATTTATAGAACGAAGCCGAAGCAGAGAAGACATGATACTGTTTTAAGGTGTACGAGGCAGTCACGTCGCCACCGATGTTCAGGCTCTTGCTCTGCCGTTCCACTTCATTATATATTACAGAAATAGAACCAGAGACGTTGAGTGGGTTCTCTTCGAAGAAGGTGTGACCGGTGGTGAAGGTTCCGATGCGGCTGATGTACTTTGTCTTGTAGCCCTTGGAGCGCTGACTGCTGAGAGAGATGCCGAAGTCAGTGGACCAGGGCTTGACGCTCATGGTGTAGTTGGCACCGATGGCAAGGGTCGTAACATCGCTCTGGCCAGTGGCAAAGCGATTCAGGTCCTTGTTGCTGGTGCGATTGAACGAAAGGAATACAGCATGTCCCAGCAACTCGTTGTCGGTCATATAGGAGGGTGTAACCGTGATACTGGATGTACGTCTGTGTACGCGGGTGGTATCGTTGACGGCCACCGTACCGTCGGTCTGGGTCTGGGTATAGCCGTTATAGCCGGCAGATATATTGAAATGTTGTCCTATTCGCGTAGAAGCAGTGGCCGAATAGATGTAGCCACGGGTGGTGTACATCTGTCTGTTTGTCAAGTTGTCTGACTGACCAGAGAAATTACCAGAGATAGCCACCTTGCGGAAAAGCATTGTATTCAGGTTGATGCCCAGGCTATGGTAGTTGTTGGCCATATAATATGTGCCCAGGGAAGTGTAGTCTGGTTGGACAATGCGGTAAGTAATGGAGGAGGAGATGCCAGGGAAGGAGAGGTTGACGTTGACATCACCTGCGAAACGGGCCAGCGAAGAATAACGCAGGTCCATGATTTTATTGAAGCCTTTGGCCAGAGAGTCTATTTTCGGAGCCTCGGTGTCTGTTGAGAAGACGCTGACAGCAGCGTTGCCGCTGAAGGAGAGCCAGCGCGTGGGAGCCAATGCTCCTCTCAGACCGACAACAACATTCTCCTGCGGACTGACATAGCGTCGCCACGATTCGTCAAGGGAATTGGGGCGGTCGTATGCACGAAGCAAGTAGAGGTCGATATAGTTACGGCCAGAGCCGTAGCCTGCTTTGAAGCCCCAACCCACACGCTTGTACTGCGGTCTGCGGGCAAAGGGGTCTGTGGGGTCGTCGTTAACAGCATTGCGCAGAATGCCATAGAAGGCTCCTGCACGAATCTTTTCGGAATTATATTCCAGTCCGATGCCATTGAACGAGGTGTTCATGACATAGGGACTAAAGGCCATTGTACTTTGGCCGAAGTGGCCGCGCCAGTTGCGATAGGCAGGTGTAAGGCGGAAGGCCAGATGAGGGAAGTTCCAGTCCAAACCATCATTAGTGAAGTAGAGGGCAAATGGCATGGAAATACCATAAACGCTGATGTTCAGGTTAGCATATACGCTGTTGCTCATGGGCTGGGCATAGCCATTGCCCGCCGAGGAATAGCGGTACGTGTTCTGCGTACCTACGGCACCCGTAATGATGAGAGGGTCGCTCTTGGCAATAGTGGAGATGGTATTGAGCGACAAAGACTGCGCCGCCATGTCTGCAGGCAGGGCGGAGAGCATCAGGAGTACCATCAGATATGTTCTGTAAAGGTGTCTACTCATTATGCCAGGGTGTCGTTATCTGCGCAAGTGCGCGTTATATTATATATAATGTATTTAATTATATAATGTGTAAAAGGAGTGAGGTTGGCGGGACGCGGAGGTCCCGCCAGCCTCACTTCGTTCAGGGTTTACTTGACAACAACCTTGCGGACTGTGCCATTGGTCATGCGACGGAGAGCGACTCCATGCTGCTGACTGCTGGTGCGACGACCGCTGAGGTCGTAGGTCTCTGTTGCGTCTGCTTCGCCGGCGATGTTGCTGATGCCGTCAGCGATGTTGGCATGCATGCGGAACGGAGTCTTCAGCGAACCTACACGTGTCTGAGCCTTCATGCCTTCGTCAACGAGGGAGTACTCGCCTGTGCAGGTGTTGTAGAGCTGGAAGGTGACATATTCACCAGCGTCGCAGTGAACGGTGATGAAGGCCTTGCCGTCGATGATGACACCTTCGCCACGGCACTCGTCGCCAACAAAGGCACCGATGCTGTACTGCTCGGGCTGATCAATGCCTTCCAGTTCAGCCACCATCGTCATGTTGTTCATGAAACGTGTGTGGTCATACTCCCATACGCTATGAGCCATATTCCATCCCTTGACGCCAGCGCCGTTACCTTCATTGGCAGGTTCCCAAGCACGTTCGTTGGGGAAGGTGAGTTCGATATTTGAATTGCCGGGATTCTTGATGATGTAGCCTTCACCAGCCATCAAAGCTGTGAGGTTACCTGTCCATAGGCCAGTGGTAGAGCTCAGCTCGGCCGAACCAGTCTTGCCGATGATGACAGCACCCGACAGGTTGGCTGTCTGTCCGTTGAAGACGTTGCTAAGCTCGCGGTCGAAGAGGTAGGGGCTGCCCACCCAGTTCCATCCGGGTTTCAGAGTAACAGTGTAGGTATCATTGGTCATATTGACAGTGCCTGCCACCTGTGTAGCTTCGTCTGTCACGCTGCTGCCCATGAGGACGGTGTAGCGAGCAGACTTCATGTTAACCTTATAGCACTGACCCTGCAGGATACCAGGAGTAGAGGTGAGGGTTCCATAGAAGCCCCATTCGGGGTCGTTGTAGAGCAGGCTGTTGTTGGTGCGGATTTCAATCAGGTCGCCATCGCCATAATATGTAGCAAGTTCATTGGCAGGAATGAAGCCGCAGGGATTGCTGCGCCACTGCCAGCCAGTAGAGAGTTCGAACGGCCAGCCGACTTCGAAGCCGGTGAACGAGTTTCCGACGGGCGAGCCCGGATCGTTCAAAGGAATGGGAACGCCTGCAGAATTCATGACGGAAACATTGACTTGACCAGGTATCGTAGAAGTGAAATCATAGACAATCTCGGTATCTGTTGCAGAGTTGAAAGAAGAGGTGAGCGTGTTTGCCCAAGAACCTGCAAGACCGTTGTTGATGTCAACACGAAGTTCGTTGATATCGAAGGTGGCACCTGCGGGCTGCGGGGTGAGGATGATGGAACCACCCTGGCCAGCTACAGGATTTGCTATGGCTACATCGAAGTGAGTCAGGGTCAGACTATTGGTAACCACGATGCTGAACGAATACTGATTTGAATTGTACTGGAGTTCGTCAGTCGTTACGCCCCAAGTATCGTAGTTCGGCCAGCGCAGGTTGATGTTGACGGTCGTTGTACCCTCGGCCACAGCGGTGAAGACACCAGTGATGCCTCCCAGATCAAGGCCAGGAGCCGGAGAACATGTGACGGATCTACCGTTGAGTTCAACTGTTCCGTCCACTTCCGAAACGAGAGAACCGCCAGCGGTGGCCAAAGTAACATTATTCTGAACTTCGGTTGAAATGTCCTGCGGGTTACCATCGGTCAGGGCGACAACAATCTGGTTCGAAGCGATGTTGGCAGTGGTCGTGGGATCTACGACATCAATCTGCACACGCTCTGATACAGGGTTCTGGGGGTCTGCACCATTAGCCATCACAGTAACGAAAGCTGAGCCTACACTAGCTGCCGTCAAGGTTGTAGCACCTATCAATGAAACAGGCGACTCATTCTCCACGGAAATCGTGAAGCTCTTGTCGGTAGCGTCAGCGGGAGTGATGTTAATGATGTTGGCCAAGCGCTCGTAGAGGTGGGTGTCGCCAACGTTAGCCTTGAACTGTTCGTTGTACTTGCTGTAGTCTATCTTGATGCTTGTCACGGGAACAACAACTGTCACCGTAATCCACTTCTCGTCGGCAGGCACGAGTTTGGTACCATCTTTCTTAATAATGTAAGGACGCATGTGAGCTGTACCAGCCTGGATGGGAATGAAGTAGCCACGTTGGTTCCATTCCAGGATGGATGCATCATCAGTTTCCCACAGCACGTTATCCGTGGTGGTGCTGGGCTCCACAGCGTAAGATACACCAGCACTCATGAAGCCAGACAGCGTGAGGGATTCCCTGTTGACGGTCACCTCTTCCTTCAGAAGGTTGATGGCCGTTGCGTACTGAACGACATTGAATACTGAAGATGCCAGCGTTACGCCAGGAGCGCCTGTAGGATCAGGTACGCTGAGGGTAAGGTTAATGCCATTCATGTAAGGAGCAATACCCTGCAGAGTGGTTCCCTTGAGGGATGCATAGGAGCTGGGGTCACCATTCGGGTCATTAACGAGACTGATGCTCCACGTAACATTCTCAGGGATGGCTGCACCTTGAGGCTCCACGGTGAGGTATGAAGCGACATCATAGTCCTTTCCCACCTCAGCTTCGGTGAAGTTAAGCGTGTAGGAAGTGGCAGCCGTCAGCGTCAGCTCAACACTACCAGAGGGATAGCCGTAGGTAGCGTTGTTGAAGGTGATGGCCTGAGCGCAGGTGAGAACGTACTCGTTGCCCGTTGTAGGATCGTAAACCTTGAACGTAATGGGCTTGCCATTATCGTCATCGCGGTCACCCTGAACTCGGATTTCGTAGAGGTACGTTTGTTTCGGTGTGTAGCTGGGGATGACGGAAGCGCGGCAATCATCGTCGATAAATGCAGCGACAACTAGCGAACGGGGAGAAGCGTTGAGGTTCGTCGTGAGAGTGGCATAGACCACCGTCTCGCTGTTGTACGCTCCCTCGCCTGGAGCTGCCCAACTCTGTGCATGCAAGCTCGCGCACGCGAGAAGCAGCATTAGGAATGAGAAGATTTTTTTCATAACTTTAAGTTTTAAAAAAGTGAAATAATGAATGTGTCTTTCCTTAATTTATGTTAGTTTTCCATGAAATATGGTACAAATTTATTAAAAATTTACCTACTGACAATTGAATAAATTGAACAAAATACTGAAGAAAGCGAACAAAGTGACTATTCTTAAACGAATTTCACACCTTTTCTTCAACTTTCTTTATATCTTTGCGACATAAAATACAGCAAAAACTAACAGAATCGTTAAAAAAGATGCTCATTTCCCCTCGAATGATGAAGACTCGCAAACTATACGGAATAGTTAGCGTGTTACTCGTATGCCTGTTGGCATCACCCACAGTCTGTGCTCAATCGTCCAATCCCATTGCAGAACTGGACTCGCTGCTGAAATGTTATGAAAAAAGCAACGGGGCCTCGCGCAAAAAGTTAGGGCAGCAAGTGTTGGACTTCTGCACACAGCAGACTGTATTCTTCGGGCCTGCTCCGACCATCGACGGCCAGCTGTCGGTCCACCAGCAGGATTTGCGCATCTGGTTCGCCGCCGAACGCTATCTGACCACTACCTCTTATTACAAAGAGGCACTGACATACATCGGACACGCCTTGGCAAGCCTTCAAAAAGAAGTTCAAAGCGACATCCATTGCACCTTGCTCTGCGACCAGGCCTACTGCCTCTTCAAGACCAGCGACTACACCCGAGCCGTGGAAGCGGGACAGGAAGCGATGCGCCTCTGCCAGAAGACAGGCAACATGCTGCAGCTCTCGCGCGCGTACCTTTATATAGCTATAGTGAATCACGCCATGGCTAAGTTCGACGAAGCAAAGGCCCTGGCGGTGAAAGCCATCGAAATTAACGAGAAGCTTCCCAACAATGTGCAGCTGCACAATGCCCTTGGCGTGGCCTGTGAAATCTTCTGCAGCGCCAGGGAAGTGGACCAAGCCATCGCCTACGGTCAACGGGCTGTGGAGGAAGCGCGCAAGATAGGATTCATGCCAGGGGTGGCCAACCACCTGACACAGCTGTCCTACGCCTACGACCGCAAGGGAGACTACGCGAAAGGCCTGCAGGCATCGGACTCGGCCATAGCCATCATCAAGGACCAGGTGCCACTGGACCGAAACCAGTTGGCCCTGACCTTGGAATACAAAAGTTGGAACCTCATCGACATTGGTCGCCCCGCGGAAGCTGCTGAGGCGCTGCGCGAGGTCATCCGCCTGAATGAAGAGATAGGCAACGCAAACGCGGTCTGCAATGCCCATCGCACATTGGCGGAGGCCTTGGAGCCCATCGACACAAAAGAGGCATTGAACGTGATGAAACGTTACATTCACATGTCCGACACCATTCACGCCCAGCAACTTAAAGAGCTCATGAGCCAGGCCAATGCCGAGTTCCACAATGCTGAGCTGCAGGAAGCCAACGCCCAGAGCCGACGCATGAACACCATCCTCTTCGTCTCGTCCATCATCATCGTATTGATGCTGGCTGCCATCATCGCCTCCCTCCTCTTCGCCTTCCGACAGAAGAAGCAACGGGCCGAGGCGCTGCAGAAGCTGGCGAAGATACGCGAATCGTTCTTCACCAACGTGACCCATGAGTTCCGCACGCCCCTGACCGTGATACTTGGCTTAGGAAAGGAGATAGCCTCCATGACCCCCGAACAGCTTCAGCCAGAGGAGGTAAGCGCCATGGGCAAGACCATCGAACGGCAAGGAACACGCATGCTGACGCTGGTCAACCAACTGCTGGACATCTCCAAGATAAAGTCTGCCATCGGGATTCAGGAGCAGACCGAGGGAGACATCGCCACCGAGGTCGGCATGATTGTGGAGGCACAGCGAGAGATGGGGCGGCAGAAAGGTGTCAGCGTCCACTATGAGACCGACAGAGAAGGCATCATGGCACGCTATTCGTCTGATTATCTGAAGAAGGTGGTGAGCAATCTGCTCTCGAACGCCATCAAGTTCACGCCCGAAGGCGGACGCGTAGACATTCGCGTGCACGCCATCAGCCAGCAGCTGGTGATGTCGGTGGCCGACACAGGTTGCGGCATCGCTGAGAGCGACCTAACGCACATCTTCGAGCCGTTCTACCAGACAACAGAATCTGGCGGCCAAGGCAGCGGCGTGGGACTGGCACTGGTGCATCAGATTGTGGAAACGCTGGGCGGCAGAATCGAGGTGAAGAGCCAGCAGGACAAAGGAACCACCTTCACCATTCATCTGCCCCTCCATGCCGCCAGCAGCGACATTGCCTCTCCTACTCCCGAGACGATGCCCGCCATCGACATCTCTCCTGCCGACACATCCGGCTCCTCCATCCTCATCGTGGAAGACAACAAAGACGTGGCACACCTCATCGGGCACCAGCTCGGGGGCAACTACGACATTCACTATGCCGCTGACGGCGAGGAAGGTATCAGGCAGGCGCAAGCCATCATCCCCGACCTCATCATCACCGACCTGATGATGCCCAAGGTGGATGGACTGGAACTCTGCCGCACCCTGCGCCACGAACCAGCCACAAGCCACATCCCCATCATTGCCATCACAGCCAAGACATCCGAGGCCGACCGCGTCAGAGGCCTGCAGGAAGGTGTCGACGCCTACCTCTGCAAGCCATACAACGCCGAGGAATTGCACGTCCGCGTGGAGAAACTGTTGGAAATGAGAGAACTGCTAAGGAGGAAATACAACGTCGTCACCGTCATCGCCGCCTCCGCAGCAACCTCGGCAACCACGCAGAACGAGGTAAAGGAAACGCAGCCTGCAGCACTCGCCGAAGCAGAAGCACAACAGGACGAAGCACAGAGCTTTGCCTTGTATTCAGAGGACTTCATCCAGAAGGTCCACGAAGCCATCATCCGCACCATGCCACAACGGAATTGCACCGTGGAAACCATTGCGCAGGAACTCTGCATCACATCCTCACAGCTGCGGCGGAAGATGAACTCCATCACAGGCATAGCTCCGAAGAAATACATCATGAAAGTCCGTCTGGAGTACGCCCGCGACCTGCTCCACCGCAACCAAGGCATCAAGCTCGTGGAGATAGCCGACCAATGCGGCTTCAGCGACCTGCCCCACTTCATTCGCCTTTACAAAGAAGCCTACGGCATCACTCCGGCAGCAGACAACCGGAAGAAGTAAAGGCCCGCCTGCCTATCCCGTCAGCAAAACCGAAGGTTCCCTCCAGCAAAACGAGGAATCGCCATCCACAAAGCGAAGGACCCTCATCCACAAAGCGAGGAGTCTTCATCCACAAAGCGAGGAATCTTCACTCACAAAGCGAGGAAGCCTCATCTGCGGGGAAACTGATTCTCTTCAGCGAAACGAACCCAAAAACTTATTCGCAGGGAGCAAAATGTCACGCTCCTTGCGATAAAACTATTTCAAAGGCTTGGAAATATATTTCAAAGGCACTAAAATATATTTCCAAGCCTTTGAAATATATTTCCGTGCCACTGAAATTGTTTTGTTCCCTGCGACGGGAGATTTCATCCAATGCTTTTGCGAATTTTTCGGCTCAAGTTGAAGAATAATGGTTTTCCCTCCTGTCCGAACCTTTCTATTTGACATTTCTACCTGCCACCTGCGGCATTACATTATTTTATTTTAAGGGAAAATGCGAAATAAGTATCAAAATTCTTGCATTATATTAAAAATATGTGTAACTTTGGCAGGCAAAACCTAAAAAAACGAAAGAAAAAACAACATAATTAACCATATTTATTAACTAAAACAAAACAAGTATGAAGAAACATTTTCTATTTCTCGCTACGCTTGTGCTTGGCTTAGGCCAGCTGTTTGCTGATGAAGTCACATTTAGCTTAGCAGACTTGAGGGCATCGCTTTCAGGCAACACAAGTGTTGAAGTACCTTACACTTGGAAGGTTTCGCCCTATCATGTGTCAGTCACCATCGCAAAGAAGGATGGCACGACAGGTACTCTGGGTATCGCCAGTCCCACCAACCTCGGTAGCTACACTATCACAGTACAAGCCGCAGGTGAAGGCACACTCGACGGCATCAAGATTACTACGAACCCCACCAGCCAGAGTGCAAACGCAACAGCCAGCACCGGCACTTACGCCAGCGGCACATGGACTCCCGAAGGCGCAACATCATCTGTCACCTTCACACCGACAGCCGCCACCTTCCGCTTGACACAGATTGCAGTAGAATACACTCCCGACGAAGGCTACACGCCCGATGTGCCAGCAGGTGGCTTCACAGAACCCTTCGAGGCAACTCCTGTTGACAACCTCGCATCGTACACAGGAAATGACCCCTATGTGTTTGACAACAACACCCAAAAGTACTACGCCTTCAACACCAATGGCGAGTATGAAGAGTATGGCGTCGTTACAGAGGTCAACACACTGAAGGTGGCTGGTAATGCCATTACCGAGATTGAGTCTATCAAGAGCACCAACAATGCCTACATCAACCTCAACTACATCCCCAAGGCTAACTCAAAGGCTATCTGCACAATAAATGCAGAGACAGGTGGTGATTGGAAGGCTATCTACGGTTGCGGCTACAATCAAAACGGATGGAAGGACCGCTTCTGCTTCTTCACAACCAATGCCACCATCAACCTCGGTGGTGAGACTGGCAACAGAGACGCAATGCGTTACAATGAAAAGATTGTCACCGTTCTTGACGCTGTGGCAGGCAAGATGGATATCTTCGAAGCAGACGGCACGACACTCATCGGTACAATCACCGACTCTCCCAAGACAGCAGACTGCAAGACTCCACTCTATGTCTTCGCTCAAAACAAGGACATTCCCGGCGGCAACAAACAGACTGACTGCTACAACATGCTCACTACCCTCTATGGTCTCCAGCTCTATGAAGGCGATGTTCTCGTTATGGACCTCGTTCCCGCCATCAACGGCGAAGGCAAGGGTGGCTTGAAGGACAAGCTCACAGGCACATTCTATGGTTCAGCCAACAACGGCGAGTTCCAGCTCAGTGCCGACGGCCAGGCAATGGCTGGCGAAGCAGGCATCACAGCTTACGAAGGCAAGATCGTCATCTACAACAACCACGAGTACGAGTACTTCAATGGAAGTTGGGTTGACAGAGGCGAAATGACCTATGAGGCAGTTTCCGAAATCGGCACCGACTACAAGAACCTCTCCAACTGGAGCTATCCCGGTTCTGAATATGACAGCACCTTCGGCGTGAACGTCTTCGACGGCACAACGAACACCCTCAATCCTTACGAAGGCAAGGGCGGATGGGAACCCCTCTCATTCAAGCTCACAGGCCTGACCAAGGGCGAAACCTATCGTGCATCCTTCAAGTACACAGGCACCGCATGGCACTCTTGGAGTTCTTACACTGTTCTGCCCTTCTTCGTGCTCGACAGCGAGAACATGGGCGACCGTGCATTCAACAATCCCAGCGCAGCTCTTGGCTACATTCCTCTGCCCAACACTGAGACAATCGACCAGCCCTATTCAACTGTATTCACAGCCAACCACAACTATGCATTGCTGTGCATCCAGTTCGGCGTATGCGACGATGGTAGCCACGACCCGGCATTCGCATTCAGCTTCGGCGACATCAAGGTTGAGAAGCGCGTCATTCCTACCGCTTACAATAAGATTATATTTGCTGATCCCAACAAGTATACTCCGCTTGAGTACATCGAGGCCATCAGTCAGGCTCGCGAGAATGCATACACACTGCCTTACATTCCCGTTACTGCAACACAGATTGACGCCAAGTTCCAGGTTTATGACACTTCTTCTGGCTGGTGCGGCATCTTCTCTGCTCGTAACACCTACGCAGGCACTGGTATCTCCCTTTACATGAACGGTAACGACAGAGCTCACTTCGGTTACTTCACAGGTGGCACAACAGGTGCTGGCGACAACTTCGCTCCCTTCAGCCTCAACACCGACTATGAAGTTTCTGCCGACGTGACCAAGCTGGTAGTAAATGGTGAGACCTATGAGACAGGTAACACTGTCACTAACGCCACAACACGTAAACTCTCTCTCTTCGCTAACCCCGAATGGGACAACCCAATGCGCGGCCGCTACTACTACTGCACCATCAGCGAGGCAGGTGAGACCCTCTACAACTTCAAGCCCGTTATGCGTCACGACGGTGTCTTCGGCTTCTACGACAAGGCTTCACAAACCTTCGTTCTGCCCGCACAAGGCAAGCTCGACGGCTATGGCTTCAAGAAGCTCGACGACCAGGCATACGTCACCTACACCAACGAGACACGTATTGTCATCGTAGGCTCCACCGCTCAGTTCCTGCCCGACGTGCAGAACCTCGACGGAGCAACCTTCACTTGGACATCTGCCGACGAGAGCATTGCTACCGTTGCTGCCGATGGTACCGTGACAGGTAAGGCTGCAGGCAAGGTAATGATTACCGTAACTACCGATGCCGACCAGGGCTGGACAGCAAGCTACGAGCTGACCGTTTCCGAACCCAACTACGTCCGCAAAGACGTGAATAACGTGGGCTATGCCATCATAACCGGTGGCAACGGCTGGGGCGACTCACCTGTTGCTAACCTCGTCGACAACGATGCTACGACTAAGTTCGGTTGCAGCGGTACAGGCGATTCCTGGGCTATCATCATTGCCAGCGAACCCGTTGCCGTTCAGCAGTACGCTCTCGTTACCGGCGCCGACACATACAACTACCCCAGCCGCAATCCCGTAAGCTGGAAGCTCGAAGGTTCTAACGACAACCAGAACTGGACACTCATCGACGAAAGCGTTCAGAGCTACAAGCTCAAGAGCTACAACAAGTACGAGAATGTCTTCAAAGTTAACGGCACAGAGACCTTCAAGTTCTTCAAGTTCTCTGCCACTCAGCTTGCCGACGGCTTCCAGCTCGGCGAATTCTGGATTAACGAACAGGCTCACACATGGGGCGAGCCCACAGAGGAAGCTTCTACTTGCTCCGTACAGGGTAAGAAGGAATGGGCATGCACAGACTGCGGCGCTCTGAAGACAGAAGTCCTGCCTCTTGCTGCTCACGCTTACGAAAACGGTGTCTGCACCGTCTGCGGCGCTAAGGTTGCTGAAATCGTGCTCCTGCCGACCCGTGGAGACAACAACACACCTTACTTTGCTAAGTACCGTCACGCCAATGCAGTCGTTGATGCAGAATATGTTGACATTGAAGAAGGTTGGACAAATGCTGACTTCGACGACTCTGCATGGGACGAGCTGATGATGCCTCTTGGCTCATTTGGTCCTTATCACACACGTTGGGTCAACGACTACAACACATTCTGGTTCCGTCGTAACTTCTACATTGACAATCCTGCCAAGTACACTAAGCTGACGTTGAAGGTTACTCACGATGACGACTGTGCAGTATTCCTCAATGGCACGAAGGTATGGAATGAATTCGACTGGACAGGCGGTGAAAACGACTGGAGGTTAATTGACGTCGATCCTTCTCTGCTTGTTGAGGGCAACAATGTACTTGCCATGTACATCGAGCAGAACTGGGGCGGTGCATACTGCGACTTCGGTCTCGAGGCTAATGTTGGTGCTACCATCGAAGTAAGCGATGCTGGCTATGCAACCTTCGTTGCTCCCGTCGACGTTGACTTCACTGGCAGTGAAGCAGCAGCAAAGGCAGCCACATTCGACGGCAAATACGTTCAGCTCGCTGACGTGACCACCGTTCCCGCAGGTACTGCCGTTGTTGTCAAGGCTGAAGAAGGCACATACACCGTGCCCGCAACTACCGATGCAGCCCTCGGCACTGACAACGAACTCGTTGCTGCTACCGCCGATGTTGCTACCGACGGCACACAGTACATCCTCGCTAAGGAAGACGAAGGTGTTGGCTTCTACAAGGCTACCGGCACCATCCCTGCAGGCAAGGGCTACCTCGTAATCGGTGCTCCCGTCAAGGGCTTCTATGGCTTCGAAGCTGACGATGCTACTGGCATCAGCAGCGTTGAATTCGCAGGCGAGAACGCTCCCGTCTACAACCTCGCTGGCCAGCGCCTCGGCAAGGCACAGAAGGGCGTGAACATCATTGGTGGCAAGAAGATCTTAAAGTAAGATAATGCAGATAACAGGAAAGGGCTGCGTATGCAGTCCCAAAGAACGGTACGCATCCCTTTCTTGATTTCTGATTCTCTTAACATTTGATTCTTCTGTATTATTAATCTTAATTCGAAAGTAACTATGAAGAAATATATTTGTCCTGCCATCGAGATTAACGAGGCACAAGTAACTAACATGCTTGCAGAAAGCCTGCTCATCAGTGATACAACTGTTGATGGTAGCGCTGCACTGACCAAGGAAGACACAAGTTGGGAAATCTGGAGCGACGAAGAATAAGACAGCTTCAGTCCCTCTCGAACAGGAGGGAATTCCCTTAACAAAGAAATCCCCGACACTAATTTGTGCCGAGGATTTCTTTATATTACACATCTGCTCATGGGGCTTATAAAACCTCTAAGTCTTATAAAGCCCATTGGCCTTACCGCCGCTTGGCGATGGTCAATGTCTCGTGAACAGTACCTGTATATATATTATGTATAGTGATGACGAGCTTGCCGTCCTTTACTTCACCTTCTATCACAGTCGGGAAGACTTCCTTCCTCTTGCCCGTCATGTCCGGCCCGCCGCCTACTATCTGCATCCAACGATGGGTATCGTCGGGCTTGTCGAGACGATAGCAATGCTGATGGGCCGTAAGGAGAAGCTGGCAGCCGGCCTTATCAAGTATCGGCCCCCAGAGCTTGCTGCAGGTACGTTGCCACTCGGCAAAGTCACCCGAGTAGTCGGGATGAGTGTCGGCAGGATAAAGGTCGCCGGGATTCATCTTCGGGCGTGGGTCGAAGAGAGGAATGTGACAGAGCGCCACGAGGAAAGGCGCATGCTTTATCTCAGGCTGCCTAAGAGCATCGCGAAGCCATTGCTGCTGCGCCACACGATAAGGTTCGCTGACGAAAAGGTTGCAGAACTTCGGGTTGGTGTCCAGCTTATCCTCAGCCGTATCGAGACCAATGAGGGCCACATCGCCCATGCGGACTGCAAAGTTGCGCCCCAGGTCCCAATCGCGAGGCAGACGTTCCTCTGGCTGGCGATACATCCACACACGTTCCAAATGACGGTTCGCCATGCCTCGGTCGTCATGATTGCCGGAACAGAAGAGATAAGGGATGTCCGCAGCATAGTCTTTGCGGTCTATCTCTGGCTTGAAGAAGATACGCTTCTGTGCCGCAATGGTCTCTTCGGAGTTACAGGCATCGCCGTTCCAGATGACGCACGAGGGCTGTAGTTCCTTCACCTTGTTGATTGTGGGGTTGACGGCCTTCCAGCTTGCATGCGTATCGTTGATGACACAGAAATGTGCCTTCGCGTCTTTGCCAGCAGTGCGGAAGGAATAGACCTTCGGGCTTTCCTCGTTGCCAGTTATGCGAATATGGTATCCGTCCTTGTACTCGATGCGGTCGGCTCCTATCTTATAATAATATAATGTAGCAGGCTTGAGTCCGGTGAGCCGCACCTGAACGACTTCATTGTCCATCGCTGTCATTCGGTAGCCGCCGCACCACACCTTCTTGCCATCGCTCAGGTCGGGCTTCTCGCCATAGATGACGTAGCCGTTTGCCCAGTCCGTCACACTGAAGGCAATGCCCATACTCGTCTCGGCATAGTTCTGCAGGACAGGTTCGCTGTCGATTAAAGTTTCCTCCCCCGTTCCATCTCCCGAGGAGGTAGGAACATCAGCGGCAGAAGGTCGTTCGCCTTGAGGGGACGTTTGAATGGGAGCAGCCATTAAACCGTTTGAGATACCGCTCGTAGCTGCTACAATTGCAGCGTTTCGTAGGAATTCACGTCTTTTCATGGTCAATGTTTTTATTTTCTCCTACAAAGTTAGCACTTTTTACGTATTTTGCACCTTTCTTCCCCTTTTTATTGCACCAAACAGGAGTATTTCCTGCCCTAAAGAGCAAAAATAATACCATGCGGCACATCTTTTATGCAAAGATTTTGCTTGTTCAGATAATTCTTATTAACTTTGCACGAAGAATAGCACGATTACACATTGAAGAGTAAACATGAACTTTGAATTGTGAATTATGAATAACGAATTTAAAAAGACCAACTATCGTTGGATTATCTGTGGCATGCTTTTCCTTGCCACAACCATCAACTACATGGACCGTCAGGTTCTTTCCCTCACATGGAAGGATTTCATTGCTCCTGAGTTCCATTGGACAGATGCCGACTATGGTCGCATCGCTGCCATCTTCTCCATCGTTTATGCCATCGGCAACCTCTTCAGCGGACGCTTCATCGACTGGATAGGCACGAAGAAAGGCTATCTGTGGGCCATCGGCATCTGGTCATTAGGTGCCTGCATGCACGCTTTCTGCGGCGTGGCAACGTCTGCATGGCTCGGGCTTGATGGCAAGGAAGACCTCATCAATGCCGTAGGCACCAGCACGGCTGTCATTGCTTCGGTCAGTGCCTGGTTCTTCATCGTCTGCCGCATCGTGCTCGGCTTGGGCGAGAGCGGCAACTTCCCTTGCGCCATCAAGGTAACGGCTGAGTACTTCCCGAAGAAGGACCGTGCCTTCCCCACCAGCATCTTCAACAGTGGCAGCACCATCGGCGCACTCATCGCGCCCATCTGCATTCCGCTCATCGCCAAGTACTATGGATGGGAGATGGCCTTCATCATCATCGGCGCGCTGGGCTTCCTTTGGCTCGGACTATGGGTCTTCGTCTATAAGAAGCCCGAGGAGAACAAACATGTGAACAAGGCAGAGCTGGCTTACATCCGTCAAGACGAGAAGGAGCAGGGAGCAAGAGGCAAGGAGCAAGAGGACACCAGCTGCTCCAACAACTCTCCTGCCCCATGCCCCTCGCCCCTTGCCCCTCAAGCATCCATCCCCTTCATCAAGTTCCTCACCTTCCCGCAGACGTGGGGCATCTTCTTTGCGAAATTCATCACCGACGGCGTTTGGTGGTTCTTCCTCTTCTGGACTCCCGCCTACATCAGCGATGTCTATGGTCTGAAGAGCGACAATCCGACGGCCATGCTACTCATCTTCGTGCTCTATGCTATCACGATGCTTTCCATCTATGGCGGCAAGCTGCCCACCATCATTGTCAACAAGACGGGTCAGCATCCTTATGACGCTCGCCTCAAGGCCATGTTCATCTTCACCTTGTTCCCCTTGTTGACGCTCTTCGCTCAGCCTTTGGGTGCATACAGCTACTGGTTCCCCATCATCCTGATCGGTCTGGCAGGCGCTGCCCACCAAAGCTGGTCGGCCAACCTCTTCTCCGTTGGCAGCGACCTCTTCCCGAAGAATGCGGTCGGCACCATGACGGGCATCAACGGCATGGCAGGCGGCATCAGCTCGTTCCTCATCAACTGGATAAGCGGCTACCTCTTCGACTATGCCGACAAGACGCAGATGCAATTCCTCGGCTTCACAGGCAAGCCGGCCGGCTACTTCATTATCTTCTGCTACTGCGCCGTTGCCTACCTGCTCGGATGGCTGGTACTCAAAGCTTTCGTGCCTAAGTATAAGGCCGTTTCAAGCAAATAACTTCGTAACATCGAAATAACGTAATAACGTAATATCGTTATAACGAAAAATAGAATCACAATGAAAGACTTATTTGACATCAAAGGAAAAGTTGTCGTGCTGACTGGCGGCTGCGGCATCTTGGGCAGGAACATTGCCCACTATCTGGTAGAGCAAGGGGCAAAGGTTGTCGTGCTCGACCGCATCGAAGACCAAGGCAAGGAGCTTGAGGCAGAACTAAACAAGAAGGGCGAGGCACTCTTCCTCGTCACGGACGTACTGAAGAAGGAGGTCCTGGAGCAGAACCGCGACGCCATCGTGGCACGCTTCGGCACCATCGACGTCCTGCTGAATGCCGCCGGAGGCAACATGGCAGGCGCCACCATTGCTCCCGACAAGACCTTCCTCGACCTTGACCTCGACGCTTTTCGCAAGGTCGTGGAACTGAACCTCTTCGGCACCGTCATCCCTACACAAGTGTTCGTGCCCGTCATGGCCAAGAATGAGAAGGGCGCCATCGTGAACTTCTGCTCCGAAAGTGCCTTGCGGCCCTTGACGCGCGTCGTAGGCTATGGTGCTGCGAAGGCTGCCATCGGCAACTACACGAAGTACATGGCCACCGAACTTGCCACGAAGTTCAGCCCAGGCCTGCGTGTCAACGCCATCGTGCCGGGCTTCCTACTGACCAACCAGAACCGCTCGCTCCTAACCAACGAGGACGGCTCGCTGACCGACCGCGCCAAGACCATCATCGCTCACACCCCTGCCGGCCGCTTCGCAGAGCCAGAGGAACTCTTCGGCACGATACATTATTTAATTAGCGATGCCAGCAGCTTCGTTACAGGCGTCCTCTCCGTCGTTGACGGCGGCTTTGATGCCTTCTCCATCTGAAGCGAATCGAGGATAGTGGTTAGGGGTTAGAGGTCAGAAGTTTGAGGTTAGTGGTTAGTGGTTAGAGGTTAGAGAATACCTTTGGCTCCTAATTATCTGCCTAAACTTTCCCCCAACCTCTGGCTCGCGACCATCTTCCCAAAGCATTCCTCTTACCACTAACCTCTAACCTCTAACCACTAAAAAACCAAAACAATATGATACTCTGCGAACAAAGTTTCCGTTGGTATGGCCCGGGCGACCCTGTCAGCCTGCAGGACATACGGCAGGCCGGTGCCACTGGCATCGTCACGGCTCTGCACCACATCCCTAATGGCGAGGTGTGGACAAAAGAAGAAATCCTGAAGCGTAAGCAAGTGATAGAAGACGCCGGAATGCGTTGGGCAGCCGTGGAGAGCGTGCCTGTCCACGAACACATCAAGACGCAAACGGGCGACTTCCAACGCTACATCGACAACTACAAGCAAAGCCTGCTGAACCTCGGCGAGTGCGGCGTGGATGTCGTGACCTACAACTTCATGCCGGTCCTCGACTGGACGCGCACGAACCTCGCCTTCGAGATGCCCGACGGCAGCCGAGCCCTTCGCTTCGAAAGGGCAGCCTTCGTGGCCTTCGACCTCTTCATCTTGAAAAGACCAGGTGCCGAGAAAGACTACTCTGAGGCTGAGAAAGCGAAGGCCAAGGCACGCTACGAGCAGATGGACGAAGCAGAGAAACAGCTCATCACCCGCAACATGATTGCCGGACTGCCAGGTTCGGAGGAGAGCTTCACCCTAGAGCAGTTCCAGCAGGAGCTTGACCGCTACAAGGACATCACGCCGGAGCGTCTTCGCGCGAACCTTATATATTTCCTTAAAGAGGTGTGTCCTGCTGCCGAAAAGGCCGGGGTTCGACTGGTCATTCACCCCGACGACCCGCCCATGTCGATACTCGGACTGCCCCGCATCCTCAGCACGGCCGAGGACTTCCAAGCACTCGTCGATGCCGTGCCAAGCTCTGCTAACGGCCTCTGCCTCTGCACGGGTTCGTTTGGCGTCCGTGCCGACAACGACCTGCCTGCCATGATGCGTCGCTTCTGGGACCGCATCGACTTCGTGCATCTCCGCAGTACTCAGCGTGATGCAGAAGGCAACTTGCACGAGGCGAACCACTTGGAGGGCGACGTGCCGATGTACGAGGTGATGAAAGCCTTCCTGGAGATTCAGCAGAAACGGCAGAAGAGCATCGTCATGCGTCCTGACCACGGGCACCAGATGTGCGACGACCTCCACAAGAAGACCAACCCCGGCTACAGTTGCATCGGCCGGCTCAGAGGCCTTGCCGAACTGCGAGGACTGGAGATGGGAATCGCTATGAGCATTGATGGGTTAGAGGTTAGGGGTTAGAGATTAGAGAATACCTTTGGCCCTTAATCAAGCTATCTGCATCCCAAACATTTCTCTAACCTCTAACCACCAACTACTAAACACCAAACTATGAAACCTTTCATGGACCAGAACTTCCTGTTGCTGTCGGCGACGGCGCAGGACCTTTATCATAACCACGCAGCCCATCTGCCCATCATCGACTACCATTGTCACCTCAATCCGAAGGAGGTGGCCGAGGATCATCGCTTCGAGAGCATCACGGAACTCTGGCTTGGAGGCGACCACTACAAGTGGCGTGCCCTCAGGAGCAACGGCGTGGAGGAGAAGTACATCACGGGCGACGCGTCCGACTGGGAGAAGTTCCAGAAGTGGGCCGAAACGATGCCTTACTGCATGCGCAACCCTCTCTACCACTGGACGCACCTCGAACTCCGCACGGCCTTCGGCATCACGAAGCTGCTGAATGCTTCGACGGCCCGCGAGATCTACGACGAATGCAACGAAAAGCTCAAGCAGCCTGAGTTCTCGGCCCGTGGCTTGATGCGCCGCTACAACGTAGAAGTGGCCTGCACCACCGACGACCCGGCGGATACATTGGAGTATCACAGAAACCTCTCCCCCAACCCCTCTCCCGTGGGAGAGGGGAGTATCGGCAAGGTCATGGGGAAGTCCCCCTCTCCCACGGGAGAGGGGTCAGGGGTGAGGCTTCTGCCCACCTGGCGCCCCGACAA
>CADCCR010000003.1 GCA_902799985.1 uncultured Bacteroidales bacterium | reverse complement strand
TTACCAGCGACGAGCTGCTTCAGACGGCTGAGCGAGCGGAACGGATCGACGATGACCTTGCCCACATCACTATCGCGACGCAGGTAGAGCTGACCTTCCGTGATGTAACCCGTGTTGTCGGGCACGGCATGCGTAATGTCGCCACCGGACAAGGTTGTAACGGCAATGATGGTGATTGAGCCGCCGCCTGCGCTCTCGGGGAACTGCACGGCCTTCTCGTAGATCTTCGCCAAGTCGGAATAGAGCGAGCCGGGCATAGAGTCCTTCGACGGGATTTGGTCCATACGGTTGCTCACGATAGAGAGCGAATCGGCATAGCTGGTCATGTCGGTCAGCAGGACGAGCACGGTCTCGTGCTTCTCCACGGCGAAGTACTCGGCAGCCGTCAGCGCCATGTCGGGAATGAGGAGTCGCTCGACGGCAGGGTCTTCGGTGGTGTTAATGAAGGAGATGATGCGGTCGAGCGCACCGGCACCGGCGAAGGTGTTGCGGAAGAAGTAGTAGTCGTCGTTAGTCATACCCATGCCGCCCAGAATGATCTTGTCGCACTTGGCACGCATGGCAACGAGGGCCATCACTTCGTTGAACGGCTGGTCGGGGTCGGCGAAGAAAGGAATCTTCTGACCCGAGACGAGCGTGTTGTTGAGGTCGATGCCGGCAATACCCGTGGCGATGAGTTCGCTGGGCTGCTTGCGGCGAACGGGGTTCACAGATGGACCGCCAATCTCCACCTCTTTGCCTTCAACCTCAGGCCCGCCATCGATGGGCTGACCATAAGCGTTGAAGAAGCGTCCTGCCAGCTGGTCGCTGACCTTGAGGGACGGACTCTTTCCGAGGAACACGACCTCTGCGTTGGTAGGGATGCCGCCAGTTCCTTCGAACACCTGCAGCGTCACGTCGTCGCCAATTATCTTTACCACCTGAGCAAGTTTGCCGTTGATGGTTGCCAGCTCATTATAGCCTACGCCTTTCGCCTTGAGCGAACACGTTGCCTTCGTTATCTGGCTTATCTTTGTATATACTTTCTGAAATGCTGTACTCATAACTTATAATCAGACCCACCCCCCTGCCCCTCCCTTGTAGGAAGGGGAGTAGATACTTATTCTATTGGTTATTTTTTATTATCATGCCTTAAAAGGTGACCTCTCCCTCCCTACAAGGGAGGGTAAGGGGAGGGTCTGTTATTTAATAAGCTCTTCTATTTGCTTGATGTAGTCGTAGTACTGTTCGCTCTTGTATTGCGAGTAGTTCATCTGCTTGCAGAGGTTGATCATCTTCTTGAAGTAGTCGATGACGTCGAGGAAGGTGTCGAACTTGTAATCGTCCTTTTCGCAGATGCGTGTCACAAGGTTCAGAATCTCTTCCTGACGTGCGAGGGGCGTCACGGCGTCCACTTCGTCGAAGGCATCCTGCTGGAGGATGACGTAGTCAATCACTTCGGACTTCCAGAAGACGATGTGGTAATCAACAGGCACGCCATCGTCACCGAGGATGTTTATCTGCTCGGCAATCTCCTTACCACGTTGCATGCGGGTCTTCAAGGCAAGCACCTTCGGAATCCACTCCTCGTTGATGTGCTCCTTGATGTACTCTGCGAACTCGGGATACTCGAGGTACTTCGAGTAAGAATCAATGGGGTTGACAGCAGGATAACGCTTCTTGTCGGCACGATCCTGCTCGAGTGCATAGAAGCAACGGGCAACCTTCTTGGTGTTCTCAGTCACGGGTTCCTTCAAGTTACCGCCGGCAGGTGATACCGTTCCCAAGAAGGTGACGGAACCTACCTCGCCGTTGTTGAGATAGACATAACCGGCACGTCCGTAGAAGTTGCTGATGAGGGCGCCGAGGTCCATTGGGAAGGCATCGGGGCCAGGCAGCTCTTCCATACGGTTCGACATCTCGCGGAGAGCCTGTGCCCAACGGGATGTGGAGTCGGCCATCAGCAGGACGCGGAGTCCCATCGAGCGGTAGTACTCGGCCATCGTCATGGCTGTGTAGACGGAAGCCTCACGAGCAGCGACGGGCATGTTGGAAGTGTTGGCGATGATGATGGTACGCTCCATGAGCTTGCGGCCTGTGTGCGGGTCGACCAGCTCGGGGAACTCGGTGAAGATTTCCACAACCTCGTTGGCACGTTCACCGCAGGCAGCTATGATGACTATGTCGGCCTCGGCCTGCTTCGAAATGGCGTGCTGCAGCACGGTCTTACCCGTACCGAAGGGACCAGGAATGAAGCCTGTGCCGCCTTCCACGATGGGATTGAACGTATCGATGGTGCGGACGCCAGTCTCGAGCAGCTTGAATGGACGGGGCTTCTCCTTGTAGTTCGTCATGGCGAACTTCACGGGCCAATGCTGCACCATATCGACCTTGATGTCGTTGCCTTGCTCGTCGGTCAGGACGGCAATGACGTCGTGAATCTTGTACTGCCCTTTCGCCACGATGCTCTTGACTGTAGCGGTTCCTTCCATCTGGAAGGGAGCCATAATCTTCAGGGGCTGGTGGTTCTCCTCCACCTTGCCGAGCCAGTCGCTGGCCTGCACCTTGTCGCCGACCTTAGCGAGGGGTTCGAAGTCCCAGAGGCGTTCGCCATCGAGAGCCTCGGTGTATTCGCCACGCTTCAGGAAGACACCTTCCATCTTGTCGAGGTCGTTCTGAAGTCCGTCGTAGTTGTGGCTGAGCATGCCCGGACCGAGCTGAATCTCGAGCATGTGGCCTGTGAACTCAGCTTCGGCACCGACCTTCAGGCCGCGTGTGCTTTCGAAGACCTGCACATATACGTCTTGACCGAGAATCTTGATGACCTCTGCCATCAGTCGGTCGCCGCCAGTTGTGATGTAGCATATCTCGCCTTGGAGCACGGGACCGTCCACTCGGAGCGTGACCATGTTGGCGACAACGCCACTAACAATTCCTTTTGTCATGTTTATATTAATTCATAATTTTTAATTCATAATTCATAATTAAGCTACGCACCCAGCCTCATTCAACTTTGGCGAATGTCGTCTTGACGATGCTCGTCAGCAGCTTAATTAACTCTCGACAGTCTTTGAGCAGATTGTCTCCCTGCTCTAGGGTTAAGTATTCAGTCGCTTGCAGCAATTCTATCCAGTATTCACTTTCACTTGCCTCCTTCAGCGAGATATTCATCTTTGTTCCGAAATCCGGTCGCGTCTGCCCTCGCAATGCTTCCTTTATGTTGGCTCCGATGCTTGTGCCGCACCGTAGCAATTGTTTCGACATATCATATTCACCTTTTTCCTTAATGAGGTATTTCCTGAGATTCACACAGCGGACGGCAAAAGCAAAGCTCTTCATCAGTACTGCATTAGTCTCAGCATCCCTCATAATTATGAATTGTGAATTATGAATTGTGAATTATATTGAGAACTCTTCGGGGACTTTTGCCTCGCCTCTCAGGTCGTCGATTATCTTCCGGAAGGTTTCCTTGCCTTGTTCGATGTCGAGCTTTGCCCAACGCTCCTGCATCTGGAGCTTGCAGAGGTAGGCGAAGACGGCTTCCATGCTGAAGGGTTCGAAGAAGGTGCGCTCGTCGAGCCAAATCCACTTGAAGGCGTCTATCATCTTCTCCTTGCGGACGGGGTCCTCCTCATCGACTATCTTCATGAGCTGCGGGATGTAGTCGAGCTCGTGGCTGAGGTTGAAGTCCTTTGTCTTGTTCTCGCGTATCATCTCCTGCACCTCGCCTTCTCCCTTGATGAAGTCGCCGACGCTCCAGCCCTGGCTGCGTGCCAGCATGGCTGTGAGGATGTTGGTGATGTCGAGGTTGAGCTTAAACCAGCGGCGCATCATGCGGTTGGGACAGGTCCTGATGGCGTAGTCGAGGAACTGGAACATCATCTCGTCCTCGGGGAAGTAGCCTGCCTTGTCCTTGTTGAAGGCGTATTCACGGGCGAAGATGCTCATGAAGGCCGGGTAGCGATGCACGTTGAAGTTGAGTTCCGTGGCGCTGGTGATGAGGTCGCGCAGCTGTTCGAGCGAGAAGTTGCCCCACTGGTCGATGCTTGCCTCAGGATTTTTGAGGAGCTTGACGAGGTTGACGCAGTCGAAGTGCAGGAAGAAATAGAAGAGCAACTTCTTGTCCTTCAGCGTCAGCACCTCCTCGCATTGCTCGCGCATGTCCTCGAGGCTCAGGCCCGGCTTCGCGTCCTGCAGGTCGATGTCCGGCAAGCCGGCTATCATGCAATAGTAATTGGCCATCTTATTTAATTCATAATTTTTAATTCATAATTCATAATCATTCTTTAATTCTTAATTCTTAATTCACAATTATTTCTTTCGCCAAGCATTAGGGCGTAGCCTAATTTTGAATTATGAATTGTGAATTGTGAATTATATCACAGCGTAGGCAAATTATGAATTGTGAATTATGAATTATGCATTCAGAATAACATTTCTATGAGCTGCGGACGCAGGAAGTTCTTGAAGTAGGTTTCGAACTCATCCTTGCCGAAGTTCACCTTGTAGCTGCCGTCGGCAGGGGCGATGGTGAGCAGGGTGTCCTTGCCGTTCACCTTGTTGATGGTGACGCCCTTGTCGAGCAGAGCCTTTGCCTTAGCCGCAAAGTAAGCCTTGAGGCTGTCGGCCTCGCTCGAGGAGATGACGACGGGTTCGTCGGCGCTCCACTTCTCGGCCATAGCTACGGCAAACTGTCCGAGGAAGTCGGGACTGGCAGTCAGTCCGGCAACAGCCTCCTTGACGACGCCATCGGTCAGCATGTTGGCTATCTCACTCTTGAGGGCACTCATGGCCTGACCTGTATACATCTTGAGTTCGCTGCGTGTGTTTGCAGCCGTCTCGCCTGATTTCTTCTGAGCCTGAGCAATGATTTCCTGAGCCTGCTGACGAGCCTCCTGCAGAATCTGGTCGGCCTGCTGGCGTGCTTCGCCAACGATGCGGTCGGCCTCAGCCTGACCTTTCTCTACACCTTCGCGCAGTAGCTTCTCGGTGAGTTCTTGTATCTTTTCCATTCTTTATGTGTATATTGTACGTTATTTTTGGCACGAAGGTACGAAATCCCTTTGGAATATCCATGTTTCAGACAAAAAAAAATGCCCTTCCTGTCAATATACGAACAGAAAAGGGCATTAAGAGGATATTCTTCTGCTTTTGTTCCGGCTGTTTCAGCACAGATGATTTATTGCCGACCTTTGGTAAAGACTCCTATTCGGCCTTCGCTTCCGGAATAAGCACGAGGCGCTTCGGAAATAAGCACGAGGCGCTTCCGAAATAAGCACGAGCTGCTTCCGGACTTACCAAATGTCTTCCGGCTTCTCGGGGCTGTCGAAGATTTCCTTCGGACAGTACTCGAAGTAGTCGAGGTAAAGCTCGGGACGGGTCAAGTCGGGCTGCACGGACTTGAAACGGACGTAGTAGGTCTCGTTCGGGTCGAGCGTCTGGCGCACGATGATGTGGCGGCTGCAGTTATTCTTGTCGCGAGCCACCTGGCTGTCGTGCTCGTGCTTGGTTGCCTTCATCAGGCCGTGGTTGCGGAGTTTGTGGTCGATGTCGATGATCTGGTCGTCATCCTTGCCACCATCCTGCAAGTCGCCCCACGATGCGCCCTCGCCGAAGAAGGCTTCGACGTTCTTCGTCATATCAATGGGGATGCCGGCTACAGGCAGGTTGTTGGGGTCGCTGCCGAAATAGACCTGCACGATGCCGCGGGCAGCAGTGGCGAGCAGCTTATAGCGGAACTCGTAGGTGTTGCGCACGGGCACGGGCGGCAGGCGGAACATAATGTCGAAGTGGCCGAAAGCCTTGTCCTCGTCGCCACTATAGTTTGCCCAGTTGGCCTTGTAACCATTGTAATGGATGAAGTGCGTCTCGGCATTCATTATCTTCATGTTGTCGAAGTAGTCGTACCTGTTGTACAGCGAGACGAAGACATGCTGCCACTTACCCAGCTGGCTGTCGGCACGACGGATGCCGTTGGTGATAGCCTCGGGGAAGAGAGCGAAGAGGTCGAAGCGGATACGCTCCTTGCCCAGGTCTTCGCGTACGACATCAGTATAGGCCAAGGGACTGGAAAGAGGATAGATGCAGGCATTGACGATGTCCGACAGGACAGCCTTTTCGCTGTTCACGTCGATGAGAATACCACGCTTTGCAGGGTCGCAATAGCTTTCGTGTCCCGTGCCTGTTATGGCATTGTCCCTTTCGGGGAAACTGTTGAGGTAGATGCCGTTGCTCTCGGCACTCTCGTAAATCTTCAGCAGACGACCGCCTTCAAAGACGGGATACCACTCGAAGACAGGAATCGTGTACTTGGCTGTTGTGTAGAAGAAGCCGTTCTCGTTGCAATGATAGACGAGCTTGTTGGCCGGAATCCTCATGGGCAGGATATGGTACACCAGCCACTGGTGCAACATATTCTTGGGGGAAGTGTAGTCGGTGTTGACCTGATAGCCGCCATCGCTGATGTACATACCGTTCGAAGCAATCCACTCCTGCAGCTTAGCGACAGCATCGGGAGCCGTGGGGTCGATGCCCTGCGACTGCCAGAAGTCGTCGGTCTCGCAGAAGAGGGTAAAGCCGTACTTGCGATGCTCGGGGGCATAGGCATGCGGGTCGCCCGAGATTTCAGTCATGTCATAGCCGCCCTTGTCCATGTAGTTCTTCATATCGAGGGCATCTCCTTGCGACTGATAGAGGGTCTCGTAAGCCTCGTCGCGCACCTTGCTCAGCGTGTCGAGCAGTCCGCAGACCTGCAGCGCCTTGGCGAACATCAGGTAGCCCTCGCGCTTCTCGTCGAGAATATTCTGGATATAGCGGGCACAGGACTCGTCCTTCGGAGCAATCACCTTGTGCAACTGGTGTATCACGCCATTGATGACGGGGATGTCGCGATTGAGGGGGTCCATGGCACACTCCTTGTCGATGAAGATTGTGTCGTTCTTGGCAAAGCTGGCTGTCAGCTTGTGGTCATATATATTGGGTAGAGGGAACTCTGCATTTTCCTTGTTTGAAGCGAAGGAGGAGATTTGAGCAAGTGTGTAACGCTCCGACTCCATATCTCCGCCATCGATGACGGTGTTCTGCACGACTACCTTGCGAACGGAGTCGAGCTTCCTTTCATCGGTGAAAGCGTCCCATGAGGGTTCGCTAATCAAGCCCTCTTCCACCAAATCCTGCAGGTATTTGTTGATTGCGTCGTTGGTGAGGGCAAAGCATGTGTAGTTACCGCGTGCGGTAAGAAGTTGGTAGACAGAAGACTGGCTCCTCCCACTCACAGGCACTTTTTTCATAAGTTCAACATACTGCGAGTAATCGCTATGATTCTCAAGATAGCTGACTATGGTGTATTCCGAGAATACATAACGTGCAGAAGTATCTATCTTCTCCGTACAGGAAGATATAATAAGCATCAGAGTAGTGAGTGAAAGGATGAACTTCCTCATTGTCGTAGATTTAAATATCGTGTGTTCCTTTTTACCTTTGTTTTCTGAAAATAAAGATATTCTCTTGGTCAGGCACGAGGCCTGACCAAGAGAATTGAGAGAGTTTCGGTTTAGTTTTCTGCCATGATGTCCAGAACAGTTACGAAGTCGGCGATGTCAACCTTGCCGTCACCGTTGAGGTCGGCAGCAGGATCGTTGGAGCCGGCAGCCATGAAGTCGAGGACGGTAACTGCGTCGGCGATGTCAACCTTGCCGTCACCGTTGAGGTCACCCTCAGCGCCGTTGAGAGCCTTGCCGCCCTCAGCCTTCATCTGAGCCTTCGTCATGAAGCGGAAGTTGCGTGCACCAAGATAGAGCTGATTCTCCTTGTTAGCCTTGCTGCTGATGCTCCAGAAGATGCTGTGGTCAGCAGCGGTACCGAACTTGAGCTGCTTAACGCCCTTCGATACATTGTAGTAAACGGTGGTCCATTCAGATGCAACGGGCAGAGTGGGAATAGCCTCCTTGATGTCGGTCAGCAGGTTGGGAGTCTCGTAGTAGAAGTAGCCGCCTTCAATCTCCTGCTCAGCAGTGTAGTCGAATGCAAGGATTACTTCATCCTCTTCGAGAGCCTCATAGAGACCTGTCAGCTCGAGAGAAGGATTAACACCTGTAGTAGCGATGTCGAATGCGAATGTATCCTCTGTGAAGTCAACATTGGTACCCTTGTCGTTCTTAACCTGCAGGTAGTCGGGATAAGCAGCATAGAATGCAGCCTTAGCCTCCTTAGTGGCAAACTCGTCTGCATATTCGCCTGCTTCCAGGTTGTCGCGAACTTCATAGACAGCTTCTTCTGCTTTATCAGCCGTATCCCGGTTAACTCCAGCATGTTCGAACCACTTAGTGTAAACCTTTTCGCTTGCCTGGTAGAGGTCGAGGTAAGCCTTCTTGGTCTCGTAGATGGACTGCATGGTCTCGCTGATAGCCTGCTCAGCCTCGAATGTGGCAACGCCGCTGTTCTCGGCAAGAGTAGCCTTCTGGGCTGCACCGAAGCCAGGAGCCTCGCTGTAGTCCTCAGCCTCGTAAACAGGAGCCGTGTAGAGCTCAGTCAGAGTGCTGATGCGAGCTGCATTGTAATCAGCAACCTCCTTGAGAGCGTCAGCTGCATCAGCAACATCCTCGCCAAGGTAGAAGAGACGGAAGTTACCGGCACCAGTCCAGTCACCACCCTTAGTAGAACCCTCGTTCTTCAGACCGATGGTCAGGTTACCGTCGGTTACCTGAGCAACCAGAGTAACCTCGTAGCGGCCCTGCAGGAATGCATTTGCTGCACCCTCGCAGCCCCAGATGCCATAACCGTAAGTCTCGGTGGAGTCAGCGCTGTAGATCAGCTTGTCGGCAATTGTGCCTGTCCAAGCCTCATCCTCGCTCTCAACTGCATCCTCGCGGATAACGGGAATGAAGGTAGCCACATCGTTAGCGTAAGCCATAGCTGCGTAGTTGTAGCTCAGCATCTTTTCGTCGCCATTAGCGCGGAAGGCTGCGTTGAGCTTAACCTGATAGTAACCGTTCTTCATGCCAGTAAACGTCTGGCTGATGTTGAACTTAGAAGTTTCGTTGCAGAACTCGGCAGCAGACATCTTCATGTCGTCGCGAGTAGCTGCGCGGTAGATGTAACCGTCCCAGCCGTCTGCAACCTTACCGAGGGCATTGCCTTCCTCATCCTGGAAGGTTTCCTCGCTGGATTCTACGAAGGTGCGGTTCACAATCATAGAGCTGATGTCCATGCCCTTGCCATAGCCTGCTGTTACAGCAGCAACCTTCAGGGACTCCAGGAACATAGCCTCTGCAAGGACAACGCTGTCGGCCAAAGCATGCTTTTCAACGATATCCTTGGCTGTGCCGTTGGGATAGAGCTCGGAAGCTTCCTCGTCCTCGTTCAGGTAGTTCACGAAGATGGTCTTAGCCTCGCTGTCGGCCAGATTGTTCTCCTCGAGGTAAGTCTTGGCAGCAGCAACCTGATCCTGATAGTAGGTGTAGGCAGCAGCGCTCTTGGTGATCTGCTCTTGGAGGGATTCGATGGTGTAGTTAGCACGGAAGAGAGCCTCCATGTTCATGCACTCGTCGATGGCGCCGATAGCATCCTCATACTGGTCGAGGAGAGCCTGCTCAGCTATTACTTCATAGTCGAACTCGTTAGCCTTAGCAATGTACTGGTCCTTGATTTCCTCGAACTCACTCTCTGTACCGAAGTGAATCTCGTTCATCTGGATAGAATTGCCGGAGAAGGCCTTCGTTACGACAATCTTATAATATGTATAAGGTTCGGTTGTCTCGGTGCTGAAGCCGAAGTAAGACTCCTCGGCATCAACGGGATGCAGACGATCCTTGCCTATGTTCTCCTTCACGTCGATGAGAACCCAGCCTTCAGCGTCCTTGGTAGCAGCACCGTCGCCTTCGAAGTTAGCGCCGTAGATGTACCATGTGCCCCAGTTACGATCCTGGTATGTACCGGTGTCGTTACCTGTGGTCAGAGTGTAGAAGAAGGGATTAACCGGATCGGAGGTACGGAAGATGATGTAGGTGTCGCCGTTGATGTCGGCCTGACCGCCCCACTTGGTAGCGAGGATTGTGGTAGGATTGCCTTCTTCGTCGGTGCCTTCAGTATTCTTGGCGATACCGTCGATGAGGTGGCCGTAGTAGCCGTCGCCCCACTGACCTACAGTGTGACCGCCCAGCAGGATGTAGAGACCCTCGTTAGCTGCGTTGATGATGCTCTGGATGTATTCTGTCTCAGCATCGATGCCGTCATTGTCAAGAGAAAGAGTCTCCATGATGTACTCGTAGGTACCACGAACGTACTTGACGCCAGGACCTTCGTTCTCGGTGCTGTAGCCTTCGAACCAAGCGCTCAGGCTCTCGGAGTCAAGGTTAGTGCCTTGGAGCTCGTCGTAAATAGCCAGATAGTTAGCATACTTCTCGGCAGAAGCGGCAATAGCATCCTGCAGCTCCTTCAGGTCGTTGTAAGCCTTCATCACGTCGGCAGGATTGGTAGCATTCTGGAGGGTCTGATACTTACCCTTGTACTCGTTGATGTAGCCGATGTAAGCGGGCTCTGCTTCGGGATCGTAGTCCTCGAACTCAGCTACGAAGTCACCACGATACTCGTTCAGGTTACCCTGGTTGTAGAAGGTGAACTCGTTCATCTGAATGAGGTTGCCGCCGGAAGCCTCAACGACAATCTTGAAGTACTGATAAGGTTCTGTGCAACCAACGGAGAGGTTGATATAGCTCTCGTACTTGTTGGTAGTCTTCAGCACGTCTGTGCCGACATTGCTCTTCGCATCGATGAGAACCCACTTGTCGGACTCTTCGTTCTTAGCCTCTTCGTCGCTGTCGAAGTTAGCAGCCCAAATCTTCCAAGACTTCCAGTTACGGTCGGGATAGCTGTAGGTGTCACCACCTGTTACGAGACCATAATATGTAGGCTTGATGGGTTCGTCGCTCTTGAAGATGAGGCGCCAGGGCTTGTGGTCTGTGCTTGCGCACCACTTGGTGTTCTCGCGGTCGCCGTCGACGAGGGAGTGACCCTTCTCACCGTCGTTAAAGCCGTTTGCATCAACGATGGTTTCGTATGTAGCATAGATGGGATCGTCCACGTTCTTGACGTTAATCAGGAGGTAATCGCTGATGCGGTTTGCCTCGGCCTTGGCTTCTGCACCTGTGAGCTGACGGTTGGCCTTGATGTAGGCAAAGTTACCGACAGGATACTCATTGTTGGGAGCCTGCACTTCGGTCTCGCTAATCCATACGTTCATGTATGCTGTAGCGGCGTCATTCAGGTTGTCGTCGTTGATGAGGTTGATAGCCTGATTGCGGGCAGTGATGAGCTCAGCATAGTTAGCAGCGGAAGCAGCAATCTGACTCTGCAGATTATCAATGGATGTGTTCAGGTCGCCCAATGCGAAGGGGTCGTTGCAGTTCTTGACATCATCGATGGCCTTTGCCATATTGTCGAGCAGAGCCTTCTCTGCGAAGAGGTCGGGATCATAGTCGGCACTATTAACGATGTCATTGCGATCGAGAGCGAGAGTATATCCGTCACCGAGGGCGAACTCACCCATCTGCATGTAACCGCTACCGGACATGATTTCGTCAATCTCCACCTTGAAGTACTGGTACTCTGTTGTGTTCTCCTCAGAGAGGTTGAAGATGACAGTGAACATGTTCTTGTCGGGGAGGATTTCCTCGCTGATGTTGTCCTTCTTGTCGAGCATCACCCACTTTTCGGAGTCACGAGCCGGCTTGCCATTGGTAACGTCGGCAGCGGCAATACCGTAAATCTGCCAACTCTTCCAGTTACGGTGGTTCCAGCTGGCGTTATCGTTACCTGTAACGAGCTTGTAGTAGGTAGGAGCAATAGCGCGAGAGGTCTTCACGATGAAGTATGCACCGCCAGAGGTTGCGCCAAAGTTCTTGGGGTTAAATCCATTACCCCACTTCGTGCTGATGTCGCCGTCGAAGAGCTTGTCCAGACCCTCACCGCTGCCGTCGTTGCGGTCGCCGGAGATGATGTTGTAGACAATGGGCTCGTCAGTACCGGTCTGAGTGTTAGCCAGGTCTTCCAGGTACTTCTCGAAGTCACCAGAGGTGCCGAGACCCCATTCGCCCATCTGCAGCCAGACGTCGCTGCCCTGAACAGACTCGAGAATCTCAATCCAGAAATACTCATAGGCTGTTGTGCCGTCGGCATTGTTGAACTGGAAGTTCTTGCTGGCTGTGTTAGCCTGAGGCAGAGCTTCGCCGTCGCGCTCGTCGATGAGCGTCCAGCCACCTGCTGCGGGGTCGTCCACGTTGCCGCGAACTGCTTCTGCATCGCTTGCGAAGTTACCGCCGTAGATGTTCCACTTCTTCCAGTTACGGGTAGGATAGCTGCCCGTGTCACCACCGGTGATGAGGAAGTACCATTCAGGTACGACTGCCTTGGCAGCCTTCACCACGATCCAAGCTTCTGCACGGTCGGGGTTGCTCGGGTCAAAGGAGTGGCCCATCTTTGTGCCAGGCTTGGCATCAACCAAGCTGGGATAACCTTCACCGCCGGTACCACCGGTACCAGACAGTGCTGTGAGCTTAACGTACTCAGCCCACGCGCTCTGTGAAGCCATCATCATCACCAGGGCGATGAAGCATGACCAAAGAGTGCTTGAAGATGTAAAGATTCTCTTCATTTTTGTTTGGTTTTTTAAGTTAATAAATTGGGTTAATTATTGATTATAGTTCTCATTCCTTTTACTCTGTTCCCTTTTTTGCCTTACGTCTTTCGGGAAGTACACGTACTACCCTCTGCCCGTTTGGGCATAATATACGCTTAGCGAAGGGCAAAGTTACACATTATTTCATCTCTTTTTCATGTTCCTTGACAGAAAATCACCCTTTCTTAACACTTTTTAAGTGTTTGTGCCTCGTTCATGCGGGTTTGACGCATGAACTTGCAGCCGATTCACCTTTTTTCTGCATCTTTATAGCTTCCAAGGTTTACGATAGACAGGCGAGAGGAATCTGTCTGCCTCTTTGTTGTGGAAGGTATGTTTGGCATCGTCGTAGCTCAGCGCCTCGTGGGTTCTTGCGGCGATGTTGCCGATGTGGGCATATTTGGCGCAGAAGCTGCCGTTGGTGATGGGGCAGGCTGTCTGCATGTCGCGCCGGCGGACACATTCGATGAAGTTCTTCGTGTGTTCCAGATGGTCGTTGTTCGAGGGCTTCACGAGCTTAGCCTCCATCTTGTCGCCCTGCGGGATTATCTCCCAGCTCTCGCGGTTAGCCACCAGGGTGCCGTTCGTTCCCTTGAACTCCAACCCGTAGTTGCGTCCGTAAGGGCCGGACTCGATGGCAACGTTGGACCATTGGATGAGATAGTCGGGGAACTGATAGGTGACCTGCAGGGTGTCGAACGTCTCGGCAAAGTTGTCGGGATGGGCATAGTTGCCGCCGGCAGCTGTGACACGCTGGGGCATCCCTTTCACGTTCATGCCCCAGAGCGCCATATCCAGGAGGTGTACACCCCAGTCGGTAAGCAAGCCGCCGCCATAGTCCCAGAACATGCGCCACGAGCCATGGAAGCGTGTGGCGTTGAATGTTCGCTTCGGTGCCGGACCGAGCCACATGTCGAAGTCGATGCCGTCGGGCACAGGGCCGTCGGCAGCAGGATGGAGCAAAGCGGCATAGGCGAAGTTGGCCCAGACGTTGACGCGCCCGATGTGTCCCAGCTTACCGCTGTCGATGCAGGCCTTCATGCTGTGCCACAGTTCAGCGCTTCGCTGTTGCTGTCCCACCTGCACCACGCGTTCGTATCGCTGTGCGGCAGCCACCATAGCGTCGCACTCGGCGATGCTGTTGGCCAGGGGTTTCTCCACGTACACGTCTTTGCCGGCCGAGCAGGCATCGACAGCTATCTTGCAATGCCAATGGTCGGGCGTGCCGATTACGATGATGTCCACGTCCTCGCGGTCCAGGATGCGACGGTAATCGCCATAGGTGGCAGGACGTCTGCCCCAGTTCTTCTCGGCCTCGGCTGCACGTCGCTCCAGGATGCCCTGGTCGATGTCGCAGAGGGCGACGCAGCTGGTGCCGGGTTGACGCATGATGTCGGAGAGGTCGTGCCAGCCCATCGACCTGCAGCCCACGAGGGCGACGTTCAGACGGTCGCTGGCAGCGGAACGGGTTGCGGCCCTTAGCGAGCGTGGCAAGATAAAGCTTGCGGCCAATGCGCTGGCCGACTGAAGCAGGAAGTCTCTTCTCGTTGTCATAGCTGTATCTGTGCTTGATGTCAACTACTCACCCTGCCTCAGAGGGGGCGAATCCATATATTGCGGAAGCTGATGGGCTTGCTGGGGTCGCCATGCGACTGCAAACGGATTGGTCCGTCGCCGTGCCGGACTGTGCGGGGGAAGCCGATGTACTCGGTGGTTCCCTGTATCTCGGTATGGTTCTGCAGGACGATGCCGTTCTGTATGACCGTAACATAGGGGCGATAGAGGTATGTGCCGTCCTCCTTGAAGACAGGTGCCGTGTAGATGATGTCGTAGACGTTCCATTCGCCGGGCTTCCTCATGGCGTTGACCAGCGGCGGAGTCTGCTTGTAGATGCTTCCGGTCATGCCGTTCACGTAGGTCTCGTTGCCGTAGCAGTCGAGTATCTGCACCTCATAGGTATCCTGGAGGAAGACGCCGCTGTTGCCGCGTGCCTGGCTTTCGCCTTCGATGTCCTTGGGCACGCACCACTCGATGTGCAGCTGGCAACTGCCGAACTTCTGCTTTGTGATGATGTCGCCCTTCGACTTGTCGACGGTCACCACGCCGTTCTTCACGGTCCAGGCGGCAGGAGTGCCGTCGGGATGTGTCCATGCCGAGAGGTCCTTGCCGTCGAAGAGGACGATGGCATCGTTCGGAGCGGAGTTTGTCTTTATGTCGCCCGGAGTGACAACCTTCGGCTGGGGTGTCCAGTACTCGGACATGCCGGGCCTCATGGCTTCGGGCTTCGGGTATTCTTTCTTTTCTTGTGCCTGTACGCCAGGGCATGCGGCGAAGGCCATTGCCAAGGCGAGAACCGTTTGTAAAAGCTGTGTCTTCATATCGTTGTTGTTTTAGGGTTGTCGTTACTCTTCGCCGCGGACGAGGCGCGCCAGGCGTACCAGATCCTGTGCATTTATCTTTCCGTCGGCATTGAGGTCGGCTGCTTCGGGGACGAAGCCCTCCACCTTCTTGCCCACGATATGGAGCTTCATGGCCGCATAGTCGTAGGCATCCACCTTGCCGTCGCCGTTGACGTCGCCCGGCACTACAGGTTCCGGATAGGAGAAGAAGAAGTCGTAGGGCGTGAAGTTAGCAGCGCCGAGGGTGCTGTCGCCTTCCCTGCGGTCGAGGAGCGTCCATGCCTCGTCGTCGGGCACCTCACTCTTCGTGTTGCTGCCCAGCAGCGACCATGTGATGGGATTGCGCCCGGGGAAGGTCTGCGTATCGGCTGCCGTGGTGAAGCGATAGCCGGTGAGCATGACGGGCTGGCCTGCATCTATATATATATATAATGTATTGTCGGGGGAGAAGCTGGCGCAGTACTTCGTGGAGACGTTGTCGTCGAAGAGTTTGTCGGCCGAATGTGTCTTGATGTAGGTTCCGGTGTTGGCGTAGAGGGTAAGCGGCTTGACCTCGTTGCCCTCCTTGTCGAGGAGGTCGAACTCGGAGAACTGTATGACGGAGCCTTCGGCTATCTGCTCGATGGCGAGCTGGTAGTAGCGATGTCCGGGCAACGTCTCGACCACCGTGACCGTACAGGTGTCGCGCAAGGTGCTGACGTTGGGCGTTGAGATGATGATGTCCGTCCGTCCGAGGCCCACGGCCACCACATGTCCCTGCTCGTCGACCGTAGCCACCTGCTCGTCGGTGGATGTCCACTTGAGGCGCAGGTTCTGCATGGTGATGGGCGTGTAGCTGGCCTCCAGCTGCAGCTCTTCGCCGGGCAGGAGGATGGCCAAGTGCTTGTCGAGGCTGAGTGTCTTGAGGGCATGCGGGATGTAGAAGTCGAAGGGCTTGTAGTTGACAGCCTGGAGGGTCTGGTCGTTGCTGCGCTCGTCGATGAGCACCCATTCGGGGTCGTCGGGGTTCGTCAGGCGTGAGTTGCTGCCGTAGAGCCTCCACGAGCTCGGGTTGCGTTCCGGCCAGCTGCCTGTGTCGTTGCCCGTATAGATGCGGTAGCCGTAGGCATCCACCTCGCTTCCTGCGTCGAAGAAGAAGTTGGCGTTGCCCTGGAAGTAGCCACAGTACTTGGTATAGGTATCGTTGTCGGCAGCACTTCTCCAGCCTTCCTGTTCGTTGTAGCCGTCAGGTCCGGCGTAGATGGATAGGGCTTCCACCTCGTCGAGTGTCTCGTCGAGGAGGTCGAACTCCGAGAACTGCAGGCCTCCGTATGAGCCGCCTTGCAGACGGGTGATGGTGAGCTTGTAGTAGCGGAACCTTGTGGCATCGCTGTTGATGTTGGTGTAGCGGCCGTCCCTCTCATAGACCATGCCACAGTTCTGCCGGAGCACGGGATAGGGATTGTGCTCGCGTCCGTTGTCGAGGTTCTGTCGCCAGGTGTCGCCGCCGCCGTTCGTGTTGAGCTGGAAGCAGAGGAAGCCGTCGTCAACCTGCGCAGCTGTCATGTTGTTGGTCTGCGAGGAAGTGTAGTCCCAGCAGTTGTCGAGGGTGAGTCCCCTGTTGGCGAAAGCGAACTCCTTGCCTTCCACGGCTCCGATGATGGTGCCGATGTTGTAGCTGTTCGTCACGGTCATCTTGCCGGCAGAGGGTCCTACGAGGGCTGCTGCTCCCGTCGGTGCCGTGATGGTACCCGTGTTGCAGCAGTTGTTCACGTTGATTACGGCCAGGATGCGGCCCATGCCTATGAGAGCACCGGCATTCTGACCGGTGGCTGTGACTGTGCCGTGGTTCTCTATGCCCGAGATGGTGACGGCTCCGTTGCGGGCATATCCGGCCAGCATGCCCACATAGTTCTCGCCCTCCGAGCTGCAGGATGCGTCGAAGACGATGTTCTGCAGGGTGCAGACACCCGGGTAGCCCACCAGTCCCACACCTTCTGTGCCGCGGACGTGCAAGCCGTAGATGGTGTGTCCCTTGCCGTCGATGCTGCCGGCAAAGGGATTCGAAGCCGAACCGAGAGGCTGGAAGTCATCGTTGAGGTCCTGCATGTAGATGTCGGAAGTGAACACAGCCTTGGCCTTCGTCTCGCCGCTCTCGTTGACGATGCGGCTGAAGGTGCAGAGGTCGAGGCCCGAGTTTATCTGATAGACGCCGTTCTCCTGCCGTACCTTGCCGTAGGAGAGCATGGTGTCCATCCAGTCCACGCGGTCGCGAACGAAGTTGCGGACGCGGTCCACCTCCGCTTCCCACGAGCCGGGCACCTCGGGGTTGAGCGACAGCCATTGGTTGAGGTAGGGCCAGCGCATGAAGTTGAGCTGGGCAGAGGCGCGCACAATCTCGCGGAGGGAGTCGACGTCGGCTGCCACATCGTTCGGTTCGAAGCGACCGGCCTTGCGCAGACGGGCCCACATCTCCTGCATGTAAGCGAAGGCCGACGGGTCGGAGAGGACGCGGTCGACGAACTGAGTCCAGTTGCCCGTGTCGCGCACCTTATAGGTCCAGTCCATGCGTTCGTTGGCGGGATAGGTGGTCTGGTCGTTCTCCAAGGCGAGGTCGGCATCCCAGACAGGCCCGACGTAGAAGTGGTCGTCGCCGCGCTCTTTGTAGAGGAACACCTGGCAGAGCATGTCGGTATTGCCGTTGAACTCGCTGGTGAGGATATGTCGGATGAAGGTCTCCATGTCGAGGACCGACCGCATGCCCAGCTCGGGGTCGGCGTAGTCGGCGCTGAAGACGATGTCCTCCATGTTGTTCCAGGCATTGCGGATGTACTGGAACTGCTGGTACTGCATGACCTCCTCGTCGGGTTCGTGCACGGAGATGGGGTTGCCGTAGTTCGAGTTGAAGTGGTAGGGCTCACGGCCTGCGTTGTTATCCACCTCCACGAAGTAGCCGCCGGTGATGAACTCATCCTCCACGTCCCACTCGGTCATCTCGGTGATGTCGATGCGGTTGGGGTCCACCGAGACAGCATCGGCCAGGGTATAGGTGCCCCAGTAGCAGCCGTTCACGAGGAGGTCCACCACCTGGCTCCAGGGTGTCCATTGCATTTGGGCACGCTTGGACATGCACCATGCCACGGGGTTGCGCATCAGCGTCTTGTCGCGATAGCTGTTGATGAGCACATACTTCTTGCACTTGGTGGGCGACTCGTTGCTGCCGCCCCTCATCACATGGTGGCTCTTGCCGTCGTTGTACTTCATGCGGAAGGCCTTGTTCTCGTGGGTCGACGAGTAGTTGCCGCGCACGCGGAACAGGATGGGATAGTCCTGTATCATCGTACCGCCCTCGTAGATGAGCAACGACCTCGACTCGAAGTCCTCGCCGCGGACGGTGGGCAGGATGTTGTCCTGGACGTGCACGCTGAGCGTCGGCAGGTTCGTCACCTGGTAGAACTGGCTGTCGTCGCCCTCGCCCGCATGACCGTGGAAGGTCAGTTCGGCTATGTAGCTGTAGGAACCTGCTCCGCCCACATAGCGGACATAGCGGAAGCCGCGGCTCACGTTGATGTAGGCCGTGGTGGAAGTGCCTCTGAGAGGCTTCTCGCTGATGAGGTGGAGGGGCACAGCGTCCATGAAGTCGGGACTGTTGGCACCCTCGAAGAGGCTGAGCAAGGCGCGGTCGGCGCCCTGGCCTCCGGGAGCCGGCGTATAGTCGATGCGGGTGATGACATAGGGCTGACCCAGGTCGAGGCCCACCCAACCGAAGGTCTCGGCATTGGTGCTGTAGTAGGTAGCGGGGTCGCCATCGAAGGCAAGTGCCGCCTTCGACTCGGTGCCGGAGAATATCATCGTGCCTTCCAGCGGGCGGTCCTCCGCCGAGTTATAGGCATGGAGGACGGAAGAAACTATCAGTACAAAGAGCAGGCAACAGAGCCTGTGGGTCGTCATTTTTGTCATTTTACACATTGTTATACACCGCACATGCATACACATACGCACATAAGGCGTTGCAAAATTAGCACATTTTTCCGACATTCCCAACGTTTTTCCCACAAATTTTGTGTTTTATTGTCAAGAACAACGCTATTTGCTCTGTCCGCCGCAATCGGGAAAAGCCATCCACGCCAAAAGACATATTGCCAAACCGCGCAGCATAATTTGCCAAACCGCGCAGCATAATTTGCCAAAAGGCTCAAACAAAATTGCCAACCGGCTCAAACAAAATTGCCAACCGGCTCAAAACAAATTGCCAAGCCTCGCAAAGCAAACTTTCACGCCCCACGGAACAAAACTTTTTCAGTGGTTCGGAAATATATTTCAAAAGCTTTAAAATATATTTCCAAGGCTTTGAAATATATTTCCAAGCCTTGGAAATAGTTTTGTTCCTCGCGGCGAAGGATTTATGTCCCGACAAGGAAAGATTTATATCCCTGCTAGGAAAGCATTACATCCGTGCTGAAGGAAGATTATTCAAGCTTGAGCATGTACAAAACTTGCAGTCTGTCAGGCATTAACCAAACACAAAGACACAAAGGAACAAAGTAATCTCGCCACCGAAAAAGACACAAAGGTCTTGGCAGGCAAGCTTCGTGTCTTCAATCTCGGTGTAGTGCTTCGTGTCTTTGTGTCTTTGTGTCGGATGATATGTGGCCGGCTGGGAACTACTCTTTGCTCTCGCGGTACTGCTGCGGGGAGAGGCCCGTCTGCTGACGGAAGAAGCGGCCGAAGTGCGACTGGTTCTTGAAACCCATCAGCATGGATATCTGCTTGATGCTCTTGCTGCTGTCGCGCAGGGCGATTTGCGAGGAGCGAATAACCTCTTCGCTGATGAGCTGGTTGGCGGTCTTGCCGGTGAGACGCTTGCAGACGGTTGAGAAGTACTTGGGTGTGATGCTGAAAAGGGCCGCGTACTCGTTGACGTTGAGGTAGGGCAAGGAGGGGTTGTGGAGGTGCTGCATGAACTGCCGCAGGATGTTCTCGCCGGAGCTGTAGGTCTGGTGCATCACCTCCTCGCCATGGAAGGAGCGGAGGTCGCGCAGGTCGTAGGCCATGGATGCGAAGAGGAGTCGCAGGCTGAGCTCCTTGTGGGGCGTGTCGGGACTGGAGAGGTGGTTGCGGAGCAGGTCGAAATAGAGGCGGCAGCGGTTCACAGCCACCTCGTCGGCATGCAGTATCTGGTGGGACGAGGAGAACATGGAATGTGTCCATTCCATCCGCACCATCTGCGAGAGCTGGGCCACATATTCGGGCGAGAGGAAGAGCACGAGGGCGTTGAAGTCCATGCTCATCATGCTGCGCTCGAAGATGTTGCGGGGCTTGCAGGTAATGACGTCGCCCTCCTGGAGCTGGTACATCACGTCGTCGACCGATATCTGTGCCTGGCCGTGGGTGACTACAGCGAAGAGAAAACCTTCTATCAGCAAGTCGGAAATGGCGAGATTGCGCACCTCGTCGAAATCGCAGAAGATGGCGATGTGTTCGTTGCTGTGGAAGTTGAGCTTACTCTCTGCGATGGATTGGAAGTCTAATTTCTCCATATTGTCTCTTTTTGGGCACAAAGTTAGTACTTTTTATGCTATTCCTCGACAAATATTCCGCAAAGAAGTGAAATAGGACAATCTTTGCACCATTTTTGTACCCGTTATGTGGAGAAAATGTTGTTACTTTGCACCGCAATTCAAAAAATAGCGTTTTATCATGAACAAAAAGATTATTTACCTTGCTCTTGCGGCTGTGACGCTGCTCTCTTCCTGCGGGAGGAGCAAGGGGGACTATAAGGTGGAGCCGCTGAAGGTGACCACCGAGACGGTCAGCGCAGGCAATGTGACGGCCAGCAGGCATTATGTAGGCAAGGTGGAGGAGGAGAGCAGCACGCCCGTCAGCTTCACCGGCTCGGGCTGCGTCACGAAGGTTTATGTGGAAGAGGGTCAGCATGTGGCGAAAGGTCAGCTCATCGCGGAGATGGACCCCACACAATGCGAGAACGCCCTGGAGGCTGCGAAAGCGATGCTCACCCAGGCCGAGGATGCACAGGAGCGCATGAAGGTGCTCTACGAGTCGCAGTCCATTTCGGAAATCGACTGGGTGAACGTGAACACGAAGCTGCGCACGGCACAGTCGAGCTTCCAGATGGCAGGCAAGGCGCTCGCCGACTGCCGCCTGAAGGCCCCCTGCAGCTGCATCATCGGCGGGAAGCAGATGGAGAGCGGCATGACGGCCTTGCCGTCGCAACCGGTCTGCACCATCCTCGACATCACTAAGGTGAAGGTGAAGATTGCTGTGCCTGAGAAGGAGATAGCGCTCTTCGGCCCCGAGATGGCGAAGGGTGAGGGTGCGACCATCACGGCCGAGGCTCTGGGCGGCAAGACTTTCCACGCGACTCAGTTCGTGCGAAGCGTTCAGGGAGAAGCGTTGACGCATACCTATGACGTGCGCTTCACCTTGGCCAATCCCGAGGGCGAGCTCCTGCCGGGGATGGTGGTCAGCGTGGCTCTGCCTCTCGGCAGCGAGGGGGAACAGCCCAGGTTGACGCTGCCCCTGAGAACGGTTCAGCAGAACACCGACGGCAGCAACTTCGTATGGCTCGTGAAGGACGGCAAGGCAAGGCGCCAGGTGGTTGTGACAGGACAGACACAGGGCGACCGCATCGTCATCGAGTCGGGCCTGAAGGAAGGCGACAAAGTGATAGTGGAAGGCTACCAGAAGGTGAGCGAGGGGTCGGAGGTTCTTTAATATGATTTAAAGATTTAAAAATCTTTTAAGATTAAAGATTAAGGATTAAAGATTAAAGTTTGGTTGTACTTGCAGATGGCTTTTTTACATCGAAAGGCACGGAAAGCACGGTAACATGTCACACAGAAATCACAGTTCCGCCTGCGCCTGAGCGAAGCGAAGAACTGAGGTCGACGGCCCGAAGGGGAACTGAAAGTCGCTAGCGCGATAGCGGTAAAGCAAAGTCAAAATAGATTTCATATGAAATCTCAATCCGTTGAATCCGTCTTAATCTGTTGTAGAACTAACAAGGGCGTAGCCTAATTATGAATTATGAATTAAGAATTATGAATTGAAAAAAGATATGGGATATCCATCAAATGAAAACTTGATGCAGCATTGGTCTGCGTGGCCGCTGGTGAACCGCGGCATTACGGTTCTCATCACCACCATCCTGCTTGCATTCGGATTCTACGGCCTCGTGATGATGCCGAAGGACGAGTTTCCTCCCTTCACCACGCGCATGGGCGTCATCGTGGCCGTGATGCCGGGTGCTACGAGCGAGGAGATTGAGGCTCAAGTGGCGCGTCCACTGGAGAGATACATATTTACATATAAGGAGGTCAACCGCGCGAAGACCACCACACAGAGCATGAACGGCCTCTGCTTCATGAAGGTCAACTTCGATGCCCGACTGACGAACCTGCAGCCGGTGTGGAACAAGATGAAGCATGGGGTGAACGAATTCAAGGGCCAACTGCCGAAGGGCGTGGTGGCTGTCATCGTGAAGGATGACTTCGGCGACGCTTCTGCCTTGCTCATCACCCTGGAGAGCAACCAGCGCTCCTACCGCGAGCTGCAGGACTATGCCGACGAGCTGGCCGACCGCTTGCGGCAGGTGAAGAGCGTGAGCAACGTCCGCCAGTATGGCGAGAAGAAGGACCAAATCAGCATCTACGTGGACCGCGAACGTCTGGCGGCCTATGGCATCGGACAGGCTGCGCTGCTCGCCACCCTCTCGAACGAAGGCATCACAACCCTGAGCGGCAGCATCAGTTCGCCCTCGACGAACATCCCGTTGCATCTGGCCACGACGCGCCACTCGGAACAGGAGGTGATGGACCAAATCATCTACTCCGATGCCACGGGTCGCATCGTCCGGGTGCGCGACATAGCTGACGTCCGTCGCGAATACGATACGAGCGACAACTACATTGAGAGCAACGGCAAACGCTGTGTGCTCCTCTCGCTGGAGATGGCCGAGGGCAACAACATCGTGCACTATGGCCGCGACGTGAACAAAATCATCAAGGCCTTCCGCGAGGAATACCTGCCCGCCGATGTGGATGTGCTCCGCATCACCGACCAGCCGAAGGTGGTGGAGGAGAGCGTAGCCGACTTCCTCGTCAACCTCATCGAGTCGATGGCCGTCATCATCATCGTCATGATACTGCTCTTCCCGATTCGTAGCGCCATCGTTGCCGCCATCACCATTCCCCTCTCCACGTTCATCAGCGTGGGCATCATGTACCTGCTTGGCATCCCGCTGAACATCATCACCCTGGCGTCGCTCATCGTTGTGCTGGGCATGATAGTGGACAACAGCATCGTGGTCATCGACGGCTACATGGAATACCTCGGCGTGGGCATCAACCGAAGGGAAGCGGCTGTGATGGCCGTCAAGCAGTACTTCATGCCGATGCTGCTTGCCACGGTCTGCATCTGCGCCATCTTCTTCCCCATCCTCTTCACGATGACCGGCGAGGCAGGCGACTGCATCAAGTTCTTCCCGCCCACCATCACCATCTGTCTGATAGTGAGCCTCGTCGTGGCAGCCTGCATCATTCCGGCCTTGAACGTGCGCCTCATCACGAAGGTCAAGGAGAAGAAGTCCGACAAACGCGATGTGACGGACTGGGTGCAGGACATCTACGAGGATGTGCTGAGCTGGACGTTCCGCCATCCCTGGCTCACCATTGTGGGCAGCATCGTGCTCGTGGTCTCCACATCCCTCATCTTCCTTACCTTGAAGATCAGGCAGTTCCCCCTGGCCGACCGCAACCAGTTCGCCTGCGAAATCTTCTTGCCGCAAGGTGCCGGACTGGACGAGACACGGGCCATCACCGAAGCCCTCCGCGACTCGCTCAGCAAGGATGAACGCGTGACAAGCGTCACCACCTTCGTGGGCTGCGCATCGCCCCGCTTCCAGCTGACCTACGAACCGCAGCTCGGCGGCAAGAACTTCGCCCAGCTCATCGTCAACACCCAGAGCATAAAGACCACCCTGGAGATGCTCAACGAGTATGCTCCCCGACTGAGCAACCATTGGCCCGGGGCATATGTGCGCTTCAAGCAGATGGACTACCTCTCGGTGCCCACCTACGAATACCGCTTCTATGGGAGCGACGTGGACAGCATCGAGCTGGCTGCCGAAAGGCTGATGGAGCGCATGCGGCAGATGCCCGAGGTGGAATGGGTGCACACCGACTTCAACCAGCCCTCGCCCATCATGGACGTGAAGCTCGACCCTGTCACCTCCTCGCAGCTGGGCATCTCGCGCACCTCGGCAGAGCTTCAGCTCGCCATGCAGTCGGGCAAGATGCAGATTGCCTCCATCTGGGAGGGCAACTACGAGGTGCCCATTGTGCTGCGCGACAAAGAGACGGAGCACATGCAGGTGAGCGATGTGGAGAACCTCTACCTCACGCCCCTGGCACAGCCCACCAGCAGCGTGCCGCTCCGACAGGTGGCCAACGTCGAGACGCGCTGGATTCCGACCTGCATCACGCATCGTGGCGGTGTGCGCTGCATCACCGTCACGGCCGAGAACAAGCGCGGAGTGCTGGCTGCCACTGTGCAGAACCGCATCAAGGACATTCTGGAGAACGACTTCACGCTGCCCTCTGGGGTACGCTACGAGATAGGCGGCGAGCCGGAGAAGAACCTGGAGACGGTGCCGGAGGTTGCCCTCGGACTGGGCATCGCTCTGGTCATCATCTTCTTCTTCCTGCTGTTTAACTTCCGACGTTTCGGTCTGACGGGCGTCTGCATGGTTTCCATCCTGCTCTCGCTGCCCGGAGCGATGATTGGTCTGGGCATCGCCGACATCACGCTCGGCCTGACAAGTCTGTTCGGCTTCATCACCCTGATGGGCATCATCATGCGCAACGAGATACTCATCTTCGAGCATGCCGACCAGATGATACGCGAAGGTCTGTCGGTACGCGACGCGGCCTTCGATGCGGGACGCCGCCGCATGGTGCCCATCTTCCTGACGACAGCCACTACAGCCGTGGGCGTCATCCCCATGATACTGGGCGGTTCCTCCTTCTGGGTGCCTGTGGGCATCACCATCTTCGCGGGAGGCATCGGCACACTCATCCTCGTTGTCACCGTCCTGCCCGTCGTCTATTGGAAGCTGAACGACAAGAGAACCGAAAAGAACAACACGCAAGACCAATAAGAGCATAAGTCCCATAGGACCTATAAGACCCATAAGTCCTATAAGACCCATACGACCCATAATCAGAAAACAAAATGAAATATCATATTCTATTCCTTGCCCTGACAGCCGCCCTGAGCGCTTCGGCCCAGTCGCTGACCTTGGAGCAATGCCAGGAGCGTGCCCGACAGTATAACCATGAGCTGCAAAATGCGGCCCTGGAGATTGAGGCTGCCACGGAACTGAAAAAGGAAGCCTTCACCAAATACTTCCCGCACATCAGCGCCAACGTCATGGCCTTCCGCATGTTCGACGAGATGGTGAAGGCCGACGGCAACTATCCGCAGGAGATTGCCGCACTGAGCACGCAGTTTGTCCCCCTCATCGGAACGCCGTTCAGCGTCAGTGAGTTCAACCGCGCCTACGCCGTCTCCGCCTCGCTCATACAGCCGCTCTACTATGGCGGGGAAATCGTGAACCGCAACAAGCTGGCCCGCGTGAAGCAGGACGTCACGACGCTGAAGCAGCAGCTCACGGAGAAAGACGTGGTGCAGAAGGTGACGGAGTGCTACTGGCAGCTGGCCTGTGTGCGCTACAACCTGCGCACCATCGGGGCAGCCGAGAAGCAGGTGGAGGCTGTGACGGAGCAGGTGAACCAGTTCCTGAAAGCCGGTGTCACCACGCGCAACTCCCTGCTGAAGGTACGTCTGCGCCAGCAGGAACTCTCCAGCGCACGCCTCAAGCTGGAGAACGCCGACCATGTGCTGCGCCTGCTGCTCGCCCAACAGATAGGCATCGAGCCCGCCGAGGCGGAGAAGGGCTTCGACATCGTCCTCGAGGACAAGCCCGTGGAGCAGCCCGTCGAGACCGGAGCCGCCCTGAGCCAAACCCCGGACCACCGCGAAGAGCTGCAGCTGATGGGCAAAGCCGTGGAGGCTCAAGCCCTGCAGGTCAAGATGGAGCGCGGCAAGCTCCTGCCCCACCTGGGTGTCGGACTGATGGGCTACCACGTCGGCCTCGGCGGGTTCTCGGAAAACGTCAAGGCGTACATGCACACCAACATGACGAACGGACTCGTCTTCGGCACCCTGTCCGTGCCCATCAGCGACTGGTGGGGCGGCACTCATGCCCTGCGCAGACAGAAGATTAAGCTGCAGCAGGCACAGATGGACTACAACAATGCGAGCCAGATGCTGCAGATTGACATCGAACGCGCCTGGACGAACCTGCAGGAAGCCTACAAACAGACGCAGATAGCCCAGGCCAGCTGCGAGGAAGCGGCCGAAAACCTGCGCATGAGCTCCGAGCAATACCGCATGAGCACCTGCACCCTGACCGACCTGCTCGATGCCGAGACTCTCAACCGCCAAGCACAGGACAAGCTCTCGCAGGCCAAGGCAACCTATCAGATAGCTCTCGCCGACTACCGCCGCAAAACGCAGTAGTGACGCTCGACACAAGGAGAGCCGCCTGCAAACGCACGGCCGTTCGCCAATAAGCGCCTGGTGCTTCCGCTGGAAGCGCTAGGCGCTTCGCCATTAAGCGCCCTGCGCTTCTGAAATAAGCGCTAGGCCCTTCCAAAATAAGCACGGGGCGCTTCCGGAATAAGCACGGGGCGCTTCGGCCGGAAGCGCACGGTCTTTTTTCCACATAGCCATAAAGAAGCGGCAAACTTCGTTTTTTCTTCGTATTGTTAGGAAGGGAACAAATTATTTCGTAACTTTGCAGGGAAATTTATCTATTAGCTATATGAAAAGATTGTTGACCGCCATGCTCTGCCTCGTCTCATTGGCAAGTCAGGCACAGACCACAGAGTTCTTCACCCCAGTCCACGCGAACGCCCTGCGACTGCCAGCCGTTCCGCTCATCACCGTCGACCCCTACTTCTGCCTCTGGAGCAAGTACAACCACCTCTACGACGGCAGCATCACCCATTGGAGCGGCAAGAAGAAGCCCCTCAACGGCGCCCTCTACGTGGACGGCAAGGCCTATCGCTTCATGGGCGAGAGCATGGAAGGTCTCTTCCCCCTGGCCGCCGAAAAGGCATGGACTGGCAAGTACGTCACCAGCAAGCCCACAGGCACCACTTGGACCACCGTGGACTTCGACGACAGCAGCTGGAAGAGCGGCGAAGCTCCCTGGGGCGGCGGCGACGACGGCTACAACAAGACGGTGAAGACCTCCTGGTCGGGCGGCAACGTCGACATCTACGTGCGCCGCTCCTTCGAGCTTGAAAGCATCGACCCCAAGGCCGTCTACTATGCCATGTACAAGCACGACGACGTCTTCGAACTCTACATCAACGGCACACGAATCGTCTCGACAGGCGAGACATGGGACGTCTCCGGCACAGCCATCCGCATCGACAGCAGTCTGTTGCGCGAAGGCACCAACGTCATCGCCTGCCACTGCCACAACACCAGCGGCGGAGCATACGTCGACATGGGCTTCTACAAGAGCGTACTGCAAGAGGCCGAGCAGAAGTCGTGCACCGTCACAGCCACCAGCACCTACTACACCATCGCATGCGGCGGCGTGGACCTCGACCTGGTATTCACCACTCCACAGGTGATGAGCGACCTCGTCCTCTTCTCCACACCCATTTCCTACATCTCCTACCAGCTGACACCCAACGACGGCCAGGAGCACGATGTGCGCCTGTACCTGCAGACCAGTGCCGAGATGGCCGTACGCAACACCGACCAGAACACCGTGAACCGTCGCAAGCAGACAAGCGGCTTTGAGTACTTCTATGCCGGCAACGCCTCGCAGAGCCCCTTGAACCACACGGGCGACCTCATCGACTGGGGCTACGTCTATACCTTCAACGACCGCCAGACCGGCCACTTCCTCAAGCTCGGCGAGCACGATGCCCTGCTGCGTGAGTTCGTCGAGAACGGAACCGTCACCAGCTCGCTCAACACCAAGACCTGCCCCGGCGGCACCTACTACAGCATCGTCTTCTGCGACAGCCTCGGCATCGTGACGGATGCCGGCAAACGCTCCTTCACCATGCTCGGCTACGACGACACCTACTCCATACAGTACTTCGGCTCCAACCGCAGAGGCTACTGGACCAACAACGGCAGGACCAACATCACAGCTCGCTTCGAGGACCTCTACACGAACTACAGCGACATCATGCAGCAATGCCGCCGCACGGACAAGCAAATCTACGACGACGGCTATGCCATAGGCGGTGAGAAGTATGGCGAGATACTGGCCGCAGTCTACCGGCAGGTGAACGCCGCACACAAACTCTTCAGCGACTCGAAGGGCAACCTCATGTTCATGAGCCGCGAGAACAACTCCGGCGGCTTCATCAACACGCTCGACGTCACCTACCCCTCGCAGCCACTCTACTGGATCTACTCCCCCGCATTGGCAAAAGCCATGATAACACCCGTCTTCGAGTACAGCGCCCTGGGCAAGTGGAACTACGACTTCCCCAACCACGACCTGGGCCACTACCCGGTGGCCAACGGCAACCACTACGGCAATCCCGCCGACGGCAGCGGCAGCACAATGCCCGTGGAACAGAGCGGCAACATGCTCACCCTGGCTGCCATCATCGCCAAACTGGACGGCGACTTCGACTATCTGCGCAAATACCTGCCGTACATGACGAAGTGGGCCAACTATCTTGTCGAGAACGGCAAAGACCCCGCCAACCAGCTCTGCACCGACGACTTCATGGGACACAGCGCACGCAACATCAACCTGGCTGCCAAAGCCATCATGGGCGTGATGAGCTTCAGCGAGATATGCCGCATGCTGGGCGACGAAGAGAAAGCCGAGGAGTACAAAGCCAAGGCCGAGGACATGGCATCATTCTGGACAAAGAATGCCTACACCTCAGCCGGCGGCATGCACTATCTGCTCAACTTCGGCGCAAACACCTCGACATGGAGCACCAAGTACAACCTCGTATGGGACAAAATCTGGGGCTGGGACATGTTCAAGACCGTCCGCACACGCGAGATGTCGTTCTACATTGGCAACAAGATGCAGAGCTACGGCCTGCCACTCGACAGCCGCGGCAACCTCTGCAAGAGCGACTGGCAGATGTGGGTGATGGGCTTCGCCGACATCCAGTCGCAGCGCACACGACTCATCAACACGCTCTGGAAGTACATCAACGAAACGACATCGCGCGTCCCCGTCAGCGATAATCACTATGCCAACTCGGGCAAACAAGCCATGTTCCAGGCACGCAGCGTAGTAGGCGGCTACTGGATGCGTGTCTTCGTGGAGCAGTTCATCGACGGCGGACGCACCGGCATCGGACGCATACCCGCTGCCACAGAACCATCCGTCCCCAGCTATGCCGGCGAATGGTATGACCTCTACGGGCGCAAGACCTCCAAGCCTTCCGCCCCAGGCATCTACATCAAGAACGGAAAGAAAATTGCCATCAAGAAATAACACAACTATATGAAACTACAACTCAAAAGCCTTTGCATCCTGGCAGCAGTGGCTGCCCTCATGCCATCAGCTGCTCAGGCTGAAGAAGTCTACCGCGACAATCACGTTCGATTCACCCTCATCGACGAGGGAACCCTGCGCCTGGAATATGCTCCCGACGGCAAGTTCGTGGACAACAAGAGCTTCGTGGCCGTCATCCGCGAGTACGGCAACGTGCCCCACAAAGCATCGCTGGGCGGCAGCAAGGTGGTCATCACCACCAGCAAGCTGAAGCTCACCTACAAGAAGGGCGATGCTCCCCTGAGCGCACAGAACCTCACCATCACCGCAGCCAAAGACCTCGGCACACCATTCACCTGGTCGCCCGGCACCCAGCAGAAGGGCAACCTGAAGGGAACATACCGCACCCTCGACGGCTACGACGGCAACATGTTCCAGTACAGCAACCCCAAGACCGAGATGCCGCTGGAGGACGGACTGCTGGCCACCGATGGCTGGACACTCATCGACGACTCCAAGAGCTACCTCTTCGACGGGGCAAAGGACTGGGACTGGGTCACCGAACGACAGAGTGCCGAAGGCGCACAGGACTGGTACTTCATGGCATACGGCCACGACTACAAGGGCGCGCTGAAGAGCTTCACGAAGTTCGCAGGCAAGGTGCCCCTGCCGCCTCGATACACCTTCGGCTACTGGTGGAGCCGCTACTGGAGCTACTCCGACAAGGACCTGCGCGACCTTATCGCCGGCTTCCAACGCCTTGACCTGCCACTCGACGTGCTCGTCATCGACATGGACTGGCATCCCATCAGCGAACAGGCAGGCGGCGGATGGACAGGCTGGGACTGGAACGAACGACTCTTCCCCGACTATAAGAAGTTCCTGGCCTTCCTCGACGAACAAGGCGTAAAGACAACCATGAACCTGCACCCTGCCGACGGCGTACGACCCTACGAGAAGAAGTATCAGGAATTCATCGCAAAGGCTGGCATCGAGAACGGCAAGACCGTGGAGTGGCAAGGCAGCGACAAACGCTACGTCAAGGCTCTCTTCGAAACCTACCTGCATCCCTACATCGACGAAGGCGTGGACTTCTGGTGGCTCGACTGGCAACAGTGGGCAAAGGACAAGCGCCTCAAAGACCTCGACAACGTCTTCTGGTGCAACTACATCTGGTTCACCGACATGGAACGGAACGGCTCTAAGCGCCCCCTCCTCTATCATCGTTGGGGCGGACTGGGCAACCATCGCTATCAGATAGGCTTCTCGGGCGACTCATACATCACGTGGGAAAGTCTGCGCTTCCTGCCATACTTCAACAGCACCTCCTCCAATGTCCTCTATGGCTACTGGAGCCACGACATAGGCGGACACCAAAGCAAGAAGTACGGCACACCCGTGGAGCCCGAACTCTACACCCGTGCCATGCAGATGGGTCAGTACTTGCCCATCATCCGCAGCCACAGCACCAAGGACCCTGCACTCAACAAAGAGCCGTGGGCCTTCGACCAGGTGACACAGCGCCGCCTCACAAACGTCATCAACGGACGCTATGCCTTCGTACCTTATATATATACTATGGCACGACAGGACTACGAGACAGGCATCTCGCTTTGCCGACCCATGTACTACGACTACCCGGAGGCAAAGGAAGCCTACGAGGTGAAGGAACAATACATGTTCGGCGACCGCATGCTCATCGCACCCGTCACCAATCCTGTCAACCGAGAGAGCGGACTGGCAACGGTGAAGGCCTGGCTGCCCGAAGGACAGTGGCTGGAATACGAGACCGGCACGATGCTCCAGGGCGGACAGACCGTGGAACGCCTGTTCTCGATGGACGAATATCCTGTCTACGTCAAGGCAGGCAGCATCATCCCCTATTACGGCAAGGTCAAGAACCTGAGCGGCACAGAACAGCCCGTCATTGTCCGGGTCTTCCCGGGCGGCGACAAGGGAGACTTCACACTGTATGAGGACAATGGCGAGGACAAGAACTATGTCAGCGAGTACGCCACCACACCTCTCTCCTACGAGCGCAGCGGACAGCAACTCACCATCCGCATCGGTCAGCGCAAGGGCAGCTACAAGGACATGCCGGCTCGCCGCGACTACACACTCGCTCTGCCTTGCCAGAAGGCACCGAGTGCCGTCAAGGTCGACGGCAAGCAGGTCAGCTTCACCTACGACGGACTGAACCTGGAGACGAGCATCGCCCTGGGCAGCATCGACTGCAGCAAGGGAGCAACCATCGAGGTGACATTCCCCTCGGCCGACTATGCCGTGGCAGTAGGCGAGAAGGGACAGTTCCACCGCATACAGAACAGTGTGCAGGACTTCAAGCAACACGATGCCGGCATGGTCTACACCGAGGACTTCGGCTACCTGGAGGCCGCACCGCTTCGCCTCTCCTACCATCCCGAGACACAGCAGCAGACGCTGGACCGCTTCCATCAACTCTACAAGAAGCTGCCCGTTGTGCTGGTTGAACAGATGGGCAAGAACGAGAACTTCGACCGCTTCCTGCGCCAAGTCGGTGAGGACGGCAAGATGATCCGCGAGGCATCCCCCGAAGTGTTCAGCACGGCTACCGGCACAGGCTTCGACCTCCGCTACTTCCCGAACAAGAAGCTCGAGGGCGAGGCAAAGGCCACGGGGCACTTGGAGAAGCTTGACTTCTTCATCGGCGGCAGTCCCACGCAGGGCATCCCCGAGAACTACTGGAGCATGACGGCAGAGAGCACATTCACAGCCCCCGAGACGGGCAACGTGATGTTCATCATGACGGGCGACGATGCCTACCGCCTCATCTTCGACGGCAAGGAGCTCTTCAGCGACTGGGGCGACCATGCCGAGACAACACGCAACGGCATTGTGTCCGTCGAAAAGGGCCGGAAGTACAATGTCCGCATCGAGTACTACGACAACGAGTACAACGCCATCCTGCGCATGCAGACGTTGCTAATCAAATAAGTCCTATGAGGCTCATGGGGCCTATAGGACCTATGGGCCTCATAGACCTCGTTCTATCCACCAACACCCAATCCTCCGAAGATGAAAAGACGCTTTTCCTTCCTCCTTGCAGCTGTGCTGCTCCTCGTTGTCATTCCTGCCGGTTCCGTGCTCAAGGAGAAGAACTTGGCACGCACGCTGGGTGTGCTCAGGGCGGAGCTGCAGGCCAACTACGAGAAGCAGCAGGCCTTCATGCAAAACTACGAGCAGCAAGGCATGCAGCAGCACAGGCAGCTGGTTTGGTACATGCAGCAATGCGAACAGATAGGGCTGATGCTCTACTCGCAGACCATCGACAACACCTTCGACATGGCCTATGCCTGCCAGCAGGCCACCAACCTGCGTCGCGACCTGGCCGCCGGCAACAGCAAGATGCGGCAGTACGACAAGTTCATCGCCCGTCTGCGCCAAGAGATAGAACGCACCGACCACCTCATCAACTCCCTCAAGCGCATGCCGCCCGTCGTCGATGCCGACAGCATGCTCACCAGCAGCGACAGCATCCTCATACAGGCCATCGACTCGCTGGCTGCCAAGCAGGATTCCCTGCTCATCGCCCGCAACAAGATGGACGAGGAGTCCATCAACATCATGGAGAAGGAGAACCAGGAGATGCCCGAGGAGGAAGAGGAGAACCAGAAGCCGCTCTACCTGACCGGCCAACAACTGCGCGACCGCAACGAGTGCCTGCTTTTTGCCGACACCATTCGCAGCAATCTTGTTCACTTCCTGGAGAGCATCGAGGCCGAGAACGCCTATTACCAGAGCGTGCACGACAAGGTGATGGAGCTCGACGAGTACGCGCAGAGCCGCTACCGCCTGCTGCAGGAGAACATCTTCCGCAACGGCGGGCACAACTACTTCAGCATTCTGGCCTCGCTGCCCATGCAGATTATGATGGCTAAGTCGGTCATCGACTCGAAGTACAAGCCCTTCGAGGGGCACGAACGCCTCTTCTCCGAGTGGCGCGGTGCCACGGTGCTCTTCATCAGCATCTTCCTGGTCTTCTACCTCGCCCTCTCGCTCGGCATCAGCTACATCGTGCTGCGATGGCTTCTGCCGAAGAAGTGGCGCGGCCCCAGCTACAAGGAGAAGATGGTGATGCTCAACAATGTGGTGGGCATCGCCCTCTTTGCCTGCATCGTCATGCTGGTGCGCACCTTCTCCGACCGCAACTTCATTCAGATGGGCACAGGCCTCATCATCAACATCGCCTGGCTGCTCGAGGCCATCTACCTGAGCCTCTACATCCGTCTGAAGGGCGAGCAGATGCGCCATGCGGCCATCATCTATATGCCGCTGATGGCGCTTTCCTTCATCGTCATCCTCTTCCGCATCATCCTCATCCCCAATGCGCTGGTCAACCTCATCTTCCCGCCCATCCTGCTCATCTTTTCCGTCTGGCAGTACATTGTCACCAAGCGTCACCAGAAGTATCTGCCCCTGCTCGACAAGTTCTACACGAACATCACCACGGCGGCGCTCCTCTTTTCGTGTCTGGCCGCATGGGTGGGGTACACGCTCCTCGCCGTGCAGGTGATGATATGGTGGACCTTCCAGCTGGCAGCCATCATGACCATCACCTTCATCTACCACCTGACACGCATGTACGAGGGCCGCTATCTGCTGAGCCGCATCGACATAAAGGCCGACAGCACGGCTGAGCAAAAAGCCCTCATGCGCCGCATCAAGAACGGTGAGTTCATTGTGCAGACGTGGTTCTACGACTTCTTCTGCCGCACCGTGGTGCCCATCCTGGCCGTCGCCTCAGTGCTGGTGAGCATCTATTGGGCTGCCGAAGTGTTCGAGATGACGAGCCTCTGCAAGAAAATCTTCATGCGCGACATCGTCAACAAGACGAACATCATCCGCATCTCGCTCTTCTGGGTCTGCATGGCGGCTGCGCTCTTCTTCGTGTTCCGCTTTGCCAACTATGCCCTGCGAAGCTTCTATCTGCACTACCGCAAGCAGCTCTCCGACGACAACACGGCCATCAACAAGACGCTGGCCCGCAACGTCTTCGGCATCCTCTGCTGGGGCCTGTACATCATCATCGTGCTCATCATCTTCCGAGTGCCCAAGGATGGTATCAGCATCGTGGGCGCTGGTCTGGCCACAGGTCTCGGCTTCGCCATGCAGAGCATACTGGAGAACTTCTTCTACGGCATCAGCCTCATGACCGGACGCATCCATGTAGGCGACTACATCGAGTGCGACGGCATCGCCGGCAAGGTGGAGAGCATCACCTATCAGAGCACTCAGATCACCACCACCGACGGCAGCGTCATCGCCTTCCTCAACAGCGCCCTCTTCAGCAAGAACTTCAAGAACATGACGCGCAACCACCGCTATGAGCTCATCAAGATACCCATCGGCGTGGCCTATGGCACCGACGTGGACCGCGTGCGGCAGCTCCTCACCGAAGCCATCACGCCCATCTGCCAGGAGAAGAACGCTGCCGGAAAGCACATCACCGACACAAAAATCCCCGTCAGCGTGGCGTTCAGCGACTTCGGCGACAGCAGCATCGACCTCAAGGTCTGCGTCTGGATGCTCGTCGAGGAGAAGCTTGTCCTCACGTCCCGCATCAAGGAAGTCATCTACAACACTTTGAACCAAAACGGCATCGAGATTCCCTTCCCGCAGCGCGACGTACACATCCGCAACTAAGGCAACGGAGCAGCATCCCACACGGCGTGCGCTTCCAAAAACGACCCCCCTCCGTCTCCCCCGAGGGGGAGTGAAAGTCGCTGCGAAGGAAGCCTCCCCTCGGGGAGGTTTGGAGGGGGTCTCTGAAATAAGCGCGAGGCGCTTCCGAAATAAGCGCAGGGCG
>CADCCR010000002.1 GCA_902799985.1 uncultured Bacteroidales bacterium | reverse complement strand
CACGAGATACCCCAAAAGCAGGCCGCCGGCATTGTGGAGCATCACGACGAGGATGACAATCATGCCGCCGGTGAGCAGCCGCTTGGCACTGGCTCCTATGACAATCATCACGGTAGCTGCGATGGCAAGCGACGAAATGGCAGGCAGGTAGACAGCTGCCCGTTCCGTCTGCCGCGGCCAGAGACGTTTCACGACGAGACCTGCCAGGATGGGCAGAATGATGACCCAAAGGATGCTCATGAACATGGCCACCACATCCACATCGACCTTCTCGCCCGCCAGGAGCCACACGAGCAACGGCGTCACTATGGGCGCCAAAAGCGTGGAAACACCCGTCATGCCGACGCTGAGCGCCAAGTCGCCGCCGGAGAGATAGGTGATGACATTCGATGCTGTTCCCCCGGGGCAACAGCCCACGAGAATCACGCCGATGGCCAGCGCCTCGTCGAGGGCGAAGACACGCGTCAGCAGAAAGGCCAGCAGAGGCATCACGATGAACTGCGACGCCACGCCGACTAGGATGTCCTTTGGCCGGCTGAACACCACGCGGAAGTCCTCGGCTTTCAGCGCCAAGCCCATGCCGAACATGATGACACCCAGCATCGGATTGATAACTGTGGGCTTCACCTGGGCAAAGAACTCAGGCCGAAGGAAAGCACAAATGGCTGCCAGCAACACCAGCAACCCCATGTAATCGGAAATCAGTTTGCAGAGTCTGTTCATATCAATACCTGTTCAAAATAGCCTGACACCCCTCGAGGACATCCCGCCACGTCGCTTCGAAATCGCCTGTGTACCACGGGTCGGCCACGTCGCCAGGGCGTGAAGTGAAGTCCAGCAGCCGGTGAATCTTCCCCTCGGGGTCGCCGTCGCAAATAAAGTTCATGTTGCGGATGTTCCACGAATCCATGCCGACAAGCAGGTCGAAGCGCCCGTAGTCGCCACGCGTCATCTGCCTGGCAGTCTTACCCGCCGACGAGATGCCATGCTCCGCCAGCTTGCGTCTGGCCGGAGGGTAAACGGCATTGCCAATCTCTTCGGTCGAGGTAGCTGCCGACTCGATGTAGAATTCGTCCGCACGACCTGCCCTTCGCACCAGTTCCTTCATCACAAATTCCGCCATCGGCGAGCGGCAGATATTGCCGTGGCAAACAAAGAGTATATTCATTTTCGTCGGTTTCATCGGTACTTTTATGTTACGTTGTACATCCTTCCGCAGGTGCAAAGATACAACGATTCTGCATTCTGCGCAACATATTTAAATATAAATTTCAGGAAAGTCTTTGCCATATCAGAAAAAAGTCGTAACTTTGCAGCCGCTTCTGAAGCCGTGTGATGGCGAATTAAGCAAAAGAGAAACTTAATTTAGAGTAACACAAACAAACAAAAAAGACAATGAAAAGTATCAACGTAACAGGAACAGCCCGCACCGCAACCGGTAAGAAGGCTACACGTGAAATTCGCAAGTCGGGCGCAGTGCCCTGCAACCTCTATGGCGAAGCAAAGGGCGAGAACGGCCTGCCCAAGGCATTCAGCTTCAGCGCCACTCAGGAAGAGCTCCGCAAGCTCGTCTACTCTCCCGACATCTACAGCGTGAACCTCAACATCGACGGCAAGGAATGCAAGGCCATCATGAAGGAGCTCCAGTTCCATCCCGTCACCGACAAGCTGCTCCACATTGACTTCTACGAAATCAACGAGACGAAGCCCATCGTCATGGAAGTGCCCATCAAGCTGACCGGCCTTGCAGAAGGCGTAAAAGCTGGTGGTAAGCTCTCTGCCAGCGTGCGTAAGCTCAAGGTACGCGCTCCCTACACAGCCATTCCCGAATGCCTCAACATCGACGTCACTAACCTCGGACTTGGCAAGACCATCAAGGTGGCCGAGCTCAAATTCGAAGGACTCGAATTGGTAACCAGCCCCAGCGTTGTCGTTTGCCAGGTTAAGATGACCAGAAGTGCAATGAGCGCTGCTGCTAAGGCTGAATAAGGAATGCCAGGCAACTCCGTTTCGAGATGAAGTACCTCATTGTAGGATTGGGTAACATCGGCCCCGAGTACGATGGCACCCGCCACAATATCGGATTCAGAGTATTGGACGCCCTTGCAGGAGCGTCCAATACTGCTTTTGAAGACAAGCGTTACGGCTTCGTGGCACACATGCGCGTCAAGAACGCAGAACTAGTGCTCTTGAAGCCGTCGACTTACATGAACCTCTCCGGCAATGCCGTGCGATACTGGCTCCTGCAGGAAAAGATACCTGTCGAGAACATGCTGGTCGTCGTCGACGACTTGAGCCTTCCCCTCGGTGCCATACGCATCAAGCCAAGCGGCAGCGACGGCGGGCACAACGGACTGAAGCACATTGCACAGACTCTCGGAGGACAGGGTTACAACCGCTTGCGCTTCGGCATCGGCAACGACTTCCCCCGTGGCGCACAGGTCGATTACGTGCTCAGCACCTTCTCGCCCGAAGAAGAAAAGACCATAAACGAGAGGGCACTCGTGGCATGCGACGCCATCAAAGCCTTTGTACTGAGCGGCATACAGTTCGCAATGTGCAACTACAATAACAAGTGAAGAACGAAGAGTGAAGTATAAAAGTCACTACTTTTCAACTCGGCTATTATGAATTGTGAATTATGAACTATGAATTAACAGAACGTTTTCTCCGTTATGTCGGTTTCGACACACAGAGCAGCGAAGAAAACGAGGCACAATGCCCCAGCACAGAAAAGCAATTGGCTTTAGCAGCTTATTTGCGCGATGAACTCACGGCCATCGGAATGACCGAAGTGGAAATGGACGAACACGGCTACGTCTATGCCACCCTGCCGGCCAACACAGACAAGGATGTGCCCACCGTCGGCTTCATCGCACACATGGACACAAGCCCCGACTGCAGCGGCGCGAACATCAAGCCTCGCATCATCGAGAACTACGACGGCTCCGACATCGTGCTTTGCCAGGAAGAGAACATCGTCTCATCCGTCAGCATGTTCCCCGAGCTCAAGCAACACATCGGCGAAGACCTCATCGTCACCGACGGACACACGCTACTCGGAGCCGACGACAAGGCTGGCATTGCCGAAATTGTCACGGCAATGACCTACCTCATGGCTCATCCTGAGATAAAACACGGCAAGATTCGTGTTGCCTTCAATCCCGACGAGGAGATTGGAGCAGGCGCTCACCTGTTCAACGTCGAGAAGTTCGGCTGCGACTGGGCCTACACGATGGACGGCAGCGAAGTGGGAGAACTGGAGTACGAGAACTTCAACGCCGCCAGCGCAAAGATACTCATCAAGGGCTGCAACGTACACCCCGGTTATGCAAAGGGAAAGATGAAGAACGCTTGCATCATCGCTTCAGAGTTCGCTGCCATGATGCCTGAGAATGAACGACCTGAGACAACGGAAGGCTACTCTGGTTTCTACCACCTCACAGGCATGGGCGGCACCGTGGAAGAAGCTTGGCTGAGCTACATCATTCGCGACCACGACAGCAGCAAGTTCCAGCTCCGCAAACAGTTCATGCACGACATCTGCGAGAAGTTCAATGCAAAGTACGGGCAGGATACGGTTAAAGCAGAAGTGAAGGACCAATATTATAATATGTTAAGCCAGTTGCAGGACAAGCCTCAGGTGACAGACATTGCCAAGCAAGCCATCAAGGAAGCTTGCGGCTTCTGCAACGTCGTACCTATTCGCGGCGGCACGGACGGCGCACAGCTCAGCTTCAAGGGACTCCCCTGCCCCAACATCTTTGCCGGCGGACTGAACTTCCACGGCCGACACGAGTTCGTGCCCATCCAAAGCATGGAGAAGGCCATGATGACCGTCGTGAACATCTGCAAAACAGTTCATAACTCATAGTTCATAATTTATAGTTAGGCTACGCCCTACGTTTCGTGAAGAAAGAATTATGAATTATGCATTGAGAATTGTGAATTAAAATGAATAACGAAGCTCGGATAGACAAATGGCTATGGGCAGCGCGTATCTTCAAGACACGCACCATTGCTGCTGCCGCCTGCAAGAAAGGGCAGGTGAGCATGAACGGCACGACGCTCAAAGCCAGCCGCACCATCAAGGCAGGCGATGTGGTGAGCGTCCGCAAACCGCCCATCACCTACAGCTTTCGCGTGCTGCAACCCATCGAGAGACGCGTCGGAGCCAAGCTCATTCCGGAAATACTGGAGAACGTCACCACAGCCGACCAATACGAACTGCTCGAGATGAACAAAATAAGCGGTTTCATCGGCAGAGCCAAAGGAACAGGTCGTCCGACGAAGAAAGACCGACGCAACCTCGAAGACTTCCAGAACGAAGTGCCCGAGTTCTTCGGAGACTTCGACTTCGACATGGACGACGATAACGACGATGACACAGAAGATTAAATCATCGTTATAACGAAATGACGTAATAACGTCATAACGAAGGAGAAAAGCATGATTGACCGCCTGACCGTAGACAAGATACTTGATGCCGCAAACATCGTGGACGTTGTCTCCGACTTCGTCACCTTGAAGCGTGCCGGCTCCAATCTGAAAGGGCTCTGTCCCTTCCACGACGACCGCACGCCCTCGTTCATCGTATCGCCGGCACGCAACTATTGCAAGTGCTTTGCCTGCGGAGAAGGAGGAAGCCCCGTCGGCTTCATCATGAAGCACGAAAACCTCTCCTACCCCGATGCACTTCGTTATCTGGCCAAGAAGTACGGCATCAAGATAGAAGAGAAGGAGCTGACACAGGAGGAAATCCAGTCGCGAGGCGACCGCGAGAGCATGTTCATCCTCAACGAATGGGCACGCGACTGGTTCAGCAACCAGCTGTGGAAGACCCCCGACGGCAGGGCTATCGGACTGGCTTACTTCCGCGGACGCGGCTTCCGCGATGACATCCTCGAGAAGTTCCAGGTAGGCTTCTGCCCCAACAGCAAGGAACATTCCCTCACAGCCGATGCTTTGAAGGAAGGTTATCAGGAACGTTATCTCGTGAACAACCAGAATGAGATGGAGCCGCGGCTGAGCATCGGCACGGGCTTGAGCATAAAACGCGACAACGGCGAACTGCGTGACCGCTTCTATGGCCGCGTCATGTGGCCCATCTATACCATCAGCGGACGTGTGGCAGGCTTTGGCGGTCGCGTGCTCGATGCTGCCACGAAGGGCGTTTCCATCAAGTATCAGAACTCTCCGGAAAGCATCGTCTACAGCAAGCGCAAGGAGCTCTTCGGCCTTTACCAGGCACGTCAGGCCATACGCAAGCAGGACCTATGCTATCTCGTGGAGGGCTATACCGACGTGATGGCTATGCATCAGCAGGGCGTGGAAAACGTCGTATCGTCCTCTGGCACAGCTCTCACACCCGAGCAGATACGCCTCATCCACCGCATCACGGAGAACATCACGGTCATCTTCGACGGCGACGAAGCAGGCATCCACGCCAGCGAACGCGGCATAGACATGCTCCTGGCTGAAGGCATGAACGTGAAGCTGTTGCTGCTGCCCGACGGCGACGACCCGGACAGCTTTGCCCGCAAACACACAGCCACCGAGTACCAGCAGTACCTCGAGAGCAATCAGGTGGACTTCATCACCTACAAAGCCTCCCATTTCATCGGTGCAAAGAGGGGTGAGCCGGATGCCGAGGAACGACTCGTCCATAACGTTGCAGAGAGTATTGCCGTCATTCCCGACGAGATAAAGCGCACCATCTACATCCGCTACGCAGCCCAGCAGTTGAACATGCCCGAGCGTCTCATCACGGCAGCCGTCAATGCACAGATAACAAATCTGCGTACAGAACGGCAAAAGGAGCAGGAACGCGAGCAGCGCAGGCAACAAACCGGGCAAACGGCTCACATCGAACCGGCAGAAGAGGTGAAGGCAAACGCACCTTCTCCCACTCCTGAGGGACGGAGAGCAGAGAATCCGGAAACCGCCATTGCACAGATGATTATACGTCACGGCGAGAAGGTGATGTGCTACATCGAGGACGAAAACGGACAGGAAGTGCCTCTCTCTGTGGCCGAATTCATTTTATACAGCCTACAGGACGACGGCATCAGCCTCCAGTCGCCCATCTGCAAGAGGCTGCTGAAAGAGGCTGTCGAGAACGTGCACGAGCCGAATTTCCGTGCCGAGCAATACTTCATCAGCCATCCCGACGAGGAGATCCGCGAGCTTGCGCTCGAGTTAGGACCAGACATCGTGGCATTGAGCAAGTTGTTCGATGCGCCTGATGTTCAGGATCTTCCCGGCGAAGAAGTCAAGCAGGCAGAGAGCTCCGACCTGCGTCTCGATGAAATCATCCCCAAATTGATTGCCAGCTACAAGCTCGGCATCGTTCGGCATGAGCTGCAAGGCATCATCGAACAGATGAAGAATCCAGCGACAAAGGCAGACAAGGAACATTATCGCAAGCTCATGACCGAATTCAGTCAGAAGAGCCTGCTTGTGAAGGAACTGGCCAAGCAATGTGGCGAACGTGTTGTACTGAAGTAGTCTTGCCACAAAATCCCCTAACACTTTTGTCAATAAGCGCGAGGCGCTTCCAAAATAAGCACGGGGCGCTTCGAGAATAAGCGCGAGGCGCTTCCGGAATAAGCGCGAGGCGCTTCCGGAATAAGCACGGGGCGCTTATGGGATGACGACCTTTCGTCCGTTCCTTATATATATGCCTTTCGGCAACTGGCCGCTCGTCACCTTTCGCCCAGCCAAGTCGTAGGTCCTGTGGGACTCAAAGGCCTTATAGGACTCGTGAGCCGGGAGGGTGATGCCATCGGGGTCGTCTGCCGAGAGGCGCTCTATGCGGAAGTAATCCACACGGAACTTGCCTGTGCGGTTGGTGCCCGTCACTTGTGTGCCATCGCCCTTCATGGAGCCGGAGCGGATGCCGAGGGTCAGGTCCTCGCCCGCTGCCACGGTGACGATGACGCTGAGCTCCTGCATGGATTTTCCATCGACGGCTTCGCTGATGTAGGCTGCGAATGTGTTGTGTTCGCCTGCCGTCAGATTCTGCTCATAGTCGTGGACCGAGCCGTAGTACTGCACCTCGTTGTTCGCGAAGAGGCGTCCCTGGCCTTCCAGTCCGGCTTCGCTCCAGAAGCGGCAGCTCACGCGGTAGGTCCCCGCCTGCAGCTTCGCGGCCGGTATCGTCTGGTAGAGGCAGAAGTCGTTGGGCATGGGCTTGTAGCCAGCAGGCGTGAAGGCGCAGTAGTTCTGCCCGTGCATCCCCTCGCCCTTGCCGAAGAGACCGGAATTGGTGGTGTTGTAGGTGTCGGAGCAGGACAGGTTCCATCCGTAGGGAATGCCTTTCACGGTGGCTCCGGCAGCCAGCTCAGTGGCCGATTTGTACTCGAAGTCGCTGTTCACCAGGAGCTCGCGGGTCAGGGAATCGGTGTCCTCCTTCGGCAAGTCCCCCAGGCGGCGCACGGTGAAGTGGTCCACCTTGAACCAGCCCGTCTCGTCGGTCTGCTTGCCGGCATTGCTGATGCAGCTGGTCTTGATGCCGACGGTCAGGTCCTCGCCCTCGCGGACCGGCAGCACAACCCGCATGGGGTGCATGATGGTGTGGCTCTCGTAGCCGGCTTTGTAGCCTGCGAAGGTGCTCACCTCGTCGGCCTTCAGGATGTTGTCGTAGTCGCTCTTGTGGGCGTAGTACTGCACATGGTTGTTGGCAAAGAGGCGGCACGAACCGCGCCTGCCGGTCTGGTTCCAGAGCCAGCAGCCCACTTCATAGATGCCAGGCTGGAGCTTCGCGGCCGGTATCGTCTGGTAGAGGCGGAAGTCTTCGGGCATGGGTTTGGCCTTGAACCAGCAGACGGAGCCGCCGTCGTTCCAGTTGATGGAGCCGTCGCTGTTCGAGATGCCGTAGGAATTGCCGCTCATCGTGCCTTCCAACGTCCAGCCGTAGGGCACACCACGCTGTATGCCGCCCGTCGGATTCTTCTGCACGGAAGAGCCTGCCTTGTAGAGCTCGAAGTCGGGATTCACGAGGAGCTGGTCGGTGAGGCTGAGGTCTTCGGTGTCTGTGCGGCGGTAGACTATCTCGCTTATCACGAGGGCCGGGTTCATGGCATAGAAGCGGAAGCTGACATCCCTTGCCGTCGTGGCCTTGTACGAGAAGCGGGCCTCGGCATAGCCGTGCATGACGTTGTCGCTCCACACATTCGTCTCGGCATTCGCCTTGATGCTCTTCGAGGTGACGTTGCCTGTGCCGATGCCCATGCCGACGCACAGGTCGTTGGCGGTCGTGATGGGGAATGTGGGCAGACAGCGCACGATGATCTGGTACGTTCCCTTCTCCAGGGGCAAGGTATATTCGACGTAAGGCCCCTTGCTGCGTGCCGTTGTCGTGGAATAGGTGGTGTAGTCGATGGGCCAGACGGTGATGCTCTTGTCGCCGACGCCCAGGTTCTCCAGCGTCTGCCACGTGCCGCGACTGGCGGTATAGCTGTCGCTGGGGATATACATGTAGCCTTCCTCGGGCAGTTCTCCCCTGGCATCGTTCACCTCGTCGGCTGTGGCGGTGTAGGGCATGCCGAACTGAATGCCCGAAGTGCTGGCGTTGGGCGAGCGGTTCATCATGCCGTTCCATTTGCCTCCGGCGGTCTGCGTGTTGAAGATGTTCGTGAGGTGGACGATGTCGCTATAGCCCTGGCGGGCCAGAGCTGCATAGCGCATGCTGCGGATATGGTCGCCGATGCCGGCATACCAGAAGCTGAGCTTGGAGCCCAACGCCTTGATGTTCTGCCCGGCCGAAGCAAGGATGGGATAGGTCATCAGCTCGAAGTAGGCATCCTGCAAGCGCTCGGGGATGCTGCCCGCCAGGGTTTGCACACGGGCGGCAAGTGCCTGATAGTCGCGGATGCGCTGCTCCATCTCCTGGTGCGTAAAGGTGACTTCGTAGATGGTCTCGGGCTTGCTCTGTGCCGCCAGGCGGTAGTGCTCGAGGCGGATGTCGCTTATCTCGTCGGCAAGGTCCTCGCCGAAGGTCTTCGCCGCCCACCACCGGCTGAACTGCCACGCTTTGTCCGGCGTCCAGCTGCTGACGTTCCATGCCAGCTCCATGCAGAACTCGAACTCGACCTCCGCAGGCTTGATGTCGCCTACGTTCACCATCCAGAAGCGCGTCATGCCGTTCTCGTAGGCCTTCGACAGCTCGTAGCTGATGAGAGAGGGCGAGATGGTGCTGAGCCAGATATAGGAGCACGGGTTGCCGAGGTACGAGAGATGATAGTAGATGCCGTGGCCTCCGCTGCGCCGCCGCTCGGCTGCCGTGGGCAACTGGCGTATGAAGGCATAGTTATCGTCCACCCAGCACATGGTCACATCGTCGGGAATCCGGAGTCCCGCATTGTAGAGTGTGAGGGCTTCCTTATAGGGGATGTATATCTGCGGCACCTTCGTCGGGTCGCCGCCCAGCGAGTCGGTGATGATTTCGCGCTGTGCCGCGATGATGTCTGCCAAACCCTTCAGCTGTGCCTCCTGCCCGTTGTAGCCGAGCAAGGCAACGTCCTGCAGGCCGCGCATGCCAATGTCGTAGATACCTTCGTAGCCGCGGGCTTCGCCTGCACGCTTGGCCCAGTAGTCGTAACAGCCCTCGGGGTTGGTGGCAAAAGTGAAGTTGCTGCTGTTGTTACCGCTCTTGAAGCGCGGCCACTCCCACAGGTTGTCGCGCAGCATACTGTCGCCCGAACTCATGACGATGGCCCAGGCTTTTGCCAAACGCTTGTTTTCCTCCATGGCCCAGAACGCTTTCGAACTGCCATGCTTGGCCGGCCACAGACAGTTGGCACGCAGGCGGAGCAGGAGCTCCATCACCATCTCGTAGGTGCCCGGACCGATGTTATTGTAGGCGACATCGATGGTCTTGCGTGCCCAGGGAAGCAGCGCCCAGTCCTCATCGTTGATGAAGAGTCCGCGGTACTGCACAGAGGGTTTCTCCACAGGGGTGCGGTCGCCCTGCACATAGATGGCGGACATGGGAGCGGGCTCCACGTCGGCCCACCAGACATAGGGCGAGACGCCGATGCGACGGCTTATCTCAAAGAGGCCATAGGCTGTGCCGCGAGGCGTGCCGCCCATGATGACGAGAGCCTGAGCGATGCCCTCGGCAGGCTGTTGCACCAGTTGCAGAGCGTAGGCTTCCCACTCGCCGGTCAGTCCCGTGGTGTCCACTTTGCCATTGGCAATCAAGTCGTCGATGATGGCGGACTGCCCGATGGTGCCGGCTATGACGGGAGCCTCTCCCCAACCTTCTCCAAAGGATAGGGAGACATTGTGCGTTGCTCCCTCTTTCCTTTTGAGGAGATGGGGGAGACTCGCTGCTGTCAAGAGACTCGGCTGACGGCCCGTGACGGTCTTGAGGTCGTGGATGACGCAGCGCGCCACCGTGCCGACCACCTCGGCATCGCCTTCGTCGACGATAAAGACGGCCGTGCCTTGGTCCGTCACCAGCGGGAAGCCGCCACCGGTTTGGCTGAACGTCAAATCGGCCACGGCCTGCTGCGTCCACAGCAGGAGCAGCAGACACATAATTATATAATGTATAGTGCTTCTCATCATGATTCTCTCTTTTCTATGACGTTTTTCGCCTATCTGTCCGACAAAATTAGCAAATAATTTTAAAACTCTGTGCAAAATAGTGCAAAATTTCTCGCTCTTTTGTGAATAAATGCCTTTTTTCCTTCTTTTTTTGCCTCAGTTCTCGCGAAAATCGCACAAGTTGCCGTACCTTTGCAGGCAAATTGAAAAAGATGAAGTACAAAGCCATCATATTCGATCTCGACGGGACATTGACCGACACGCTCGAGGACCTTTTCCTGAGTACGAACTATGCCTTGAGCAGTTGCGGCTACCCCGAGCGGTCGCTCGCCGAGGTGCGGCGTTTCGTGGGCAACGGCGTGCGGAAGCTCATCGAACGGGCTGTCCCCGAAGGCATCCCGACCACCCAGACGGAGAAGTGCTTCGATGCCTTCCGCGCTCACTACCTCGTTCACTGCCAGGACCATACGAAACTCTATCCGGGCATCGCCACGTTGCTCACCACGCTGCAGAGCCGCGGCTATCGCATGGCGGTGGTCAGCAACAAGATGCAGGCGGGTGTGACGGAACTGGCTCGCACCTTCTTCCACGGCATCATCGATGTTGCCATCGGAGAACAGCCGGGTATTCCGCGCAAGCCAGACCCCTTGATGGTGGAGACCGCTCTGAAACAGCTCGGTGTCGCAGCCTCGGAAGCCGTCTATGTGGGCGATTCCGACGTTGACATCCTCACCGCAACAGCTGCCGGCCTGTCCTGCATCTCTGTCCTCTGGGGCTTCCGTAGCCGAAGTTTCCTCATCGCCCACGGAGCCACAACGTTGGCCGAAACACCTCAGGACATCCTTTCGCTGGTCTGACAACAGTTCATCATAGTTCATAGTTGACTTACGTCGAGCTAAAGCTTCATGGTTGATTTACGTCGAGCCTTGCTTCATAATTCACAATTCATAATTCATTATTGGCCTTGCCGGCTGCGTTTTTCAGCTCATAGGGCAAATTTATGCATCATGAATTATGAACTTTGAATTAAAAGTCGTACCTTTGCGCCCGCAAAAACAAAGAACACATAAAATATACACAAAAAATCAATGAAAAACTTTAAGTTTATTCTTATGGCAGCCGCCTCTGTAGCAGTGCTGTCATCATGCAGCAAGCTTGGCAAACTGACAAACGAGAATTTCACCGTAACCCCCACTCCCCTCGAGGCAATAGGCGGCGAAGTGCCTGTCACCATCAACGGCACAATCCCCGTGAAGTACATGAAGAAGAAGGCCGTAGTCACCGTTACTCCCGTGCTGAAGTACGAGGGTGGCGAGGCAGTAGGCCAGAGTGCTACCTTCCAGGGCGAGAAGGTGGAAGGCAACGCCACCAAGGTAATCTACAAGGAAGGCGCAGTCTACACGATGAAGAACAACTTCACATACGTCGACCCCATGATTCAGAGCGACCTCTATGCCCGCTTCGATGCTAAGCTCGGCAAGAAGACCGTCAGCATCCCCGAGGTGAAGATCGGCTACGGCGTGCTTGCCACAAGCCAGCTCCTGAACCGCTGCAGCATCACCGGTGCCACGGCTCCCGATGCCTACCAGCGCATCATTGCTCAGAAGCAGGAAGCCAACATCAAGTTCCTCATCAACCAGGCTAACCTCCGCGCCAGCGAGCTCGGCACTGCCAGCATCAAGGACCTGGGCAAGATCCTGCGCGAGATTAACGACAACGAGGAGACCCGTGCCCTGCAGAACATCGAGGTGAGCGCATACGCAAGCCCCGACGGCAAGCTGGCCATCAACGAGAAGCTGGCCGAGAAGCGTCAGGACGTCAGCGCTAACTACCTCAAGGGTGAGCTCAAGAAGATTAAGATGAACGCCGACGTGGACACGAAGTTCACCGCCGAGGACTGGGACGGCTTCCAGGAACTCATCAGCAAGAGCAACCTGCAGGACAAGGATGTCATCCTGCGCGTCCTCTCCATGTACCAGGACCCCGAAGAGCGTGAGCAGCAGATCCGCAACATGAGTGAGGTCTTCACCGACATCAAGGAGAGCATCCTGCCCGAGCTCCGTCGTGCACGCCTCATCGTCAACTACGAAATCATCGGCCGCAGCGACGACCAGATCCTCGAGCAGTACAAGCAGGATCCCAGCAAGCTGAGCGTCGAGGAGCTCGTCTATGGTGCCAACACACTGGTGAAGGACGAGGCTACACGCCAGCAGTGGAACGAGACCATCGCCCGCCAGTATCCCAGCGACTACCGTGCCGTCAACAACATGGCTCAGCAGGCTATTGCCGATGGCAAGAACGAACTGGCTCAGAGCCTCCTGAAGCAGGCTGCCAACATCAACAAGAATGCAGCCGAGGTCAACACCAACCTGGCTCTGCTCGCCCTGAAGGATGGCAAAGTGAGCGAGGCTGAAGGCTATCTGGCAAAGGGTAGCGGTTCCGACACCTTCAAGGAGGTGATGGGCAACCTCAACATTGCCAAGGGCAACTACACACAGGCTGCCAGCGACCTGGCCGGCGTGAAGAGCAACAGCGCTGCCCTGGCTCAGATTCTGGCCAAGGACTACACCAGCGCCAAGACTACACTGGCTGGCATCAAGAATGCCGATGCCATCACCAGCTACCTGCAGGCTATCCTGGCTGCTCGCACTGGCGACGCTACCACTCTGACCAGCGCTCTGGCTAACGCTATCCGCCTCGATCCCACACTCGCCACTCGTGCTGCCAACGACCTGGAGTTTGCCAAGTACGCAAGCGCAGTGAAGAGCCTGGTGAAGTAAAGGCCACTTTCTTAAGTGAAAAGTGAAGAGTGAAAAGTGAAAAATCAAAGTTACTTTCCTTTGTTTGAGGCAATGCATCGCGACGTCGCAAGGCAAAGCCACCGAAAAGCACACAACATGAATGGTAACTCTGATTCTTCACCTTTCGCTCTTCACTTTTCATTTCCCAATTTTCCACTCTTCTTGGATGCTTTAGCATCAAGGCGCGCTTTTAATGCGCGGAACATTCTTCGCTCGTCACTTCTCCATTTTTCACTTTTCACCTTTTTACTTTTTCACCTTTTCTCTTTTTCTTCCTGCACCGGACATCCAAACGAGGTGCGACTCAAGGGAGAGTTCGAGCATCTGGAACAAGGCGAATTCCTCATCTACAGCACCGACGAGGAGCTGGACCGTCTGGATACGCTGAAACTTCAGGACGGTGTCTTCTCCTACACCCTGCCTGCCTTGCAGACAGCCACCTTGCATATCCTCTATCCCAACGCCTCTGAGCTTGTGGTCTTCGCCAATCCCGGGGCCGACATCCTCATCAAGGGCGATGCACGCAACCTCAGCGAAGTGGAAGTCAGCGGCTCGGAGGACAACGAGAGCTACACCGAGTTCCGACAGGAGATACTCGGCAAGCCCGCTGCCGAACAGAAGGCCATTGCGCACGACTACATCCTGCAATACGCCAAGCTGGAAATGAGTCGCTACCTCTTCACAACCTTCTTCCTCTGCGACAGCACGACAACAGCCGACGAGGCCGTGGAACTCTACGACAGCCTCAGCCGGGCACGCCCCGACGACCTCGCCCTCTCGAAGCTCGCCGTGCACGTCCGCTCTCTGGGCTTGATGCGTTTGGGCCAGCCGCTGCCCGACTTCTCGCTCACCCTGACGCCTGGACATGGCGGCAACGGCGACGAGGAACAGACCGTGCAACGCAGTGACTACGAGGGACAACTGCTGCTCATCGCCTTCTGGGCCGGGTGGAAAAGCGGAAGCCAAAGTGCACTCTACCGCGCCCGACGAGTGCGACGCGAGCTGAAGGGCCGCGGCAAAGACATCAACCTCATCAGCTATTCGCTCGACATCGACAAGAAGCGTCTCTCCACCATCGAGGAGCGCGACTCCATCGACTACTCCAGCTATTGCGACTTCCGCAGCTTCGCCAGCCCGCTCGTCAAGGAGTGGGGCATCCGCGAACTGCCGTTCTTCGTTCTCGTCACGCCCGACGGACGCATTGCCGCCTCGGGCTCCGACTGGATGAAGGACATCGAGCCTGTCGTCGAGAAACTCTAATCCGGACTACACCTCCGGCGGCTGGCACCAAGAAATCCTTTTACATTTCGACATACGCGCTGCGACGCATTCTGGAACGACACGTTGCATAATCCGTCACAAAACGGTGTTTTTATTCATGCAACACGGTCTTCCGGCGGACGCGGCACGGTCTTCCGGCGGACGCAACACGGTCTTCCGGCGGACGCGGCACGGTCTTCCGACAGGAAGCGCGAGGCGCTTCGGCGATAAGCGCAGGGCGCTTATTTTTTCGCGGCACGGACTTCCTGCTGTTTCGGCACGCCGTTTTTCCCCTCAAAACATGGGTTTTCGTAGCTATTTCCGTGTCGTTCTGTAGTACACGTCGTGTCAAGGCCTTGATTCACAAGCACCTGCCAAACCTCACGAAAATCGCGTATTTGCAACCGAACCGAAGTTCGGCCACAAATACGCGACGTACAAGAGCCCAAAACCGCAAATTCCCTTGACACCCGCGTCAGGTCTGGACAATCCTTGCGGCAAGTCTAGACAATCCTTGCGGCTCGGAGGTACTGCTCTTCCAGCAAGGAGAGATTATTCCTCTAGCAAGGAGAAACTATTCCTCCAACAAGGAGAGGCTATTCCTCTAGCAGGGCTGTGGAGAGGTAGCGCTCGCCGGTATCGGGCAGCAGAACGACGATGTTCTTGCCAGCCAGCTCGGGGCGCTGTGCCACAGTTGCGGCAGCGTAAGCTGCTGCACCAGAGGAGATGCCCACGAACAGGCCGTCTTCCTTGGCCAAGGCGCGTGCCGTGGCGAAAGCATCCTCATTGGAGACGGGCAGAATCTCGTCGATGAGCGGACGCTCGAAGTTCTTCGGCTCGAAGCCTGCACCGATGCCCTGAATCTTGTGCGGACCAGAGGGTTGGCCGGAGAGGACAGCACTCGAGGCCGGCTCGACAGCCACGATGTGGATGTTCGGGTTGTGGCTCTTGAGGGCTTTGGCAACGCCGGAAACCGTTCCGCCTGTGCCTACGCCTGCCACGAACACATCGACCTTGCCGTCGGTGTCGCGCCATATCTCCTCGCCCGTCGTCTTGGTGTGGATGGCGGGATTGGCGGGATTCTCGAACTGCTGCAGGATGACGGCTCCGGGCGTGCTGTCGCGCAGCTCCTCGGCCTTGCGGATGGCGCCCTTCATGCCCTCGCTGCCGGGCGTCAGCACGATTTGGGTGCCGTAAGCCTGGGCCAGTTTTCGGCGCTCGATGCTCATCGTTTCGGGCATCGTCAGGATGACTTTGTAGCCGCGGACTGCTCCGACGAGGGAGAGGCCCACGCCCGTGTTGCCGCTCGTCGGCTCGATGATGGTGCCGCCGGCCTTCAGGATGCCTTTCTGCTCGGCATCGAGAATCATGCTCAGGGCAATGCGGTCCTTCACGCTGCCGCCCGGGTTAAAGTACTCCACCTTGGCGATGACGTTCGCCTTCAGGTTGCGATTCTTTGCGAAAGTGTTGAGTTCGACCAGCGGCGTACTGCCGATGAGGTCGGTGATTGACTTGTAGATTGACATGATGTTATTTACTATTTAAAGATTTACTATTTACTATTTTACTATTTACGATTTACTGTTTCATTGAAGTTTCAGTAGTTCTGCTGAAGACGCCCTGGGCTAAGTGTTTTCTGACCTTTCAGGCCGTTTCTACTTGAGGTTCTCATTACTCCCGAAACTTAAGTGCTTTTATTCCCCCTAAAGGGGGACAGGGGGTCCTATAAATAACGATTTTATACCTTATTTTATTGCCTCGAAGGCTTGTTCGAGGTCGGCAATGATGTCGTCGATGTGCTCTACGCCAACGCTCAGGCGGATGGTGGAGGGCGTGATGTGCTGCTGGGCCAGCTCTTCGGGCGAGAGCTGCGAGTGGGTCGTCGTGGCGGGATGGATGACGAGGCTCTTCACGTCGGCCACGTTGGCCAGCAGGGTGAAGATCTTCAGCGCGTCGATGAACTGCCAGGCTGCCTGCTCCCCGCCCTTTATCTCGAAGGTGAAGATGCTGGCAGCGCCTTGGGGGAAGTACTTCTCGTAGAGCACATGGTCGGGATGCGACGCGAGGGACGGATGGTTCACCTTCGCGACGAGCGGGTGCTTCGAAAGGTACTCCACCACCTTCAGCGCGTTCTCCGTGTGCCGCTCGATGCGGAGGGGCAGCGACTCGACGCCTTGCAAGAGAATCCAGGCATTGAAGGGCGAGATGGCAGCGCCTGTGTCGCGCAGAATGACGGCACGGATGCGGGTCACGAAGGCTGCAGCTCCGGCCACGTCGGCAAACACGGCTCCGTGGTACGAGGCATCGGGCTTGGCAATGGAAGGGTAGCGGTCGGCGTTGGCTTTCCAGTCGAACTTGCCGCCATCGACGATGACTCCGCCCAGCGACGAGCCGTGGCCCCCGATGAACTTCGTGGCCGAGTGGACCACGATGTCTGCCCCATGTTCCAAGGGCCGAATGAGGAGCGGGGCGAAGGTGTTATCGACGATGAAGACGATGCCGTGCCGATGCGCCACTTCTGCCACGCCTTCCAGGTTCAGGACGTCGCTGTTGGGGTTGCCCAGCGTCTCGGCATAGATGACTTTCGTATTGGGTCGGATGGCCGCTTCCAAAGCCTGGAGGTCGTTCACCGGCACGATGGTGTTCGCAATGCCCTGTGTGGCAAGGGTATGCGTGATGAGGTTGTACGAGCCGCCGTACAGGTTGTCGGCCGCCACGATGTGGTCGCCAGCCTGCACGATGTTCTGCAGCGCGTAGGTGATAGCCGCGGCTCCGGAGGCGACGGCGAGTGCTGCTACACCGCCTTCGAGGGCAGCGATGCGCTCCTCCAGCACGCCCTGTGTGGAGTTGGTCAGGCGTCCGTAGATGTTTCCGGCATCGCGAAGGCCGAAGCGGTCCGCGGCGTGCTGCGAGTTGTGGAACACGTAGCTTGTGGTCTGATAGATAGGCACGGCACAAGCATCTGTAGTGGGGTCGGCAACTTGTCCTGCATGCAGGGCAATCGTCTCGAGGTGTTGTTTCTGTGTACTCATAGCGTATAATTCAAAATTACTAAATTCAAAATTCAAAATGACTTGGCATGTAATTCAAGTTGACATGGTGTCTGACCTACATTATTATAATATATAGGTGCAATGTCTGTTCGTCTTTTCCTGTAGTTTACTGTTTAAGAGTTGCTTTTTACTGTTGTTTGACGGTGCAAAGTTACGGCAACATTAAAAATCTTCCAAGAAGAATCGATAATTCAGAAATAATTTCTAACTTTGCACCGCAAACAGAATAAAACCACCTGCCACGAGGCACAAGCACCCGCTCCAGCAGGAAAATAATTCTTCCCCACGGAGCGCCCCTTAATTTTGAATTTTGAATTTATTAATTTTGAATTAGATATGAGTACTCTCGACGCAACAGACCTGCGCATCCTGAGCCTTCTTCAGGACGATTCCCGACTGACAAACAAGGAACTTGCCGCTAAGATTCACCTCTCGCCCACGCCAACCTTCGAGCGCGTGAAACGCTTGGAGCGAGAGGGCTTCATCAAGAAATACATGGCGGTGCTCGACGCAGAGAAGATAAACCGCGGCTTCATCGCCTTCTGCAACCTGCGCATGAAGCAGCACAGCTACGAGAATGCACAGCGCATCATACAGGCTGTGCAGCAAATCCCCGAGATTGTGGAGTGCTACAACATCAGCGGCGACTACGATTTCATGCTCAAAATCTACGTCTCCGACATGAAGGCCTACCAGGAATTCGTGCTTCGCATCCTTGGCGACCTCGACTGCATCGGCTCCCTCAACTCGTTCTTCGTCCTCGGCGAAGTCAAGAACTCGCACCAGCTCCCGCTGAGCTGACCGAACAACTATTTACTCTTCGTCATAACAAGGGATTAAGAACTCAGATGCTCCCGTTTATTTAATAACATTGTCCGCTAAAGGTTGGCCTGCGGGCCGTCTTTAGCGGACAACAATATAAGAGCGGGAATATTCAGACGTACGCTTATGTTTGCAGGGCGAGCTCAATAGATAAGTTTGAAGTCCTGCTGCATGCCGTAATCGAGCAGGTCGTAGTCGGCTCCAGGACGCTCCGTCTCCACACCATTCCACATCCAAGGCGACATGATGCCACGGCTGTTCACGTAATGCGGGCCATAGAGGTTCTTCAGCGACCCGATGACGCGGACGGCAATCTCGTTGCTGCCTTTGTGCAGATGGGCTGTAATGTCGGGAGTTTGACGAGTCAGGATGATGGCCGCCTTCGTGCCGTTCACCCATACTTCAGCCACCGTGCCGTTCCATGCACCCAGCTCTACGCGATAGTGGTGCGCGAGGTTGCTTATCTCGAAGCGATGGCGATAGTCCACGCCCCATGCATACATCTGCCGGCCTTGCTTCTTCCAGCTGCCCAGTTCCAGCTGCCGTTCAGGCGACAGGCTGAAGCCGTAGAGGGCATCGGACAGGCAGAAGTTGCCCGTGAGGATGACAGGTGCCACCTCGGCCATTATCCGCATCGTGTCGAGGTGCAAGGTGATGTCGTTCGCTCCTTCGTGCACATATTCGTCGAGGCAGAAGACACCCATCCGTACATCCAGCAGGCTGTCCGGGCGATAGGTCGTGACAGGCTTCCCATTGACGAGGACATGAAACACATCGGGGCGCTCGATGATGGCATTCATGCCCTTCAAGCTCGTACCTTTCCCGATAAAGAAGGGGTAGATGATGTCTATCGGTTCGGCATGGAACGTGTCGCGTTCCAGCATCTCGCGCTTGAACTGTACAGCCGTTTCCCACGGGTCGGCCATCCCGAAGTGCCGCCACAAAGCGCCGTTGGCCTTTTGTGTGTACATTGTGCCCAAAGACTTTCCTCCGATGGTCAGGCGGCAGAAGTCCAGGTTCATGGCATTGGGGTGCGTGGGGGCGATGCGAAGTGCGTCGGCAGGCATCAGTGTGCCGGTGGGCTTGCTGGCAGCCTCGGCTTTCGCTGCTTGCGGGAAGATGGCACGTGCCGAAGCCACATAGATGCAGCTGCCGGCAGGGGCGATGCGTGTCTCTGTTGAGAGCTGCCCCGGAGCCTCCTTCACAAGTCTGATATCGCCGGTAAAGGCATCCATCTCGTACAGATATCTGCCGGGCAACGTCACCTCGACGGTAGCATCGTCCGTCAGCGAGCAGTTGGCAAGGAAGAGCAGTTCAGCGTCCTTGTACATGCGGCGATGATGATAGAGGTCGCGGGAGCCGCTGCACTTGATGCTCAGGGGTGCTTCGCTGCCCGAGAGGCTGATGACGTCGGCTACATCCTTTGGCATGAGCACATGAGAGCCACTGCGCAGCATCTCGCTTACGGTACTGTCATCCGTGCCGTCCACTTTCGTCGGACACGACATCGCAATCACCCTTCCGCCACCAGCCACGAACCGGCTCAGGAGTGCTTTGGTAGAACCTTCCAGGTTGACCATCTCTGGCGGGAGCACAACGGTGGAGTAGCTGCGCTGGCCGATGCAGAAGCGGTTCTTCTCCACGCGCCCATGCCGCTTGATGATGTCCTCGCATCCCAGATCGTATTCCACCTGGGCTTTCTCCAGACGTGTCACGAATTGCTGGAAGGCATTTGCGATGCGCCAGAGCGGTTCGCCTCCGGCCACCTGCGAATAGTGCAGCCACAGGCTTGTCGTGGGCTCCAGTATCAGCCAGTCATTAAGTTGCTGCCCTTGGCTGAGCAGCAGCGAGAGGCGGGCAAAATAGTCGTTCAGAATCCCATAGTCCTTCCACCAGGGAGAGACAGAGGTAAAGACAGGAGGATAGTCGTACTTGCGGGCTCCGGTGATGGTCATGTGGCAGAGGTGCTGGTTCATGAAGTTGACGCCAAGGGCGTACTCCCAGTCGCCCAGTCGCTTAAAGTCAGCGAACGTCTCGTCCCATCCACCTCCGCCATAGGTCTCGCTTAGTGTCCGCACGCAGCCCATCTGGTTGGCCACGCTGGCGAGCTCTTTCACGCTTCTCACGTTGCCGAATTGAGCCTGGCACGCCTCGTCGTTGTACTGATTGAAGAGCATATCGATGCCCGGCATCTGATGCCATGCATACATAGCCATATTGTCGGGGCCCTGCGAGAGGTCGGGCCAGTTGTGTTCCCAGTAGTGCCCCGTCCAGAGCATGTTCTTGCGCTCGGCATAATCGTGCCAAGGCTTGCTCCATCGCTCGATGAAGAGATGCAGGAGCGTGGCGTTGTAGTCGTGCCTCACCTTCTGCCAGGGGCCCACCTCCTCGCCCAGCAAAGGCCAGCAGGGTCGCAGATCGTAGCCCCAGAGCTGCTGGAAGGTGGAGAACAGGTCGGGGGTCCAGCGGCAGTGCCTTCCATCTGGCGAGGCTATGTTAGGCTCGTCGCTGAAGACCAGCTTGACACTCTTGCCCAGCTCACTTCCAAGCGCTCGCTCGTAGGCTCCCATGGTAACGTCGATGAACTTCTCTGTCACGCCCTTGGCCATCAGGTCAACATATGGGAAGCCTGCCGTCCAGCTGCTGCTGCCGTAGAATCCCAAGCGGTAAACGTAGAAGGTGCCCTGCTTTCCTTGATAATCGGCAAGGCGGTCGGTGATATCCACAAACTCGTCGCCCTTTCGGAGGACACACAGACAGCAATCGCCAGCCCGAGGAGCCACATGGCATAGTTCGCCCAGCAGACACTGCCCCTGGTTGTACGACTCGGGCATCTCACTCGGGACATGACCTCCGGCAAAGCCGCTGGGATAGGAATTCTCGTCGTAGATGCCCGTGAGCAACCCCAGTTCTTTGCCTTTCTGCAAAGCGTAACGCCAAAGGCTGAACCATTCGGGCGACAGGTATTCCGTCACTAGTCCGGGGCGAGGATGCACCAATGCGCCGCCAAAGCCTTGCTCCTTCAGTTCCAGCAGCATGCGGTCGATGTCGGTCGTGGTGACATCGGTGTTCCATACCCAGAGCGGAGTCGTGCGGAACTCTGCCGATGGATTATGGAACTGCCCTTGCAGCCGGGAAAGATGCATCTCGCACTTCTGCTTTTCTCCAAACATTTGTAGACAGCAAGCCATCAGAACAGCCACGTAATATACTTTCTTCATTCTTTCACCTTTTCATTCTTTCATTTTTTCATTTTTTCATTCTTTCATTCTTCTCAGCATACCCTTATGACAGGAATACCGAGCAAGGCCGCCACCTTCTCGATGTGCGAAGCCACGTGCCCCACGCCAATGGCACAATGATGGCTGGGACCGCCCTTGCTCCATCGCTCGATGAATTCCTTGACATGCAGCGGGAAGCGGTAGCGGCTATTGGTGTTGCCAATGTGCAGCGTCTCGCCCTCCACGCTCTCGCCCTCGGCCACGAGCAGATGGACACCGTCCTTGCCTTCGCAGACGGAGAGCAATGTGGCTGGTCCTTGGCGGACACTCATTTGTATGCCGATGCCCCGTCCGGGCTTGCCGTGGAATACAGTCAGAGGCACCAACCGCACCCCATCCTGCGCCATCTTCCAATGCCCTGGGCCATCGTGTCCCCACAGCACAACATCGTCGTTGAAGTCCATGGCATACGGCTCAGAGAAGTTTCCGCCTGCACCCAGCAACGACATTATCTTCATGGCATGCGCGTTCTTCACCTCGCACTCGCCGGCCATGGGGATGCCTCGCGCTGTGAGCAACGTGCCGGCAGGAATCAACGTGGTAATAATGTTCTCGTAGTCGCTTGCGGGAGTGCCCTCGTAGTAATAGGCCACGCTGCCCAGCCGGTACTGCTCCACCATACGGTCCAAGGCCACGGCAGTGGCGGCAGCATGCCTCAGCTCGTCCTTCGGGCAGAGCGGGTCGATGGAGAATGCCTGTCGGAACTCATCGAGCTTCTGCTCCACATCCTGGGCCGTCACCTGGTCTCGCAAGACCTTCAGCTTGCACATCTCCACTATTTCGAAGTGAGTGCCAAAGGTGGCGGACAGACGGGTAAGGTCGGAATAGACATCGAGCATGCCGCAATAGTAATGCCCAAGCAGTCCCATACGGTTCTGCCTCAAGCCATCCACCACCGCAGCCGCCCTGGTCCACTCCTCCAGCTCTCTCCACATCTGCTCATCGTGCAAATGGCCCGTCAGGATATCGTACTGTATGCCAGCCCTTGCAAGGACAGAAGCCAGCTCCGGGACGGCACAAGCCTGACAGTTAGCCAGCCATTCGGCAGTCATCAACGTCCTGTCGCCCATCGCATTGAGGCGCCCGTAGTCGATGGCGGAGGAGGGTTGCACGTTGAGCAGCAGCACAGGGCAATGCGCTGCCTGTGCCACTGGCAGCACCGTGGAGGAAAGGGCGTAGGTGGAGACATACACACAGAGCAATCCAATCCGTTCGCGATTGAACTCTTCCACCGCTTGCATCGCCCGTTCCGGACAATCCACGAAACCGACGTTGACCACCTCTCCGCCCATCGCCACCATCCGGCTATGTATCTCGTCGGAGTAAGCGCAAAGCCTGGGGAATAGGCCCTCGTACTGAGTCCAATACGTTTTCAGGCCTATTCCTATCAGTCCTATTTTCATATTTTCATTCTTTCATTTATCATTCTTTTCACCTTTTTATTCTTTCATTCTTTCATTTTTATCGAATAAGCACCTTTCGGCCATCGATGATGTAAAGGCCCTTCTTCAGGTTCTGAGGCTCATCCAGAACCTTCATGCCTGTTATGGTGTAAATACCCTTAATGCTCGTTGCGGTCTGTTCCACCGTTTCGATAGCATCCTCATTATCATTGGTGTAGGAGCCATCTTCCAGGTAAACAATCTTGTGGTCTTCGCGAAGCACAGGATAGCTGTCCTCGTTCAGAGTCTGGCGCCAGACGGGAGCCTCGGTATCACCGTTGTTGAGTTTGTAGCAGAGTTCACCTGTCGGAGCCATTTCCCTTGCCTCGTCACCGGAATAGCAATTGGTGTGTGCGCCCAGGTTGCTCAGCCTCAGGTCGCTCAGCGCATAGCAGTTCACAATCTTACCCTGAGCTGCCTCGCCTGCAAAACTGCAAAGCTGCACATTGCTGGTCTGCAAGGTGATGTTGCCCACGATATAGACGTTGCTGATGGTAGCCCCGTTCAGCTCGCCACAGACAGCTCCCAGACGGCAGCCCCTGGCGTGCGTGTTGACAACCGTGGGATTGACCAGACCGAAGTTCTTTATCTGCGCGCTACCGGCAGCACGACCGAAGAGGCCACCCTCCTGACGGTCCTCGATGACGATGTTGAGGTTTCGGATTTCATGTCCCTGTCCGTCGAAACTGCCAAAGAAGGTGCGGTTGGTCCCGTCGAATTCATGGTCGTCGGAATAGCGCCCGATGGGTTGCATCGCGATGCCAGACATATCGACATCAACGTCCAGGACAGCCATCGCCTGCGTCTTACCGCTGTTAACAAGGTTCGAGAACCATCTGAGGCCATAATTGTTGGTCAGGTGATAGACACCCTTTTCGTCAGCATAGCTTTCTCCCTTGTCTGCGCCACAATTCACGCAATAGCCATCCTTGTCGTACTCATGAGGCTGACGATGGGAATCCGAAGCATCGTTGGAGTACGAGACGTTGCCAAGTGGCGTGCCGTCGCAAGCCTGTTCGCCCACCAGATAGACCATGCTATGCGTGTTGTCGAGCACGGGGAACGCATCCTCTCCGAGCGTCTGATAATAGACAGGAGTCAACGAGCCAGCGTTCAGGTTGTAGCAGAGTTCGCCACTGGCAGCATCCAACCCATCGGCAGCGGAGTAGCAGTTCTCCAGGCTACCCTGATTGGTCAACAGCTGGTGCGTGGTGTAGCAGTTGATGACACTCGAGCTGGCCGTTTCGCCGGCAAAGCCCGTGCATTGTTCGTAGCTGGTATCCACATTCAGTTCGCCTGCGGTGAAGCAGTTTCTGATAGTCGACAGATGCAGTTCGCCGCCCAGGACACCGGCGCGTGCACCGCCTTCGTTGATGATATTCGCGTTGATAATACCCACATTCTTGATGGTGCTGTTGATGGCACGACTGAAGAAGCCAGTTTCGGTGGCATCCCCAACAACAATATTCAGGTTGCGAATAACGTGGCAGCGCCCGTCGAACTGTCCGTTGAAGGTGTTCTGCTTGCCACCGTCAATGTATGTGCCGATAGGACTGAAGTTGACAATCTCGCTCATGTCAATGTCGTTGGCCAAAGCGAAGTGGAGGCCTCTGTTCCTGCCGCTGTTCACCTGATCCGAAATCCATACCAGATGGTAGGGAGTGGAGCACACATACTCGCCTTCCACCAGTTCCGGTTCCTCGCCATAGGTCTGAAGATAGTAATTGCTCTGGAGCAGTTCGCCGGTTATCTTGTTTGCCTCGTCTGCCGAGAAGGTACCTTCCAGGAATGCATCATTGATGGGCGAATAATAAGTGTTCTCGAAGTTCACGATATCATCGTACGTTCCGATGCTGCAAACGGCATCGTAAACAAGTTCGCTGACAGCCATCATCCTGATGTAAGCATCCTTCGTCTTGTAGATGTCCATAAATGTCTGGCTCATGCGGCATATCAGGTCGTAGGTCTGCTGGCCTGCTGTCACCTGGGCAGCCTGAGTCACCTCTTCATTGAGTTCAGCCCTGAGAGCTTCGGAGAAGTTGGGAGCAGCATAGTAGTCGCTATTGTCGGGGAAGTAATCTGCAAGGATGTGAGACGCTATCTCCACCATATTCTCCAGCTGCGAGGAAAGTGCATCGCCAGCCTGGTCGATGCTGCCGTGATAGAAGAGGCGTGTATTGCTCAGGAACGTATCGTTGTTTTTGTTGTAGGTACCCAGGTTCATCACACCCAGCTTCAGTTCGCCTTCCGTCACATTCACCAGGATGCGATTCTCGAAGTGTCCCATGCCAAAAGCATAGCAGAGCGAGGTCCAGCTGTTGGGGCCCCAACCCATCAGGTTGCCATCTGCGTCATAGCGCTCGCCATAGTAGCTGGGGTTCGTGTCCTTCTCCTCCTCCGTCAGCAAGTCGGTATATGGTGTGTGGTAGTAGTTGTAGTTGCCATTGGCATAGATGAAGGCACCATAGTTGTAGGCGCATGTAGGCTCGGCTCCTTCGATTTCCGAATATCCGCTGATGCGCACTTCATAGATGCCCGGACGCAAGTCTTTTACCGTCTGGTAGATGTCCATCTGCTGGTTCTGGGTGGTGATGACGTTCTTCTCACCAGCTGCTGATGCTCCTCCGTCATAGGCTCCCATGGCATAAGTCCAGCCTTGGGCATTTGGCTGGGTGAAGTCGGCATTGACGAGAAGGGAGGATATTTCACTGCCAGCCTGATAGCAGCGCTCGATGGCATTGTCGAGCAGCTTGCCGGCGAATGCTGTCTCCTCCTGCACTTCTTCGGCATTGAGCGTGAGGCTTTTCAGGATGCTCAGCGATGTGCCGTTGGGATAAGTCTCGTCTGCTGCTTTTTCTTCAAAAAGGTAGGTGTTCAGTATATCCATGTCAACGCCCACCAGACCGGGGTTCTCCTCAAGGTAGGCCTTGATTTGGTTCAGCTTCTCTATGTAGCTGGCATAGGCTTGTTCCGACTCGGCTATCTGCGCACGAAGCTCGGAGAGCGCGTTGTATTTCTCGATGAACTGCTCGTAGGATGTGCCCACCAGCTCTGCCAGACTGGCAACATAGCTTTCTGTCAGCTCCTTTGTGGCTATCTTTGCCCTGTAGGATTTTGTTTCGGCTGTGATGACGTTATCCACCATTTCGTTGAAGTCCTCGTCGGTCACGGCACAGGCATAAGAATCCTCGCCGGTAGGATAGACCAGTCCATGAGTGCTGTCCAACACAGGACATTCGTCTTCTTCCAATGTCTGATACCAAGCAGGGTTGAAGAAGCTGTTTCCATTCAGCATATAGCACAGTGCACCGGTTTCTGCATTCTCCTGGGCTATTGTTCCCCAGAAGCAGTTATTGACGCTGCCTGCCGCATTCGTCAGCACATCATAGGTGGTGTAGCAGTTGCTCAGGTTGGAGGCTGCTGCTTCGCCCGAGATGCCACCTTTCTGTTGGTGGTCTGTGTTGATTTCGATGCTGCCGCCAGTGAAGCAATAGCTGACGTTGCAAGCATGTATTTCGCCGGCAAGCACACCTGCACGGATGCCTGCCCTGTTGGTGATGACTGCATTGATGACACCGAAATTCTTGATTGTGCCACCGCCGCTGATGCGGCCGAACAAGCCTGCTTCTTGTCCGTCTGTCACATCTATGTAGAGATTGAAGAGGGTGTGTCCTTGTCCGTCGAATGTTCCGCGGAAGTCAGTTGATGAACCCGAGTCATTGTGGTAGCCGATAGGTTCAAAATATCTGTTTTCCATATCGATGTCGTTCATCAGTCGGCCCTTGCTGCCGGTTGCGCCGCTATTGACGATGCGCTGGAAGTAGCGGAGCTGGGCAAAGGTGCTTATCTCGTACCAACCGTCTTCGGTGGGGTACATCTTTCCTTCGTCTGTTCCGCAATAGGAGCAGTATCCGTCCTCGTCGAAGTCGTGCTGAATCTGTGCGCTGCCTGTCTCATCGTTGTTGTATACGACTGCACCCGCTGGGGTTCCGTCGCAGTTCAACTTACCATGAGCATAGACTTGTGCATGCGTCGGGTCCTGCGTGGGATAGGCATCTTGGCCGATGGTCTGATACCATACGATGTGGCTTTGGTCGCCATTGAGCAGGAAGCACAGCTCGCCAGGCTGCATGTACTCCACTTCTTCACCTTCGTAGCAGTTGTTCATGGCACCGCCGATGTTCGATGTCAGCATCTCGTAGGTAGTGTAGCAGTTGGTGAAGGATGTTGTGCCGTGTGCCTCTGCTGCGATGGCACCTCGCTGCTCGTGTTCGGTGACGATTTCGATGTCGCCAATCACGTAGCAGTTCTCCACGATGCAGTTAGCCAGTTCGCCTCCGATGACACCGGTACGGACATTCGCCTCCGATACCATCTTGGCTCCGTCAATGCCCAGGTTCTTGACCGTACAGTTTACGCCGCGGCCTATCAGACCAACCTCGTAGCTGTCGTCCATCGTGATGGACAGATTCTTAATGACATGCCCTGCACCGTTGAACACACCATGATAGGGCAAATCGACGTGGTTGCCTTCGTCGGAAAAGAAGCCGATGGGGATTAAGTCGTTCACGCCAGTCATGTCGATGTCCGCCGTCAGCTTGGCATTAGCCGACGTATTGCCGCTTCTTACGAAAAGGCTGAACTCGAGTAGATCGTTGGCATTACCGATGAGGTAGTTGCCTGCTGAGTCCTGCTGCAAGTCAGCAAAGACGCCTGTATGTGCCATCATTGCACACAACAGGAAGAGGAGTTTCTTTTTCATACCTGATTTGTTTAAGTGTTGATAAGATATTGTTTATTGTCCAATCATGAGTAATTTCTTTCCATTCTTGATGTAGATATTCCCCGTCTGTGCTTTCCCAACCTGCATTCCTCTGAGGTCGAACAGGAGGCCCGCCCCATCGGCTGTCGGAGCGAAGACGGCTGTGGCAGGTTCCTTGTAGTCTTGCTGCCAAGCATAGACAGCCCCTGCCATCGTGCCTTCCACATAGAGCCATCCCGAAGTGACGACGCCGGCCGAGAAGATGCCAGGCTTGCTGAAGTTTTGCCTGTACAGCTCCTCCCCATCTGCATCGGTGATGACGATGTCGTCGAAGTAGGCTGCCTCTATGCTGCCGTTGTTATGGTCTTCCCGGAATCCTATCATGCCATAGTTGAACTCCCCATAGCGCTTGTCCACCATCACCCCGTCGATGTATGTTGTAGCCATGCGGCTGTTGCTGACTTCAATTCTGAGCTTGAACGCCTTGCCCACTTGGGGTTGCACAAACGGCGCTATGCTGAAGTCGCCCAGCAGCGTCACTCCGCCGCCCAGCCACTGGTGGGGGCGCAGGCGAGGATTACCGTCCTGCTCCAGATTGACCTGCAGCATATAGTAGTTGTCCCTGTCCTTTGCCGCAAAGCAGATGCCTGCCGATTGTTTTGCCACCCTCACCTTCATCTCGATATTGTAGCTCATGCCATCGTTCAGTTCCGGATGCTCCCAGTCGTCGAACGAGCCACTCATGGCATCGGCTTCTACGAGGAAGAAGCAATCTGTCGGGAAAAGCGTCGCATCCAGTTTCGTCCGGCCATCCTCGTGCCTTAGCTTTGCCTGTTCTATTGTGCCAGTCTTTGGGTAGAGGAGGTAGGCCTCGCTGATGTCATCCTGGAGGGAGATGGTGCTGGAGGTCATGTTGCCGTCGATGTTGCCGAAGAGATAGACATGGTGTCCGTCGATTATCTTGTGGATATAGTTCAGCGCATGCAGGCCACCTTCTGTCACGACGTCGGCTCTGTCGCTTTCCGTGCTCAATGCCTGTTGCAGACTCTCCCTGCTTGGCTGGCCGACCACCACAGCCCTTCCCTTACCTTCTCCCGACTCCAACATGCGGGCCACCACCGACTGGATTTCCTCATTCGTGGCATGGCCGTCGGCTGTCTGCGACGGGGTCTGGGTGGTGAAGATGACCAGAGCTCCTGCCTCCCATGCCTGTTCAATCTTCCTGAGGTTGCTGATGGAGATGACTCTGACGCTTGGCAGGATGATGGTATGGAAGTGCTCTGTGTTCACGCGATTGCTCATCGTCAGAGTGCCGTCGCTGCCCACGCTGCAGCGGTCGTCGAGCACCTCGGGATGGAGGTAGGTGAAGTCCCGTCCCAGTTCGTCTGTCAGCAGTCGCGACACCTGGTCGTAGTCCAGTCCGGCTATGTCCACGCTGCCATGATAGTACCCTTTGGGACCGTCGAGGTAGGTGCCGCCCATCAGCGTCTGAATGGGATAAAGCACAGCGATGTCGGCCACATGCTGCCCCGGGCGGCACAGCATGTACTTCATGCGAGCCAGGAAGGTGTTGAAGTCTGCAAGACGACTGTTATAGATAGGATTGCGCCATGACAGTTCGGGCAGATAGGTGACATCTCCCGTGTTGTACCACACAGCATGCGGGATGAGGTTGTTGATGCCCTTGGTATACTGCTCGATGGCTATCTGATACATGTAGTCCACCGAGATGTTCCCCATGGCACCGTAGGTTTCGCTCATCACTTCGTCGTGGTCCCAGTTGTTGGCCGACGAGGACACCACCTTGTACAGATTCTCGGTGGGCTGTGCTCCGCCGATGCGGTCGATGCCGGGTGCATGCATGTACTTGCCGTCGAGCATCAGGTCGCCGCTCACACAAGTGGCATTGAGCACCTCTTCCTGGTCCTGATGGCCTGTTGACTTGATGCCATGTGCCTCGGCCCACTCTGCCAGCGTCTTCATGAACCCTTCGGCATAGAGCGTGGCTCTGGTGCTGAAGAGTTGGCAGCGGGCAGCAGCGGTCTGTTCGCCCAGACTGTACCAAAGGGCAGGGTAGAGGCTGTCGGGGGCAAAGCCATACATCTGCTCGAAGCGTTGGTTGAAGCCCTCCGTCCACATGCGCCCGTCGCCCCGATAGGTGGTCGGCTCGTCGAAGAAAGTGCTGGTTATCGTTGTACCGAAGGCTTCGGGGAAATGCTTGTAGTATTGTTCGTGCGTATCCTCGATGAAAAGCTTCACGGCATCGGGATTCATATAGTCCACATTCGGGTCGCCCGAGTCAACGCAGCTGAATACCATTATCTTCCACTGGCCGTAACCTGTGGGAGGCGTCCACACCACTTTGCCGTTCGTGATGAAAGGTCGCAGGCTGACCGCTGTCTCCTTCATCGGACTATATGCCGCCACTGCCACCACCGTGCCCGCGATGGTGCTGAGGTCCAGCGTGTACTTCTTCAGGGGGTAGGCTGTGCGCTCAGTCTTGTCGAGTCGCTTGATGGTCATGCCCGGATGGTTGTTCCTGAAGCGCGCGACGCCATTGCCGAAGGTGTAGCCCATGCTGCCGCTCGGGAATCCATACTCGTCGTAGAGCGACATCTGCACGCCCTTCTCCCGTGCCATCTCCACCACGCGGCCATACAGACGGAAATACTCTTCGCTCAGATAGGCAGGACGGAAATTGCCGCCATACGGCAGGATGGCACAACCGCCGTAGAGGTCGCTGTCTATCATGTTACCGAATTGGTTCTCCATCTCCCCCTCTTGTATCGAGGTGTTGTTCCAGAACCAGAGGGGAATGGGGCGCCACTTCTTGCTCGGTTGCAGGAATTCGCTACAGGAATAGGGAGCCTGCGCACCAGCTCCAAGAACTGCAGTAAGCACGATGGCCAGCAGGGCCGTTTTGCACTCGAATAATCTCATGTTTTGCACCAAATAACATTTCTTCTGGTGCAAAGTTACGCTTTATTACATGTTCGTGTAATAATAGTTTGACACTTTTCTGTAACAATTTGACATTAACGGGCGTTTTGTCTTTGCGTCTACTTCACCTCCCCGTTTGTGGCTTGCTTCAAGGTCAGAGGCACATATACCATATTATATATATAAGGCTCCTCCTCGTAGAAGAAAGCGATGCGGCCGTCCTTCTGCTGGCACATGGTGGAATAGGCCGAACGCTGGTCGGTGACTTGCAGTCCCAGCTTCCAGCCCTCGGCAAAGGTGGTTGAGGTGTACCTCTTGTCATCCTCGAGCACCTTGTAGAAGATGCTCACGTCGGCGCGCGTATCAGCCTTCGGCAGACTTTGGAGGGCAACGTGAACGCGTTTGCCGGTTGTGGTGCTGCGACCCGCGACGATGAGTATCTCGCCATTGCAGCTGTTGGCACCCACCTTGATGCCCGTCGGCACGTCGTGGCTGTTGACGGGCGTGTCCCACTTGCCTGCCGTGGTGCTGCCTTCGGCAAAGGTCCAGACGTTGAAGGTGCGACCGTACCACTTCCTGCCGCTCAGCACAATCTGTCCCGAAGGCAGTTCCTCCACCTTCGGCTCATCGCTGTCGGGAGCAGGCTGGAACGACGGGTCGCCGCCCAGCAGCTGCCACGTCATGCCCATGTCGTCGCTATAGACCACGTAAGCGCCTTTCAGCCCTGTGCCTTTCATCAGCAACGAGGCATAGAGACGATAGTAGTTGCCGACCTTCGTCAGGCGGCTCTGCAGTATCTTGCCGCTGCCGAAGAAGCCCGCCCAGGCAAAGACGCCGCTGCCGTCGTCCGTCTCCTTCTGCTGGAACATCGAGCCAGCCTTGCCCCAGAACTGCTGGGTGATGTCCTCCGGCTCGCTCCAGGTGTGACCGCCATCCGTCGTCACCTGCCTTGCGATGAACGGACGGTAATCGGCTTTGGCATAGCCGTAGATGCACCTGCCGCTGACGGTGATGAGCACACCTCTGCCACTCTCGCGGTCCAGACAGAGAGCCGGGTCGCCGAAGCCTACGCCAAACACATTCTCTTCGCCTCCCACACCATCGGCAATCAGCGTCTCGTCCGACCACTTCCTGCCGTTGTTCTTCGAGATGCGCATCACCTCGTCAACCTCGCCGAAGCCGATGTCGAAGCCGCAGAGGCGGTAGTCGTAGATGGCAATCAGCTCGCCTTTCTTGTTCTTGGCGATGGCCGGGATGCGATATACATTGCGTGTGCTGTCGTTGCTGTAGGCCAGAATCTGCTTCGTGGAACGAACCTCCGCCTGCAGCGCCGATGCGCTGGTAGTGCCATCGACACCCTGTGCAAGGGCCGTCAGCGTGCCTATCGGCATCAGCAGCAACAGCAGGATGTGCGTCGAGCAGCAGTCCTTATTGCAACCATCGCAGCAACTGCATTTGTTATCACTGCGCAGATAGCGGTAGAGCACGAAGGCTGCCACAACAACAATCGCAGCCAAAAGGATAATGCTTTGTGTATTCATAGTACTTAATTCTTAATTCTTAATTCATAATTCATAATTCATAATTCATAATTAGGCTACGCCCTTGACAATTCATAATTCTTAATTCATAATTCATAATTAGGCTACGCCCTTGGCAATTCATAATTGATTGGCGTCCCTTGCTTCTTCACTCAGAATGTAACTTTGATTCTTCACTCTTCACTCTTCACTCTTCGTTCTTCGTTCTTCACTCTTCACTCTTCACTCTTTTTTCATTCTTTCATTTTTTCATTCTTTCATTTTTTCACAGCGTAGCTATGAGGTGTACGACGAGCGCCACAATCCATGCTATGGTGCATTGCCCCACCATGATGAACAGCATCCAGCGGGTTCCAAGCTCGCGGCGGACTGTTGCCATCGTTGCCATGCAGGGGGTGTAGAGCAGGCAGAAGACCAGCAGCGTATAGGCTACGCTCGGGTCGAAGACGCTGGTAATCGCCACACCGGCAAAGAGCGTGCTGAGGGTGCTCACCACCACCTCCTTCGCCAGCAAGCCGCAAACCAGAGCGGTGACGATGCGCCAGTCGCCGCAGCCCAACGGCTCGAACAGAGGAGCCACCAGGCTCGACAGCTGTGCCAGCATGCTGCGCGAAGCCTCGCCCTCCGGCACCATCTGCAGATGGAAGTCGAAGGTCTGCAACAGCCATACGAGGATGCTGGCCAGGAAGATGACGGTGAAGGCGCGTGTCAGGAAGTCCTTCGCCTTGTCCCACAGCAAGTGCCAGACATTCATCGGCACCGGCATGCGGTAGTTGGGCAGCTCCATCACGAACGGCACCGCTTCGCCTCGGAACAGAGTGCGCTTCAGGAAGAGCGCCACCACGATGCCCGTCAGGATGCCCAGCACATAGAGCGACATCATCACCCATGTCGCTTGCTCGGGGAAGAACGCTGCCGCAAAGAAGGCATAGATAGGTATCTTGGCCGTGCACGACATGAAGGGTGTGAGCAGAATGGTCAGTCGGCGGTCGCGCTCGCTGGGCAGCGTGCGGCTGGCCATGATGCTCGGCACCGAACAGCCGAAGCCGATGAGCAGCGGCACGATGCTTCGTCCCGACAGACCGAGACCTCTGAGCAGCCGGTCCATCACGAAGGCGATGCGAGCCATGTAGCCCGTGTCCTCCAGCATGCTCAGGAAGAAGAACAGGCAGACGATGAGCGGCAGGAACACCAGCACCGTGCCCACGCCCGAATAGATGCCGTCGATGATAAGCGAATGGATGGGCGGCGCTATGTCCCACTGCGTGAGCAGAGCGTCGGAGAGCTCCGTGAAGCGGTCGATACCCTCCTGGAAGACATCCTGCAGCCAGCCGCCTATCGTGTTGAAGGTGAGGTAGAAGACAGCCGCCATGATGAGCAGGAAGGAGGGAATCGCCGTGTAGCGGCCCGTCAGCACCTTGTCGATGCGGACGCTCCGACGGTGCTCGCTGCTCTCCTCCGGGTGGACCACACAATGCTGGCTCACCCCAAGGATGAAGTGGAAGCGCATGTCGGCCATCGCAGCCTGGCGGTCCAGCCCGCGCTCCTCTTCCATCTGACAGATGATGTGCTCTACCGTCTCCCGCTCATTCTGCGTCAGTTGCAGCGCCTCCGCCACCAGATGGTCACCCTCTATCAGCTTGCTTGCCGCGAAGCGAACAGGTATGCCGGCGGCCTGGGCATGGTCCTCGATGAAATGCATGATGGCATGCAGACAGCGATGCACGGCACCCCCGTGCTCCGTCGGACTGCAGAAGTCCTGTCGCGCAGGACCCTCATTGTAGCGGGCCACATGGATGGCATGGCTCACCACCTCGTCCACGCCCTCGTTCTTCATGGCGCTGATGGGCACGACCGGGATGCCCAGCATCTGCTCCATGCGATTGATGCGCACGGTGCCGCCATTGCCCCTCACCTCGTCCATCATGTTCAGGGCCAGCACCATGGGGATGCCCAGCTCCATCAGCTGCATGGTCAGGTACAGGTTGCGCTCGATGTTCGTGGCATCCACAATGTTGATGATGCCGCTGGGATGGCTGCCAAGGATGAACAGGCGGCTTATCACCTCCTCGCTCGTGTAGGGACTGAGGCTGTAGATGCCCGGCAGGTCGGTGACGGTGGCATCGGGATGACCCTTGATGATGCCGTCCTTGCGGTCGATGGTCACCCCCGGGAAGTTGCCGACATGCTGCTTGCTGCCCGTCAGCTGGTTGAAGAGCGTCGTCTTACCGCTGTTCTGATTGCCGACCAGAGCAAACGTCAGCGGACCCTTTATCGCCGCCGAAGCAGGGTGGAACGCATCCTCATCATGGTAGCGGCCCTCCTCGCCGAAGCCAGGATGTTCAAGCATACCATTACCAGACCCTTCCAAACCTCCAGACCCTTCCAAACCTCCCCTTAAAGGGGAGGCTTTCTTCGGCTGATGTTCTCCCCATAGAGGGGGAGTAAGAGGGGGTCTCGAGGTGGCTTCCACCTCTATCTTCTCCGCATCGGCGAGCCTCAGCGTCAGCTCGTAGCCATGGATGCGCAGTTCCATCGGGTCGCCCAGAGGCGCGAACTTCTGCACCGTGACCTGTGTGCCCGGTATCACGCCCATGTCGAGGAAATGTTGTCGGAGAGCCCCTTCGCCCCCAACCTTCAGGATAGTGGCCGACTCCCCTTTATTGAGTTCTCTTAATGTCATCGTTTCACGTCCTTTTTGACACTTTGCTTTGCAAAGATACGAAAAAAACATCAGACAACAAACGCCAGCCAGCGCTATCGCAAGAAAATACCTAAAAAAGATGAGTTGCAAAGCCGCCAATCTTCACCGACAGGCGGCTTTGTATGTAGAAAGGAGATAGAGGAAGATAGAAGAAGATAAAAGACGATAGTTTATGCAGCAGCCCTAATTTTGTTCCGCGCATTAAAAGCGCGCCTTCTTGCGCTCCAGTTGGTGCTCAGGCGCAGGCGGTTCTTGCGCTCCAGTAGGTGCTCAGGCGCAGGCGGAGGGTTCTAAAGAATCCAAGAATTTTGAATTAATTGATGGCGTAGCCTTAATTTTGAATTTATTAATTTTGAATTTTGAATTAACTGATGGCGTAGCCTTAATTTTGAATTTTGAATTTATTAATTTTGAATTGATTGAAGGCGTAGCCTTAATTTTGAATTTTGATTTTATAAATTTTGAATTAAACCTCTCTTCTCTTTTTTTTCTTTGTTGCGCTTGTTGCGCTATTCTATCAGCTTCTTAAAGCCGGTGGCGGTTTTCATGATTATCTCGCTGGAAATCATGCGAGTAATTATCATGCGGGAACTGTCTGCCGACTTGCCATCCGCTTCCAGCATGTTCTTCAAGTCTTCTCGGGTGAATTCTTCTGGCAGTTTTTCGAGGTACCTGAAGAGGGCGTTGCTCTTTGCCACTCGGCCGGCAGCTATGTCCTGCTTCTTCTGTATGGCTTCGTTGGCACGGGCATTGTCGTTGATGGCATCGCCGAACATGATGTACTGGT
>CADCCR010000001.1 GCA_902799985.1 uncultured Bacteroidales bacterium | reverse complement strand
ACAAGGACATGGTCGCTATGGCTGTGAACCGAGAGGCAAAGGAGATAAGCCTGATGTATTGGGAAAGATGGAGAGATTGTTGGGGCGACCTCCTTTCCTACGACTACGAAGGCAACCTGCTGCGTCACGAAGTAACCTATTATGATTATGCCAACATCATGGGCTATACGCAGAATCATCTGGTCAGCAATGAGCGTCCGCCGTTACATGATTTTGCTCCGCAGCTTACGATTTACAACAAGGAACTTTTGCCCGGGGGCTTCTGCCTCTCCCGTCCCTCGCCGGTTTACAACTGCGAATTGGAGGCCGCGCTCGTCAGTTCTGGCAACGAACTCTTCTATGCTGCCGAATACTCCGACACCATTTGGCAAGTGACGCCCGAAGGAGCCTTTGCCCGCTATCTAGTGCGCGCCGATAGCGTCGGTATATGCTCTGTGGCTTTCGACTCCACCCTTACGAAGTCCCAGCGCGTGCTTGCCACCGAGAACTTCTTTATTCCCGAACCCGGAATCGACCAGTCGCTGCTCGTCTCACCCGACTTCTTGTTGCGCCGCTATAAGCAACATTACGATATCAGGATTGAGGAAGAAACAGACAGCACGTTCAAATGGACTCACAGCAACATGTATACTTGTCTCGTCCATGACCGCGTCTCTGGCCATAATTGTTGGGCTTGGAGAATCGACCAGTATAAGTTTAAGCTGCGAGGCCTTTGCCTAACCTCAGCAAAGGCACTTGCGGAAGACGGCACCCTCATCTCGTTCCATACGCCCGCCCAGATGAAATACTACGCCTCGCACCCAGAGACGTACGAACTAGACGACGAGACACTGGCCTTCATAAAGCAACTCGACATCAAGGGAAGTCCCGTCCTGCTCCTCATGCAGCTAAAGCACTTCTGACGGAGAGCACGTCCCATTTGACAGAAGACATCAATAATATATAAACCACGAATTGCACGAATTACACGAATTGGCTACGCCCTTAGAAAAGGTAAAGACGAGATTCGTGTAATTCGTGCTGGTTCGTGGTTAAATATCTTCGTCAGTTTGTTGCAAGAGGTTTATTAACCCATCACGTCTCTCTATCTCATTTTCCAAATCTGATGTGGTTTATTTATTGTCTCTCTTGTTCGTCAGCTTCTTCTGCTCCCTTTCAAACTGCTCAAGGAAGTGAATCTCGACGGCCGACAGGTCGTTCTTTGTCCTCTCCTTGAATTTGTCGTACTCTGCATCGGCTTTTGCTTTCGCCAACTGGGCAGAGACACGTCCGGCATGAGTCAGAATATCTTTCCTTGAGATGCCTTGGAGTTCGGCGAAGTCGAGGTACAGGCTGACGATGCGGTTGAGTGTTGTGACCTCTTCCTGCGACAGATAGTTCTTTGCAATCTCCGCGTCAGTTCTTTTGGGCATCGCACCTGTCCAGGTGGTCAGCCCCATGAAGTCCTTTTGCGCATCAGCCCTTTCGTAGATAATCTCAGCCGCTGTATGCCCATGCACGGAAAAGTGCATCTTGTTCTGCACGGTCTTGAAAAACTCCTGCGTCATCTCCACGCGAGGGTCGTAGTCAATGCTGAGTGCATAGATTTCGAGCACCTTCCTGTAGAATACCTTTTCCGATGAGCGGATGTCTCGAATGCGGGCCAACAGTTCGTCGAAATAGTTGCCGCCGCCTGCACGTTTCAGCAAGTCATCGTTAAGGGCAAAGCCTTTCACGATGTATTCCTTCAGAACCTTTGTCGCCCACATGCGGAACTGCACGCCACGATAGGAATGCACGCGATAGCCGACGCTGATAATCATATCGAGGTTGTAGTAAGCGATGTCACGCTCCACCTTCCTTTTACCCTCCATTTGAACTGTTGCAAAAAATGCAACAGTTGTATCTGGCTGTAGTTCCCCTTCCTCAAACACATTCTTGATGTGTCGGGAGATGGTGGATTTGTTGCGCTGGAACAGCTCTGCCATTTGGTCAAGGCTCAGCCACACGGTCTCCCCTTGCAGCCTCACCTCAATGCGCGACTCACCATCGGGAGTCTGATATAATAGTATTTGTCCTTTATCGTTTGTCATATCATCTTTCTCACGTCTATGTGTGTTTGTTTTATATCATTCTTCCAATGGCAGAACTGGGGCGTTGCCTTCCTCTTTGTCTTCGAAGAGCGAGGACGAGCCCAAGGATTTCTTCTTCTTGTTCTCCTGTGCACCGAAGCGGAGGAGGTTGCGGGCGGCGGTGGTGATGCTGGGGCCGGAGGGGGCTGTGACGGTGTTGAGGTCGTCGAAGCTGCGACGTGTCTTGTCGAGCATTTCGCCGACGCGAGCAAAGCGCTCGGCAAAGAGCTGTACGCGCTCCACGAGGGTGTTGGCGCATTGCATCATCTTCTCCTGGTTCTCCACCTGCCGTGTCTGCTTCCATGTGAGTTCGAGCACGCGAAGGGTCATGTAGAGCGACTGACTGCCTGAGATGACGACGCCTTGGTCGTAGGCTTCCTTCCAGAGCGTCGTGTCGCTTTGCAGGGCGAGTTGCAGGGCGCTCTCCTGAAAGACGTACATCAGCACGAAGTCGAGCCTGCCCTTGTCGCTCTTGGCATAACGGAAGTATTGCTTCTGAGCGAGTTCGCGGACGTGCTGCCTCATGCTGGCAAGGTGGCGACGGAGGGCTGCCTCGCGCTCAGTCTCGTCCTCAGCATTCATGTAATCTACGAAGGCCGTGAAGGACATCTTGCTGTCGATGATGACGTCGCGCCCGTCGGGGAAATGCAGTACGGCATCGGGCACCATGCGTCGGCCTTCGTCGCTCGTGATGGTGCGTCCCTGCTCGTCGCGCATCGTCTCCTGCGTGTCGTATTGCAAGCCGCGCTCCAGTTCCATCTGCTCCAGTATCTGTGTCAGCTTGAGTTCGCCGAAGTTGCCCTGTATCTTGTTCTGCCCCGTGAGTGCCTGAGCCAGGCGTTCCGTCTGCTCGCCCATTGCCCGCTCACGCTCCATGTTGACCTGTATGGCAGTCTTCAGTTCGCGCAGCGAGTCGTCGTGGTCCTTCTGCATCTTCTCCGTCTGCGTCCGCATCAGCTGGAGGTTCTGCTGGAGGGGATTGAGTATCTTCGAGAGCTGTTCGCTGTTGACGGCCGAGAGCTCTGCCGCACGCTCCTTGAGGACGCGCTCGGAAGTGGTGCTCATCTGTTCGCGCAGCAAAGCCATCTGTTGCGCCATTTGCTCCTTTTGCTGCTGCATCTGCTGCTGTTGGGCTTCCTGCTGAGTACGCAGTTGCTGCTGAAGGGATTCGCGTTGCTCACGCACCTGTTGCTGCTGCGACTCCTGCATCGCTTGCATCTGCTGCCGGAACGTTTCCTGCTGGTCGCGCATCTGCTGGCGGAGCGCATCTCCTTCCTGCTGTTTCTGCTGTTCGGTCAGGGCGATACGTTCCTTGCCTGCCTGCACTTGCGACCGCATGGCAAAAAAAACAGCAACCGCTCCCAAGGCGATGCCGATGATGAGATACAGAAGATATATGAGTTCCATAGTTGTTGTTTGATGATTGTTCAGTGCAAAGATACGAAAAAAACATTAATGCTCAATGTTCAATGCTCAATAATTTTCGAAGCTTATCTGTTCAACTATATTAATATAAGGTATAGAGAGAAGTATGATGATGGGACATTGTTCGCATAATGCAGGCGAAGTTTCTTTTTCTTGCAAAAAGTTGCCGCTGGTTAAATCTTTTTGCTTACTTTTGGGTCTTAATAGTAGATGCATCTAAAAAAAGTGAAAAGGTTAAAAGGTTAAAGATGAAGAAACCCAATGACATCTCCAAAGATGAACTCGCAGAAGTGTTCAAGGCTGAGCGGCCGCGACTGCTGAGGTACGCCTGCTACAGGATGGCTTGCAGCGATGACGCGGAAGACGTTTTGCAAGAGACGTTCCTGAAACTGCACGCGAGGCTCTCCAACAAAGAGAGCGGACAGATAAACGACCTGCCGAGCTATTTGTTTCGGACGCTTGCGAACGTCTGCACCAAGTGGCAGACAAATGCCAACCGCATCAAGACCGTTCCCCTTGACACAAGAGTCGATGTGGCCGACACCGTTCCCGACAAACAAAACGAGGACGACTACAAACGCATCGCCCTTCTGCTGAAGGAGATACCCGACGAACAGGCCGAGGTCATCCGCCTCCGCATCTACGGCGACAACAGCTTTGCCCAAGTTGCCGAAATCCTCTCCCTACCGCTCCCGACGGTCAAATCCCGCTTCCTCTACGGACTGGAGAAGCTCCGTCGGGGCATGAAACAAAACAATTAACAACGATTAGAAAGGAAAAAGATTATGAAGTGCAATGAATTCAAGGAAAAGGTTGCCGACCTTTTCGACAAGACTATCGACATGCAGACTCAGGCCCAACTGAGCGAGCACATGAAGATTTGCCCTGAGTGTAAGGCATATTATGAGGAGCTTCGCGGAACCTTCGACATGCTCCAGCCTAAAGAAGTGAAGAGTGAAGAGAGAAGAGTGCTGCGCCCGAGCTTTGCTTCTTCACTTTGGAAGACTGCCGCCATCTTCATCGCCACCGCCTTCCTCTGTGGACTGTCCTTTGCAGCTTACCATGCCATTTCATCAAGGAAAACCGCTGAAGAAATAGCGGATAGTTTGGCAATTGCCAATGAGAAGCTCATCAGTTTGTCAAAGGATGGGGAAGCCTTTTTCGTGACCTGGACACGAGGCTCGTGGGTGGTGAATGCTTTTGGGGACTCCTTTAGAGAAGATGCTCTGGTACGACATTCCCCCTCCTTGAGGCCAAACGGGGTCAAGATAAAGATTGACGGCACAGAGCATGACATCCATGAACTGCTCGACAAGCCAGCCTCCATCGCGAAGAAGGTAGAGCTAGACATGAGTACGAGGACTATCAACCTCGTCACCAAGCCCGTGCAGATACCCGCCGATGTGAAGGGCAACGTCAATCCCGAACTGACCATCCTGCTGACGGGCACTGTGCCCAAGGGAGCCTACCAGCCTGTCACCATCTGGAAGAGCAAGGGCATCAAGGAGAGCTATGACTGGCACGACTACATCTACACCTCGTGGACTGGTCAATGGGAGAACATCCGCATCCATCTGAAGGAGGCAGTCAACCGCAAAGACCATCATGTCCGCATCAACGTCTGCAAGGGCACTCCGCAGAAGCACATCGACCGCATCAAGAGCATCATGAAGGAATGCGGCGTGAAGAACTACGAAATCGTAAAGCAATAAAATGGTTTTTTGAAGTTAATAAAATGGTGCGCCAACAGGCTCCTGCGTCGTGAGATGCGGGAGCCTTTATGCGTCAGAGAAAAGAATTTGCGCCCTTTGCCAGATGTTTGTCCAACTTGGGCATGGATGAAAAATGAAATCAAAAACACTCCACGGAGTAAATGCCTACACTCCACGTTAAGTTGGCCAACTTAACACGTTAAGTTCGCAATCATAACGTGCCGTGTTTCTACTCGCCACTGGGTGTCAGCGTATCCTCCTTCAGCAGGACGTATTGTCTGGGAACTTTGCTGAGGCGTTCCCGCATCTGGTAGCGGCGGCTTTTGGCGTTCGCTATCTCGATGCTTTTCGGGGGATAGATGTCTATGAGATCGGGGAACTGAGCCTTTCGCGAGGTGGGCTGGAGGTGGAGCGAGACTCGGCAAGTGGTCTTGTTGTCCATCCATTCGCGACGTTTCTTCTTCACGTCGCTCCACGAGGCGAAATGCCTGCAAGACTGATATTGGAACTCCTTGGGCTGCCCCTCCTCGGTATAGGCGGCACGCAGCAGGATGGTCCAGTCCTTTAGCTGGAGCTTTATAAACCGACCTAATGCCCAGAGGGCAAAACCGTTGATGAACTCGTGCTTCACACAATCCAAACCGCTGTGGCGCTCTGCCTCCAAGACCATGCAACGGGCTGTGTCGAGGTTCAGATAGCCACGGTCCAACTCGTACTTGGTTGACCAGAAGACGAGCTGCACGACGTTGGGATTCGGGTGCTCGAACTCCCCGTTTACGGCAAAACGATGTTGCTTGAGGAAGTGCTTGTCCAGGGAGAGGACGAGGTTCTGGTAAAGCATCTCGTCGAGATTGCTCCAACGCACATAGGCGCTGTCGGGCTGGTTTACACAAGCCGTATCGGTGCCGAAGACTGTGTTTCGTTCGGGGGCCACCTGAAAGACGCTGTCCTGCTGCATCTGCGCTGTTGAGGGCGAGAATAGCACGCCTTGGCTCTGGAACCGATAGGCCGTCAGAGAGTCCGTAACGGTGCGTTGGGAGCCACGCAGGAGGTCGGAGCCTGTGTCTTGGAAGAAGAAGTCATACGCGCGAAAGCACGGCTCCTGCTGATAGTTTTCTTCTCGTTTCTGAATGAAAAGTTTCAGTTTCTCTCTTATCCACGCAGGCTCTTCGGCCTTAATCAAAACCTCCTGCAACGTGCGTACACGTGCTATCTGAAAGGTGGTGTCGTCTTCTTCTTGCGCAATAGCCCAAAGAGGGCACAGAAGCAGGAGGCAAAGGGTTAGTCGTCTCATTGTGTATGTCCTTTTTCACAAAATCGACAGCAAAGGTAGGAGTATTTTCGCAACCTTCGCCACCTGCCTCGTTAAATAATTGTAATGGAATGTTAAGAGTAAACAAGAAGTTCTTATGGACGTTAAAATGAATTGTGAATTATGAATTATTCTGGAGGTCTTTGTCGATGAACTGGATGAGGCGCTCCACGGCTTCCTCCTCGGGGATGTTCTTCTCGATACATTCCTTATTCTTATATAAAGAGACCTTGCCTCTTGCTGCGCCTACATAACCATAATCGGCATCTGCCATCTCGCCTGGGCCATTGACGATGCAGCCCATGATGCCTATCTTGAGTGTGCGGTAGCGAGGGTCTGTCTTGGCTTTCTCCTCGACAGCAGTCTTGATGCGGCGAATCGTGTCCTGCAAGTCATAAAGCGTGCGTCCGCAGCCCGGGCAGGAGATGTACTCCGTCTTGTGCATCTGCACACGTGCTGCTTGCAGGATGCTTTGGGCAACAGGAATCTCGCATTCCGGCTCCTCGCTTAGGCTGACACGGATGGTGTCGCCGATGCCGTCGATAAGCAAGGCACCGATGCCCACAGCGCTCTTCAGCCTGCCGTCCTCGCCCTCGCCGGCTTCCGTCACGCCCAGGTGCAAGGGGTAGTCCATGCCTTCCTTCTCCATCTGCTGACAGAGCAAACGGACACTCTGCACCATGATGACCGTGTTCGATGCCTTGATGCTCACCACCACATCGCGGAACTGTTCGCGTTCGGCAATGCGGAGGAACTCCATGCATGACTCGACGATGCCTTCGGGCGTGTCGCCATAGCGCGACATGATGCGGTCTGAGAGCGAGCCGTGGTTCACGCCGATGCGGATGGCTGTGCCATGCTCGCGACAGATATTAAGGAAGCGGCAGAAGCTTTCTAACTCTTGCTTGTACTCCTCGTCGGTGTATTCCAGCGTCTTGAACTGACGGGCCGGGTCAACGTAGTTGCCCGGATTGATGCGCACCTTCTCGACAATCGTGGCGGCCACATCGGCCACATTGGGGTTGAAGTGAACATCAGCACAGAGAGGCACGTCGCCGTAGCCACGTGCTATCAGTCCAGCCTTGATGTTGCGCAAGTTCTCGGCCTCGCGCGTGCCTTGAGTGGTGAGGCGAACCAGCTGTCCGCCTGCCTCGATGATGCGTATGGCTTGCTCGATGCAGCCCTCCGTATCGAGGGTTGAACAAGTCGTCATGCTCTGCACAGCCACGCGGTTCTCGCCACCGATGCGCAGCTTGCCTATCTTTACTTCGTGAGTCTTTCTTCGCATAATAAGTACTAATTGCGACCCCATCCAAACCTCCCCGAGGGGAGGCTTCTTCGCAGCGGCAGTCACTCCCCCTCGGGGGAGAAGGAGAGGGGTCTTTAGTTAGTTTTATAGTTATATTTCACTTCCTTCAGTTCTTCGTTTGCCTTGACAATCTTCTCCTTGAGGCTCAGCTTGTAGTCGCGAAGCTTCCCTGCAAGTGCTTCATCGCTCAAGGCAAGCATTTCGGCAGCAAGGATGGCGGCGTTCTGTGCGCCATTCACGCCGACTGTGGCCACGGGTATGCCGGGAGGCATCTGTATGATGCTCAGCATCGCGTCGAGGCCGTCGAGCATTCCCTTGATGGGGACACCGATGACGGGTAGCGTCGTGCTGGCTGCCACAACGCCAGGCAAGGCCGCAGCCATGCCGGCTCCTGCAATGATGACCTTCAGACCTCGCTCTTCTGCTGTGCGGGCGAAGGTCTCGACTTCTGTTGGTGTACGATGAGCAGAGAAGGCATTCATCTCGAAAGGAATGCCCATTTCATCGAGAAACTTGGCTGCTTTCTCCATAACGGGCAGGTCGCTTGTACTGCCCATGATGATGCTTACGATAGGATTCATAATGTCATTTACCATTTAATCATTTCTTGTATTCTTTAGAAACAAGGCGCGCTTTTAATGCGCGGAGTTCCATTTACCATTTAATAGTTGGCTTACCCTTCTTCCCTTCGGTCAGGCGCAGGCGGAACGGCCGCCGACCTTCGGTTCTCCCCATAGAGGGGGAGTTAGAGGGGGTCTCCCATTTAATAGGGGGCTAGGGGTCCTTTCATATCCCTCCTAAATCTTGCAGGTTGATGTCGTCGCTGTTGACGAGCTGTTGCGGCTGTGCCTTCTGGCCTTCCCATGTGGAGGGTATGGAGCCTTTTATCTGTCCGAGAACAGAAGCGGCACGCCTCTCAAGCATGAGTCGGAATGTCTGTTGTGCCTTGTGGAAACGGTCGTTATTGTAGAAGGCGTTGGCTTCCGTGCCGGCAAGCTGTCCTATCTCTTCGTTTATCAAGGACAGCGTCTTGCCAAACTCGCCGCCAAGGATGTATTGGTTGCAGAGCATGTCGAGGTAATGATAGTATCGTGCCTTGAACTGTTCGTTGGCAAGCAGCTTCATGAAGAAGGTACGTTCGTTGAGGCCGGCAGAGAACGGCGTGTCGATAGGGAAGTTCACCACGCGGCTGACCTCTTCCTTGCTCCGCATTCCTGCATTCTCGGGCAGCATTGGCTCCCCTTGTCCCTCAAGCATGTCCTCGCCCTCCATGTCTTCATCCTCAGGATAGCCGCCCCATGCCAGATTGTAGTCCCAAGGGATGAGGCTAATCATGCCATCAGCCTCGCGCAGATAGTAATTCTGCGTGTTACGACCAGTCATGCAGTCGAAGTTGACAACTACTGTCTGCAATGCCATATACTTCGTTATGCTTTCCACATCGACGTGTTCCTCGATGTCCTTCCCTTCGTGGACGCTTTTCAGTGCTGCCACGACGCGCTGCATGGAAGCCTCTCCGCCCTTCACCTTTGCGAAGTCCGCGATGTCGGCATAGTCTTTCATGTCCTCGCCATTGTAGGCAAGGTTGTGGTATGGCTTGTAGATGTTCGAGACCTCGTCGGGCCAGTTGCGATGGCAGAAGTTCTTGTCAACGGGTTCCACCATCAGGTAATAGCCGAAGAGTTTTCCGTTGAGCGTGACTCGGGCATAGTTGGTCAATGGCGCTGGCAACCCGATGAAGCGACACATGTCATAGACGATGGCATCCTTCATCTGCGTGGCATCCCAAATGTTATTGTTGAGCAGGAGTTTCGACAGGCCGTGATACGTCTGTCCTTTCTCATGTTTGTTCAGCTTCAGCGTGAAGCTGTAGCGGTCGGACTTCATCAGCATCACGTCGTCGAGGCTGCTTGCTCCTTTCGTGCGGATGCTGACATTGTCGAACTGCTCTCCGTTGATGGTGACGCTACATTTATAATATGTCTTGTCCGGGGCTTTGGAGAGAATCTTCTGCCAAGTGTCTGCCGGCATCTTGATATCTACGGAAGCCAGTTCGCCCAGCGCAAAGAGAGCCTCAGAGTAATCGCTCTCCTCACGGGGAGACGTCTGCCCTTTCGTGTTGCATGATGACACGATAAGGCAAAGAGCTATAACTATTATATGAAGAACCTTTTTCAATGCTACTGTATTTTCTTCTCAAACTTAAACAGGCCGTCCGTTTGGTTGAATTGCTCGGTCTTCCCTCGCCTGGAATTGACTTCGTCGAGCTTTTGCTTCTCCCCATAGAGGGGAAGTCAGAGGTGGGTCTCCTATTTAATCATTTACCATTTCATTAAGTTGTTGAGCGATACGGACATCATATTCCTCCTAAATCTTGAAGGTTGATGTCGTCGTTGTTGGTTGCTGCCTTCCGGCCTTCCCATAGCGAAATGTGCTGTGCCTGCGGACTACTTAATCATTATCTTTCTCCCGTTCTGGATGAATATTCCACGCTTTGAGGGCATGCCTTGCAGCTTATTGCCGCTGAGGTCGAACCATGTGTCGTCGTCGGCCTTAACGTCTTTGATGCCGTCTTCGTCGGCACCTGGGATGACGGAGATGCCATAGATGAGCAGGGCGTTGTCGTTGGAGCCGGAATCCCCGTTAGCGAAGGCTTTGACCAGGGCTGTGCCGCTGTCGACAGCATAGATGTAAACGTAGGTAGGCACTGTGACGTTGTAGCTGATGTATGTCTCCATTCGTTCGTTGAAGGGAGCGTATGTAGGTGTGCCGTTTCCGATGCGCACTGCCAGCTGTACGTTGCCGAATGCCCTGGCGTTGATGGCAATGACGCCCTTCCCGGGAGCGACCTGAAGGATGATGCCGGTGAAGTTGTTGGAGACGTCGCTGCTGCCCGGATTGGCGTCACTGATGAGCGACATGTCGGTGGTTTGCTTGATGCAAAGACATCCGTTCATGTAGCCGTTGCCGGTGCTTGCATCGAGGTTGTAGTAGATGCCATCCACGACGTTGTCGGTCAGGTCCTCGTTTGCCAGTGACGAAACAGCCACCGTGGTCTCCTGGATGATGGGAGCAACAGAGCCGCCCAGGTCGCCCACGAAGGTGACGTTGAGGAAGTCGAACTTCTCTTGCCACTTCTCCAGGTCGGCAGCGCGGACGTGCATCTTCGTCATCTTGTCGGGCTTGAAGGAATTGTTCTCGTTGCCATAGGTTGTCCAAGTCAAGGCATCGGGGTCGGCATAGCAGTAGACGTCGAGGATATTTTTGCAGTAGTTGAAGGCATAGTAGCCGATTGAGGTGACGCCGCTGCCGATAGTGACGCTGAGCAGCGTGCGACAGCTGTTGAAGGCACCAGAGCCGATGGTCTTCACGTTGGATGGGATGTCGATACGGGTTATGTAGGAACTGCTGAATGCATACGGGTCGATGGCAATCAAGCTGCCCGGAATGGCTATCGTCTCCATCCGAAGACCTGCGAAGGCATAGCTGCCGATGGTCTCCACGTAGTCGGGAATGACGGTATATGCGTTGCCTGCTATCAGCTTCTTGCTTTTCTCCTCTATGATGGCGTTGCCGTCGGCTTTATAGACAGGGTTGGCATTATCAACATAGAAGTTCTCCAAGCCGTTGATACCGCTGAATGCAGCTTCGCCGATGTAGGTCAGGTTCTTGGGCACATAGAGGTTCTTGAAGCCTAGTCCGAAGGTGAAGGCATAGTCGCCGACAAAAGTGAGGTCTTCGGGGAGCCGCAGGTCTTCGTCCGGCCACTCCAGCAGATTGTAGAAAGCGTATGCGCCAATGCTGGTCAGTGTGGATGGAATGTTGGCTTTTGCTTTGTAACAACCGTAGAATGCAGAAATGCCCACATGCGTCATGCCTTCGGGTAATACAATCTCTGTGAGGGTTTTCTGATACGTTTCTATCCAGGGAGCTGGGTTGTCCCAGTAGTCGTACATCTCGCCTGTGCCGGTGATGGTGAGCTTGTTGGCAGGCACTTCAACGTAGTCAGAGGCCACTTCGTCCCAGAGAACAGTATTGTAGGGCAGTTGCGTGATGGTGTAGTACAGGTTGTCGCCGCACTTGCTGTTGGGGTCAGGTCCATCACCGCCGCCATTATCGTCTTCCTGCAAGATGGTGATGCTTTGCAAGAACAGAGGCGAACTGCCATAGAAGGATAGCGTGATGCTGGCATTCGTGTATTTCGTGGTGCCGTCGAAGAGCAGCTCTGTCTCGGAGAACATGCCACTTCCTGTGACGGGCGCCAGACTGAAGTATTGTTCGGCTTCTCCCTCTGTTCCCGATTCGAAAATGGTGGCTTCCATATTCTCAATCACGCCGCTATAGCGCACGATAATCTTCTTTATCGTACCGGAAACGTCAAACATGTTCATCATCTTGGCTTCGACGTTGCCGGAATTGCTAATGACCATGCATTGCTGCAGCGTCGATTCATCGTTACCCTCCATAAGCATCGTTGAATACACCTTGGTAGTGGGGTCATAGAACTTTGTGTACCAAGGAGTATCTTCCTTTGATTTCAGACGGCCATCCTTATAGGAATCTGTTACATTCTCTTCCTCCCAGTCATAGAATGTGGACATGATGCCATCTATTTCTATTTCTTCCCCATCGTCCATCACGATGGTGACGCTCTTGAAGTAGACGTCCCAGCCTGTGTCGAGGTAGAACGTGAGGACGTCGTTCGCATCGATGCCGTTGCCAAAGTCCAGAACCCAGTCTTTGCAGTAGGTCACCTCGTTTATCGCACGGTCGCTCCAAATAATATCTCCGTTTTCCTTCATAGAGTAGAACACTTTGATGTCTCCTCCTGCCTTGAGGATAATCTTCTTCACCTTGCCAAGCACGGTGAAAGCCGATGTGAATGTCAGCGTCGTGTAGGCATCGTTTCTGATTGACAGATGCATGTGAAGGCACTGCTCGCCGTTCCAAGTTGTGGGAGTGGCATTGTCGAGTGTCACACCGGAATAGGGCAAAGCCATTAGCCAGTTGTATGCCTTATCCTCTGCCTTCAGGGCATAGGTGTCTGTATCAAAACCTATGAAGTCCGATACGATACAGTTATTGCCGTTTGTCTTCACTTCCGTGTCGCCTGCCCACACCTTCATTGGCAGAACGATGGTCAATAACATTGCAAACAATAGGTCCAGTCGTTTCATACGTTTTAGTTTTATGTGATTATAATAGTGTTTATTCGTTAGCAGGATGAGGGCATTGGGGGCTTTACATGAGTATTGTTCCGACGATGCCGCAGACGATGCCGATGAGGGTGCCGCCCAGGACTTGCCCCAATGTATGTTGGCGGAGCACCATGCGGCTTGTCATGACGCAGCCCGAGACGAGGATGGCCAGCGAGAGCCACCAGATGGGGTTGAAGCCGAAGATGCTGGCGTAGGCCACCAGGGCACCGATTACTCCGCCCGAGCCTGCCGAGTGCATGCTCACCTTCCACCAGATGTTGACCACGACGCAGACGCACTGGATGAGCAGCGAGATGCCGACAATCGCCATGAGGAAATGCGGCATGTGGGTGACGGAAAGGATGTGCATCAGGCAGAGGTAGCTACATATATATATAATGTATGGTATGGCACGCTTGTGCCTCTTGCGCAGTTCCTGCGCACTCCAGCCGTGGGCACGGCGATAGAGGTAGACAGAAAGGGCAGGCAGACAGAACGTGAAGATGTAGACAAGCGAGAGCAGCCAAAGCCTGAAGACCCACGGGAACTGGTTCAGAAAGGTAAAGCTGAGCAGAATGAGTGTCCCGACAGTCGGATAGTACGACGGTCGGAAGACGACAGAGAAGATGCGGGCTATGAAGATGAGGTTTTTCATTTTCTCATGCGTGCTACAGGTATTCCCATCTGTTCGCGGTACTTACTGGCGGTGCGTCGGGCGATGTTGAAGCCTTCGTCATGGAGCATCTGTGCCAGACGTTCGTCGCTGAGCGGCTGCTGTTTGTCCTCCTGTTCTATGAGTTTGCGCAGGGCTGCCATCACCTGTCGGGCTGTGACGTCGTCGCCTTCGTTGTTCTGTGTGGCTTTATGGGTGAAGAACCATCTCAGCGGGTAGGTGCCGAAAGAGGTCTCTACGTATTTGCTGTTGGCGACGCGGCTGATGGTGCTGATGTCGTAGCCGGTGGCGGTGGCAACATCTTCGAGCCGCATGGGGCGCAGCCGCGTCTCGTCGCCCGTCTGGAAGAAAGGTTTCTGCAACTTGACGATGGCCTGCATGGTGCGCGTCATGGTCTCTGCCCTTTGTTGCAGGGCATTGATGAACATCTGCCCGCGCTCCACGTACTGACGGACGAAGGCATCCTGTTGTCCGTCGGCATCGGAGCTGATGACGAGCGATGGCTGGTTGCCTTGAGCGAGGGTGACGGTGATGGTGCCGTCCTCGTCGGTATCGACCAGGAAGTCCGGCTGTATGCTTTGTGCGCGGTCGGACGTCTTTGCTCCGATGGAGCCGCCGGGCCTCGGGTTGAGTTTCAGTATTTCGTGCTGCAGCTGTTCCGCCTGTGCATGGTTGATGTGGAGCCGCTGCTCGATGCGTTGCCAGCGCTTGTGGATGAAGTCGTCGAAGAGGTTATCAAAAATTTTGATAAGCTGTTCGCGGCCGGGGATGTTCTCGTTCCTCTTGACTTGTATGAGGAGGCACTCCTGCAAGGAACGTGCTCCGATGCCGGGCGGGTCGAACTGTTGGAGGATGTTGAGGGCCTTCTCCAGCTCCTCGGCGCTCGTGTTGAGGCCCTGATAGATTTCCGCTTCGTCGGCCAGGACGGCGAGCGACTTCTTCAGCAGTCCGTCCTCGTCGAGCGAGCCGATGAGGTACTCCATGAGCTCCTTCTCGTGGTCGGTGAGCTCGAAGTCGGCCATCTGTTCGCGGAGGCGGTCGGTGAGGGAGAGCGTGTCGTCGTAGGACATGTACTCAGCGGCATTGTTGCTGTGGCTGGCACCCGTCAGGAAGTCGGGCATGTCCTCTTCCGAGCGGTAGTCGTATAGAGCATCAGAGGCTTCCCCCGACCCCTCCGAAGGAGGGGAGCACAGATCGCCTCCCTCGCCGCCGTTGACTTCGTCGAGTAGTTGCTTCTCCCCTTCTTCGGAGGGGTTGGGGGAGGTTTCCAGCCAGGGATTCTCCATGCACTCCAGCTCTACGCGGTGCTGCAGGGCCTCGACGGGCATTTCCGTCAGGCGGACTAGCAGGACATGCTGCGGCAAGAGTTGCTGCACCTGGGTCTGCTGCTGTGTCTGTGCCTGTTCCTGTGTCTGTAGGTTTCTTTGGGCCATGATGCTTCTGTGTGTGCTGTGCTATGCGTCGGCAAAGACCTTGCCGTCCGCCAGCGTTACTTGCAGCTTGGAGTATTCGCAGTGGAAGTCATTCTTCAGGCGGTCGAGGTAGCGTCTGGCCTCCCACTTGCACATGGGCAGGTCGTGGAGCAGATAGTTTCCGCACGTCTCGGGTTCTGTGGCAGGGACACTCTCCTGGGTGAGCATCCACTCCAGGCATTGGATGGTCAGGGAGCGCATGTCCTGCACGGAGTAGTCTCCGGTCATCACGATATACATACCCGTAAGGCATCCCATGGGGCCTACATATACGACATCATCCTTTGCCCGCGAGTTGCGGAACCATGTTGCCATCAGGTGCTCCATGCTGTGCATGGCAGCGGGTGCGACGGCAGGTTCCTTGTTGGGCTCCGTGATGCGGAGGTCGAACGTCGTGAAGCCTTTGTCTTGTCTCGACACATAGATGCCGGGTTTCAGCTTGGTGTGGTCGATGGTGAAACTTTGAATAACTTCCATAGTGTTATTTGTTTGTTTTCGTGGGAACGGGTGTAAGGTTCATCTCTTTTGCCTTCGCGAGCATGAACTGGAAGGCTGCGTCGTGGTCGTTGGGGATGACGGAGTCCCAGATGGCGTCCTTGACGGCTTGCTTGAGCACGCCTATCTCGCGGCAGGGCTTGAGGCCGAAGGTTTGCATGATTTCCTCGCCCGTGATGGGGTTGTGCCAGGTGCGGTAGTTGTCGCGTGCCTGCAGGTCGATGAGCTTCTCGCGCACGAGCTGGAAGTTCTCGAGGAAGCGCCGCTTCTTCTCGCGGTTCTTGCTGGTGATGTCGGCTTCGCAGAGGCGCATCAGGTCGTCGATGTCCTCTCCGGCCTCGAAGAGCAGGCGGCGGACGGCGCTGTCGGTCACCACGTCGTCGGCTATGGCGATGGGTCGCATGTGCAGTCCCACGAGCTTCTCTACGTAGGCCATGCGTTCGTCCGTCGGCAGCTTCATGCGCCGGAAGAGTGGCGCCACCATCTTCTGCCCGATGTAGTTGTGGTTGTGGAACGTCCAGCCAGCCTGGTTGTCCCATCGCTTGCTGCGCGGCTTGCCGATGTCGTGCAGGAGGGCGGCCCAACGCAAAAAGAGAGGAGCAGGGGGCAAGGGGCAAGGGGCAAGAGGATTGCCTTCGGAAAAGCCTTGGGAGCAGTCACTAATCTCCTGCTCCTTGCTCCTTGCCCCTTGCTCCTGACACACATTATCCAGCACCTCGAGCGTGTGGTAGAAGTTGTCCTTATGGGCGCGGCCGTTGCGTGTCTCTACGCCTTCGAGGGCAGCCACTTCGGGCAGGATGATGGGCAGCAGTCCGCAGCGGCTCAGTTCGATGAAGCCGATGCTGGGTGCCGAGGTCATCATGATTTTGTTCAGTTCGTCGGTGATGCGTTCCTGCGAGATGATTTTGATGCGTTCGGCGTTGCGCTTGAGGGCTTCCGCTGTCTCTTCCTCTATCTGGAAACGCAGTTGTGTGGCGAAGCGGATGCATCGCATCATGCGCAGAGGGTCGTCGCTGAAGGTGATGTCGGGGTCGAGTGGCGTGGCGATGATGCCGTCCTCGAGGTCGAGCAGTCCTTCGAAGAGGTCGATGAACTCGCCATAGCGTTTTGCGTTGAGGCAGAAGGCGAGGGCATTGATGGTGAAGTCGCGTCGGTGCAGGTCGTCGTCGAGTGTGCCGTCCTCCACGATGGGCTTCCGGCTGTCTCGCTGATAGCTTTCGCGCCGTGCGCCGACGAACTCAATCTCCTGGTCGTGCCACTTGAGTTGTGCTGTGCCGAAGCTGCGGTAGATGCTGACGTGAGCGCCGCGCCCCATGTCTTTGGCAAGGGCTTGGGCAAGGCGGATGCCAGGACCTAAAGCCTCCCCCAACCCCTCCAAAGGAGGGGAGAACGGACGGCGTGTATCTGGAAGGTTCCCCCCTCCTTTGGAGGGGACGGGGGAGGGGGCTGTTACCACCACATCAATATCCTTCGACGGACGTTCCAGGATGATGTCCCTCACGTAGCCGCCCACGACGTAGCATTCCAGCCCCAGCTCGTCGGCCTTCCCACCGATGCGCCTCAGCAGCGGGTTGTCGATAAGGCGGAGCGGGTCTGTCCGGCGTGTCCGCTGGCAGAAGCTGTCGTATTCCTTTATGGCGTCAACTAAGTCCATCTCTTTTAATTCATAATTCATGATTCTCAATTCATAATCATAAACTCAGGGCGTAGCCTAATTATGAATTATGAATTCTTAATTGTGAATTGACTTCAGGTCTTCCTGCAGTTTGCGTTCGAAGAACTGTCGTTTCACGTTGAGCCGTTTCCATTCTTCGCCTGTGGCAAGCTTGCAGCTGTCGGCAGCGGCATTCATCTCGATGCTGTCGAGCAGGAGGATGGCTTGCCGGCGTGCTTCGATGGCTGTGGGGCAGTTGCGTCGGAGCGAGAGGATGGTGTCGCGCGCCTCGTCGTAGAGGTGATGATGCAGGGCATAGCGTGCCTCTTTGAGCATGTTGGCGGCACGCTCGTCGGTGGTCTCTTGTGTGCAGGCTGTCAGCAGACAGGCTGCCAGCAGGGAAAGTAGGAGTGATGTTCTCATGGGGCTTATAGGCTTATGGGACTTATAGTCCGAAGAGTGGCAGTACGAAGTTGCGGAAGTCGTTGCTGATGGCAAGCAGCATGAGTGCCATGAGGAAGCCGAGGCCGATTCGCTCGATCCATATCATTGCTTTCTCGGAGGGCTGATGGCCTGTGATGCCTTCGTAGAGGAGCAGCACGATGTGTCCGCCGTCAAGGCCTGGAATGGGCAGGATGTTCATGACGGCCAGGATGATGCTGATGAGAGCTGTGAGCAGCCAGAACTGGTGCCAGTCCCAAGCTTCGGGGAAGATGTTGCCGATGGTGATGAAGGAGCCGACGCTCTTTGCTCCGTCGGCACTTGCCACGTAGCGGAGGTCGCTCACGTAGTTCTTGAGCACGCGCCAGCCGTAGCTCAGTCCGGCGGGGATGCTGGAGGCGAGGCTGTAGTCGAGGTGGACGGTCTGGAAGTCGGGCACGTGACGTGTGACGCCCATCAGATAGTTCTCGTCGAGTTGCAGGCTGACTGTGTCCATGCGGTTCATGTCGGCCGATGCGACGACGGCATTGAGCGTACGCCAGCGGAGGCTGTCGGCTGCGGTGCAGTCGGGCGAGCCGAGCACGTCCTGTCGGCGAAGCGTCACCTCGTAGTCGAAGTCGGCCCAGGTGTTGATGTCTTTCCCGTTCACGGCCACCAACCTCATGCCTTTCTCGATGCCGGCCTTGTCTGCGGCCGAGCCGGGCATGACAGAGTCGATGATGGACTCGGCCAGCGGTGCGAGGAACAGCGGCTGTGCCTGGATCATCTTCAGCATGGAGAGTCCCTCTTCGGGCATCGTCAGTTCGATTTCCTCTTCTCCGCGCAGCACGGTGACGGTCGTGGCATTGGAGATGGTGCGCATCACGGCGCCGCCATTGTACTCCACGATGTCCTTGCCGTCGGCTCGGATGGGTATGTCGCCGTCCTGGAAGCCGATGCCGTGAGCCTGTTCGTTGTACTGGAAGCCGCGTTCGATGCTGGTCATGGGGATGTAGTCGCGCCCCCAAGCAAAGAGGACGACGGAGTAGATGACCCATGCTGTGATGAGGTTCATCAGCACGCCGCCGAACATGATGAGGAAGCGCTGCCAGATCTTCTTCGAGCGGAACTCCCAGGGTTTGGGTTCGCTGGAGAGCTTCTGGTTGGTCTCGTCTATCATGCCGTCGATGGCAACGTATCCGCCTATGGGCAGCCATCCGATGCCATATTCGGTGCCTACGGCGTCGTCGTATTCTTTATTGCCGATGTTTTCCGTCACCACTTTGTCCTTCTGTCCGGTGTGGAGGTAGTACTGGTTGCGGAGCCAGGCGAAGAAGTTCTTGCCTTCGTTTCCGCGTTTTGTGACGAGAGGCTTGCCGATGAGCCGGCGGAACCAGTTGTCGTAGGTGCTGAAGAGGTGGAAGCCATAGTTGGCAAACATGTAGAAGCGTGTGACGCGGGTCTTGAACAGCTTGGCGAAACCGAAGTGTCCGCCTTCGTGCAGGACGACCAGAATACTGAGGCAGCAGAGCAGCTGCAGGGATTTTATGAGTACTGTTTCCATTCGTTGTGTATTATCTTATGTCTGTCTCGCTCTCTTTCCGAGGGCTGTTGTTTTACTTGTGGCGTGTCGTGTCGGCAGAAGCGGCGTGCGCTTATTGCCGAAGCGCAAGGCGCTTATTCCGGAAGCGCGAGGCGCTTATTTTGGAAGCGCAGGGCCCTTATGGCTGACGCGGCGTGCGGTTTCTTCCAACACGGCGTTCGCCATCTCGCGTGTCTCGCGGTCGCAGTCAAGGTAGTCCTGCAGGGTGGGTTTCTCCTGATGCGGCATGCGTTGGAGCGTCTCCTCGATGATGTCGGCCATCTGGAGGAAGCTGCAACGCTCCTGTCGGAAGGCCAGGTTCACCACCTCGTTGGCGGCATTGACGATGCAGGCAGCGTTGCCGCCCAGACGGATGGCTTCGTAGGCCATCTGGAGGCAGCGGAACTTCTCGGGGTCGGGCTTCTCGAAGGTCAGGTCCTTGAGGTCCCACCAGTCGATGCGCGGGAAGTTGCTCTTGAGGCGCTCGGGGTAGGAGAGGGCCAGCTGGATGGGGACGCGCATGTCGGGCATGCCCATCTGTCCCTTCACGGCACCGTCCTCGAACTGCACAGCGCTGTGGAGGATGCTTTGCGGATGGACGACGACCTGAATCTTCTCCGGTGTGACGTCGAACAGCCATCGGGCCTCGATGACCTCGAAGCCTTTGTTCATCATCGAAGCGCTGTCGATGGTTATCTTCGCCCCCATGTCCCAGTTGGGATGCTTCAGGGCCTGGGCAGGTGTGACGCCCTGCAGCTGGTCGAGCGTGAACGTGCGGAAGGGGCCGCCGCTGGCTGTCAGGATGAGTTTTTCTATTGGGCTTACTTCGCCCATGAGGCTTTGGAAGATGGCGCTGTGCTCGCTATCGACGGGCAACAGGGGCACCTTGTGCTCCAGGCAGAGCTGTGTGATGAGCTCGCCGGCCACCACCAATGTCTCCTTGTTGGCCAGGGCGATGGGCTTGCCCGCCTCGATGGCGCTGATGGTGGGGCGCAGACCGCTGAAGCCCACAAGAGCCGTCAGTACGATGTCCACCGGCTCCATCTGCACCACTTGGCAGAGGGCATCGGCTCCCGCATAGACCTGTATCGGTTCGTCCTTCAAGGCTTCGCAGACGTAGTCGTACTTGCTCTCGTCGGCGATGACTACGCATTGCGGCTGGTACTCCTTGGCCTGCCGGATGAGCAGGTCGGCGTTTCGTCCTGCCGTCAGCACGTATGCCTCGAAGAGGTCGGGGTGCTCGGCAATGACCTCCAGCGTCTGAGTGCCGATGCTACCCGTGGAGCCAAGGATACAAACCCTTTTCATTATTTCATTTACCATTTTATCATTTCTTGTATTCTTTAGAAACAAGGCGCGCTTTTAATGCGCGGAGTTCCATTTACCATTTGTTTCTCCCCATAGAGGGGGAGTTAGAGGGGGCCTTACAGGTCAAGTAAGCCCTCCGGCAGCGACATGCTGATGGTGCGCTCCTTGTGGTTGATGTCCTTTATCCAAGCCTCGGCAGCAGGGATGAGCTGCTTGCCGACTTGGAAGAGGATGTTCTGTGTCGAGTCGTCCACGCTGTCGATGGTGCCGATGAGGCCGGCCTTTTCGTCGAAGAGACGGAAGCCCGTGAAGTACCGCCAAGTGTACTCATCCTCTTCGCTCGCTTCGGGGGTCAGCGCATGAGGGAAGAACACGTCGCAGCCCACAAGGAACTGCACGTCGTTGGCGGAGTCGTAGTCGAGGAACTTCAGGAGTGCCGTCGTGTCGCTCCGGAAGCGGTATTCCTCGAGGAAGAACGGCACGAGGATGCCATCCACGCGGAGGAAGAGGTACTCCGCCTCGGCGCGGTCCCAGACATCGTCGGTGAAGCTCAGCGTCACTTCGCCCTTCACGCCATGCGTCCGCCCTATCTGTCCTATCTTATAGACTTCGTCTTCCTTAATCATTGAACATTGAACATTGACCATTGAACGTTGACCATTGTATTTCTCCTAAAAGGGGGTTAGGTGGTCTCTACTCTCTTTATCTTTGCTCCGAGGGCACAGAGCCGTCCCTCGATGTTCTCGTAGCCGCGGTCTATCTGCCCGATGTTGTCGATGCAGCTGGTGCCTTCGGCACTCATGGCAGCGATGAGCAGGGCGATGCCGGCGCGGATGTCGGGACTCGTCATGCGTCCGGCACGGAGTTGCCGCTGGTGGTCGTGACCGACGACAACGGCGCGGTGCGGGTCGCACAGGATGATTTGTGCGCCCATGTCGATGAGCTTGTCCACGAAGAACAGTCGGCTCTCGAACATCTTCTGGTGGATGAGCACCGAACCTTTGGCCTGTGTACTGACGACGAGCAGGACGCTGAGCAGGTCGGGCGTGAAGCCGGGCCACGGAGCATCGCTGAGTGTCATGAACGAGCCGTCGATGAAGCTCTCTATCTCGTAGTGTTCCTGTCGGGGGATGAAGAGGTCCGGGCCGTCCGTCTCGATGCAGATGCCCAGCCTTCGGAATGTGTCGGGGATGATGCCAAGGTGCTGCAGGCCTACCTCGCGAATGCGTACGCCGTTGCCCACCATGGCAGCCATGCCGATGAAGGAGCCCACCTCAATCATGTCGGGCAGGATGGTGTGCTCGGTGCCGTGGAGCGAGGTGACGCCCTCGATGGTGAGCAGGTTCGAGCCGATGCCTGCGATGCGTGCTCCCATGCGGCAGAGCATGCGGCAGAGTTGCTGGATGTATGGCTCGCAAGCCGCGTTGTAGATGGTGGTGGTGCCTTGAGCCAGTACTGCAGCCATGATGATGTTGGCTGTGCCAGTCACAGAGGCTTCGTCCAGAAGCATGTACGAGCCGGTGAGTTTCTCTGCGGTTACATTATATATATGTAGGTTTTCGTCATAGGTGAACTGGCTGCCCAGCCTTTGCATGCCCAGGAAGTGTGTGTCGAGTCGGCGCCGGCCTATCTGGTCGCCTCCGGGCTTCGGCACGATGGCCCGTCCGCGTCGAGCCAGCAAGGGACCGAGCATCATCACGCTGCCGCGCAGTTGCTGGCATCGCTTGATGTAGGCCTCGCTGCTGAGGTATTGGTCGTCGAGGGACGAGGCGGTGAAGGTGTAGTCGTGTGCATCGTGTCGCGTCACCTCCACGCCCATTTCGTGCAACAGCTGTATCTGGTTGTTCACGTCGGCGATGTCGGGGAGGTTCTTGATGCGCACCGGCTCGTTGGTCAGCAATAAGGCGCAAAGCACCTGGAGCGCTTCGTTCTTAGCGCCCTGGGGCATGATGTCGCCTTGGAGCCTGTGGCCGCCTTCGATGATGAATGATGCCATGCTTGCTTACTTCTTCCGTTTGCGTTTCCTCTGACTGTCGCTGTGCTGGAGGGGCGACTCTTCCACGGGGTCGAAGATGAAGTTTTCCTGGTCCAGACGGAGTTTCCCGTGGGAGTAGTGCTCGATGTCCTGCGCCACGAGGGATTCGTCCATCGAGTCGCGGTTCCAGATGAAGAGGTCTTGCTTCATCTGATTGGCCACACATTCGGTGATGAACTGCCGTTGCTCCTCGTCCTCCAGAGTCTGTGCATATTCCAAGGCCTGTTCCACGAGGTAACCGTAGTGGCGTCGGCGGATGGGCTTCATGGGGTAGGGCAGCGGGTCAGGATGTGCCTGCACCTCTTCCTGCGGCAGTATGTCGACGGGATAGTCGACGTCGAGCTTGTAGTGGGAGATGCGTGCCAGGTGGTTCCAGAGGCGGTGTTCGTCGTCGCTCTTGCTGGCCGACGAGGGCAGCAGGTTCGACATGATCTTGACTATCGTGGCGGCACAACGCTGTCGCTCTTCGCGGTCCTCTATTCCGACGGCCATGTCGACCATCATCTGCACGCCTCGGCCGTATTCCGGCATCACGAGTTGTTCTCTTTGTGTATTGTATTGCATTACAGTAGGTTTTTAGACTTTATTGCGACGAACTCCTTCAGATAGAAGGGTTCGAAGTATGCTACATCCTGCTTCTCGCCGAGGTGCAGGGAGCGTTCTGCCAAGGGGAACATCCACTTTGCCAGCGGCAGGATGCCATCGATGAAGTGGGCATTGGGGTGCTGGATGACGCTCCGGCACTTTGCGGCTCCGTCGCCGAAGAAGTAGACGGGGTGTTCCTCGAGATAGGGCAGATAGGTGTCGGCCTCCACAATGTCGGCTCCCACGGGGCGCACCTCGCGCAGGGCTCGGTCGTAGACGGCACTATACACCTCCATTCTGCGTGCGTCTATCATCGGCACGAGCAAAGCCTCCCCCGTCTCCTCCAAGGGAGGGGGAAAATGTGAGTCGTTCAATAGGACAGGGACGCAAAGCAGTTTGAGCGTGGGCACGGCAAGCAGCGGCAGGTCGCGCCCGTAGCAGACGCCTTTTGCCAGCGAGACGCCGATGCGCAGACCTGTGTAGCTGCCAGGCCCTTCGCTTACGGCCACGGCATCCACGGGGATGGCATGGGAGTTGGCAAAGGACAGGGCTTCGTCCACGAACACGCCGCAGACGACCGCATGGTTCGGCCCCTCCATATCCTCTTTGTGGAAGATGAGGCTGCCGTTCTCGCTCAGGGCTACCGAACACACCTTCGTGCTCGTCTCGATATGTAGTATACAGGACACTATATTTACGATTTAATCTTTTTTCATTAGCAGTATAGACCAGCCCTCTCTCCAAATCTCTCTCCGAGGGGAGAGACTTTTCGCGTCTGTCCTTCCCTCTCTCCGGAGAGGAGTTGACTGTCGTCGAGCCTTGCTTAGGGGTGAGGCTTTTCCTTTTTCCCTGGGAGGGGACATGGCATGGCTTCCTTTTATCGCGCTGCAAAGGTACTAAATAATTGCCAATTTCCCGTGCTTTTTCGCGCAAAAATGTAAATAGGTACGCGAAGTGTTCCATTAGGTCTGACAAAACGCCCCCTGTCCTGATGCCAGTACTCGTGGAAAAGGACAGAATCCTTCCCTGAAAGGTTCGGAAGATAAAGGGAAATTACTTCCTCTACAACAGAAGAAAAGGAGGAAGTGTCAGAATCCCGATACAACCAATCCCTAATCCTTAATCTTTAATCTTTAATCCTTAATCTTTAATCCTAAATCCTACAGATGGTCAAAGGCTTTCATGACGTTGAAGCCGTAGTCGAGGAGAATGGCCGACTCGCGGAAGCGTGCCGAGCGACCCGGGCTGCCCAGCAGGACAAGGCAGAGAGTTGTGCCGTCGCGCCTGGCAGCTGAGGCCAGACAACCAGCGGCTTGGCGGGTGTAGCCGGTCTTGATGCCGATGCAACCCTCGTAGCTGGCGAGCAGGAGATTGGTGTTGTAGCAGGGAAGATGGCGTCCGTCGAGGAGAGGAATATCAGCTTCCGCCGTGCTGACTATCTCGCTGAAGACGCTGTCGCTCAGGCAATATCTCGACAGACGGACGAGGTCGCTGGCCGAGCTGTAGTTGCTGTCGGCGGGCATCCCGTTGGGGTTGGCGAAGTGTGTGCTGTCCATACCCAGATACTGAGCCTTGTCGTTCATCATGGCATAGAACGCCAGCGTGTCGCCCCCGATGTGTCTGGCCAAAGCATAGGCCGCGTTGTTGTCGCTGACGAGCATCATCTCGCGGACAAGGTCGCAGAGCAGATAAGTGTCGCCCGCCTTTATCCACGAATCGCGGGTAACGCAGTCGTCGGCTGTGATGCAGACGGTATCGTACGGGTTTGCGTTTTCCAAAGCCAGCAGACAAGTCATTATCTTCGTGATGGAGGCGATGAAGCGCTTGCTGTTGGCATTCTTCTGGCTGATGATGAAGCCGGTGGAATCGTCGATGAGCATCCATGCCTCGGCCGAGAGACCAGCCAGGCGGTCGTAGCCATCGATGGAATCGAGCTGCACATAGTCCGATAGAGCGGAGTCCATCAAAGCAATCTTCTGCAATCGCAGCTCCTCGTGGGTGAGCGTGTCTCCGTGTTCACAGGCAAAGCAGGCGAGCAGCAGCATCGCCCACAGCATTATCAATAATGTTTTAGTCCGTTTCATGCCGCAAAGGTACGAAAGGTAAATGGAAATTCAAAATTAATAAATTCAAAATTCAAAATTAATGAAGACGAAAATCAAAATTGGCAGAGCTGAACAATTCAAAACAGATAATTCTTTGGCGGTCTCGTTTATTTTCTGTAATTTTGCACGCAAATAGCCAAACGAATATATGATACTATCGATGACTGGATACGGCAAGGCCTCGGCCGAATACCAGGGAAAGAAGATTCTAGCAGAGGTGAAGTCGCTCAACAGCAAGGCTCTCGATCTCTCCACGCGCGTGGCATCTGTCTATCGCGAGAAGGAGATGGAGGTGCGAGCCATGATAACGCAAGCTTTGGAGCGCGGCAAAGTGGAGTTCAACCTTTGGACGGAGCAGCAGGACCAGGCAGGTGCCTGTCCCATCAACGACGAGCTGGTGGCTGCCTACTATCGTCAGATGCTCGACATCTCGAAGAAGTACGGCATCCCCGAGCCCGACGACTATTGGCACACATTGGTCCGCATGCCCGATGTGCTCTCGCGCGGCGAGGTGCAGCAGGAACTCACGGAAGAGGAGTGGCAAGTGGCTCGCGAGGTGGTGCAGCAGGCTGTCGGTCAGCTCGTGGCATTCCGCAAACAGGAAGGCGAGGCTCTGCAGAAGAAGTTCGAGGAGAAGCTGGACAACATCGCCGCTTTGCTCTCAAGCATCGAGCCCTATGAGAAGCAGCGCGTGGAGAAGATACGGCAGCGCATCATGGAAGGGCTTGCAGCCATCCCCGATGTGCAGTACGACAAGAACCGCCTGGAGCAGGAGATGATATACTACATCGAAAAGCTCGACATCAGCGAGGAGAAGCAACGCCTCGCCAATCATCTCCAGTACTTCCGAAAGACGATGCAAGAGGGTCACGGGCAAGGCAAGAAGCTGGGCTTCATCGCTCAGGAGATGGGTCGCGAGATAAACACCACCGGCAGCAAGAGCAATCTGGCCGAGATGCAGAACATCGTGGTCAAGATGAAGGACGAGCTGGAGCAGATAAAGGAACAAGTGCTGAATGTAATGTAAAAGCCTCCCCCGACCCCTCCAAAGGAGGGGGGAGTGGAAGTTACATTTTGGGACTGGAAAAGAGAAGCGGAAAAGTAGATGAAACGTGGCTACGAGACGGCAAATTGTACGGCATATGATTTGTTGCACCGGTTCTCACAGGAAAACCGAAAGAATCAGACAGAAGCAGAAAGCATATTGTGGAACGCCATCCGCGCTTCTCAATGTGGAGTAAGGTTCAGAAGACAGCATATCATAGGAGACTACATTGCAGATTTTGTGTGATTGTCGAAGAAACTCATTGTCGAAATAGATGGAGGGTATCACGGCAGGACCTCACAAATTGTAAAGGATGAGCAAAGAACCGAGGACTTGAGACAGTTGGGTTATCGAGTAATACGATTCAGAAACGAAGAAATAATAGGAGCATTTGATAAAGTCATGGAAACAATAGACAAAGAGCTTCATTCCTCGCCGTTCCCCCCTCCTTCGGAGGGCCGGGTGGAGGCTGGTAAAGATAAAGATCTTCATTCCTCGCCGTTCCCCCCTCCTTTGGAGGGGACGGGGGAGGCTGGAAAACTTCTTATCGTATCCGCTCCTTCGGGGAGTGGGAAGAGCACCATCGTGAACTTCTTGATGAAGGAGCATCCGGAGTTCCGACTGGCCTTTAGCGTGAGCGCTACGAGCAGGCCGCCGCGGGGCGAGGAGCAGAATGGCGTGGAGTATTACTTCCTCTCGGAAGAGGAGTTCCGCAACCACATTAAGGCGGATGACTTCCTGGAATATGAGGAAGTCTACGAAGGTCGCTTCTACGGCACACTCAAAAGTCAGGTCGAGGAGAAACTGGCTGCAGGCCTGAATGTTGTGTTTGACGTGGACGTCAAGGGCGGCATCAACATCAAGAAACACTATGGCGACAAGGCTCTGAGCATCTTCATCCAGCCGCCATCAATCGAGGCTCTGCGAAAACGCCTGATTCTACGCGCCACGGACGACATGAAGCAGATAGAAAGCCGACTGGCAAAAGCGGAATACGAGATGTCGTTTGCTCCGCAGTTCGACCGCATTCTCGTCAATGACGACCTCGAGACAGCCAAGCGCGAGGCCGTGGCAATGTTGGAGGAGTTCCTAGCCTCACCCCCGACCCCTCTCCGAGGAGAGGGGAGTCTTGAAGCTGTAGCACCCTTTTAAACCTTTAACGATTCAACCTTTCAACTTTTTAACCTTTTAACTTTTTAATGAAAACAAGGACCGGCATCTATGGTGGCAGCTTCAACCCCATTCACGAGGGGCATGTCCGTTTGGCACAGGCACTTGCCGAGAGCCATCTTGTCGATGAGGTGTGGCTGTTGGTGTCGCCGCAGAACCCATTCAAGGTGGACGAGCATCTCATGGACGACGAGGTGCGCTTGCATTTGGCACGCCTTGCCGTAGCCGATGTGCCGGGCGTTGAGGTCTGCGACCGCGAGTTCTTCCTGCCTCGGCCTTCCTATATGTACTATACGCTCGAAGCCTTGAGTCGCGAACATCCCGACCGCGAGTTTGTCCTCGTCATCGGAGCCGACAACTGGGAGCGCTTTCCCCGATGGTATCGCAGCCAGGACATCCTCGCTTCCTACCGCATCATCATCTATCCGCGCCCAGGCTATGTCCTTCGGGATGTGCCGGAAAGCGTCACCGTGGCCGATACGCCTCTCTACGACATCAGCAGCACCGAGATACGCCGGCGCCTTTCCTGCCCCGATTATAACGGCGAAGGATTGTGTCCGGCTGTTTGGCGGGAAATCAAGAAAAAAGGCCTCAAAAAGTTTGTCAAGTCGTAAAAAGCATGTAACTTTGCACGGCAAAAAGCAAGTTTTCGTATGATGTTGAAAGATAAAAGATGTGTGGCAGTGCTCTTGGCGATGCTCTGCTGCCTGTTTTCTGCCGAGGTTCGGGCAGAAGAAGAGTTGGTCAAGTTCGGCGACTTCGAGTCGTGGATTACGCGTAGCATCAAGGAAAGTGCCATCGTAGGCGGCAAGACGCAGAAGCTCTTCGAGGTGGGGCCCACCGGAACATTCGACGGAGCTCGCGCCTATACCAATCAGGGCGGGTCGCCTTGGGCATGCAGCAATGTCTATGCCAAGGTGTATGGTGTGGTCAAGACCAACGTGAGCGTCTTCCCCGAAGCGCATGGCAACGGACGTTGTGCCAAGCTCATGACGCATGTCTCCACTTGCAAAGCCATGGGCATCATCAACATCAGCGCCCTTGCTACCGGCTGCATCTTCCTGGGAACACTCCTGGAACCCATCACCGACACAGCCAATCCGCTGATGAAGATGGACATGGGCATCCCTTTCGGCCGTCGACCAAAGGCCGTGAAGTTCGACTATAAATTCTACTCGCCCGGCACAAAGCGCATTCGCGAGACGGGCCTGAGCCGAAGGCAGGAAGTGAGTGGCAGGGACATGGCCCAGTGTGTCTGCATGTTGCAGAAGCGGTGGGAAGATGCCGACGGCAACATCCATGCCCTTCGTGTCGGCTCCATGCATCAGCGGTTCTCGCAGAACATGACAGAGTGGAAGGAAGGACAGACCTTCGCCATACACTATGGCGACATCACCAAAGAGAGCTTCTACCAGGACTGGATGGGCCTGCAGACCGGCACCAAAGCCTTCTGCGCCAAGAACAGCAAGGGGAAGATAGTTCCCGTGCAGGAAGAGGGATGGGCAAAACCCGACGAAGTGCCCACCCACATCATCCTGAAGTTCGACAGCAGCCATGGCAGCGACTATACCGGAACGGTAGGAAACACCCTTTGGCTCGATAACATAAAGCTGGAGTATTAAGAAAAGGAACAGCCTCCCCCGTCCCCTCCGAAGGAAAAGCCTCCCCCGTCCCCTCCAAAGGAGGGGGGAACGGAGATTATCAACCTTTTAACCTTTTAACTTTTCAACTTTCACCGTGCGTCCGTATTATCTTGTTCAAGAATCTCTGCTTCGCCGCAACCTGGAGCTTATCAAGCATGTGGCTGAAGCAGCCGATGTGGAAATCATCCTCGCCTTCAAGGCCTTTGCCCTTTGGCGCACCTTCCACATCTTCCGCCAGTATATACGTCACACCACGGCCAGCAGTCTCTGCGAGGCACGCCTTGCCCTCGAAGAGTTCGGTTCGCTGGCCCATACCTACAGCCCTGCCTACGAGGAGGACGAGATGCCCGAGCTACTGCATTGCAGCGGCCACCTCACCTTCAACTCCCTCTCGCAGTACGAGCGGTTGCGCCCCGTCTGCCAGCGCTTCCACGAGCATCCCGTCTCCTACGGCCTTCGCGTCAACCCCGAGTACAGCGAGATAGAGACCGAGCTCTACAATCCCTGTGCACCCGGCAGTCGCTTCGGCGTGCTGGCCGAGCAGCTTCCCGAGCAGCTCCCCCAAGGCATCGAGGGCTTCCATTGCCATTGCCATTGCGAGAGTCCCGCCTCGGCCCTGGAGCACACGCTCGAGCATCTGGAGCAGAAGTTCGGCCGCTGGTTCCCACAAATCAAGTGGCTCAATCTTGGCGGCGGACACTTGATGACGCGCAAGGACTACGACGTGGAACACCTTATATATATATTAAAGAGCCTTCGCCAGCGCCATCCCTACCTGCACATCATCCTCGAGCCCGGCAGCGCCTTTGCCTGGCAGACAGGTCCGCTGGTGGCTCAGGTGGTCGACATCGTCGAGAATCATGGCATACAGACCGCCATCCTCAACGTCTCCTTCACCTGCCACATGCCCGACTGCCTGGAGATGCCCTACCAGCCCGAAGTGCGCGGAGCCGAGAGTCTTCCCTTCGACGCAGCCTCCCAGCCCGATGCCCTCCGGCAGAACATCTATCGTCTGGGCGGCAATAGCTGTCTGAGCGGCGACTACATGGGCAGCTGGCGTTTTCCCAAACCTCTTGAAGTGGGACAGGAAATCATCTTCGAGGACATGATACACTACACCACCGTGAAGACCACCATGTTCAACGGCATCATGCACCCCTCCATCGTCCTCGAGCACCCCGACGGCACCCGCCAGACCCTCCGACGCTACAGCTACGAAGACTACCGCGACCGGATGGACTAATGGCAATTCATAATTCATAATTCATAATTAGGCTACGCCCCGATTTCGCAATGAAATAACTGTGAATTATAAATTATGAATTATAAATTGGTATAGGGTTTTTCCTCTTCCGTTTAGGAGAAATCCTTTCCGCATGTATCGATTCCGTCGTACCTTTGCACTGTGATTAAAAAACAAAAGTGCATTAACAACATCAAAACGATACAGCTATGAAAAAGATTTTACTTTCCCTCGTACTCTCCGTGGCAGCCATCGCCGGCGCCAACGCAATGAGCTTCAGTCGCGCACAGGCAGAAGCACTCTACCTCACGGACAAGATGGCCTACGAGCTCAACCTCAACGACCAGCAGTACAACGACGCCTACGAAATCAACCTCGACTACTTCCTGCGGATGGAGTCGCCCTCCGACGTCTACGGCTACTACTATAACTATCGCCTGAGCGACCTGCGCTGCATCCTCCACGACTGGCAGTACAGCCTCCTGCTCGCAGCCGATTACTTCCTCCGCCCCATCACATGGCGAGCCGGCAGCTGGTTCTTCCCCATCTACAGCTACTATGGCCGCGGCAGCTACTTCTACGGACGTCCTCGCGTATGGGTAACCTATCGTGGCGGTCACAGCCGCTTCTACCACTCCGCAGGCTACTACATGCATCGTCGTCCAGTATGGAACGGAGGCCTTCGCGGTCGCGACATGTACCGTCCGGGTGCAGGCATCCACAGCTCCCATGGCAGAGGCTATCACTTCGACACGAACGGACGTATGGGAGGCGGCTCCAACCGTCATTATCATAGCGGCAGCGCAGGCTACGGCACAGCTCCCCGCCAGCATGGCGGCAACGGCTCCCACGGCATTGTATCCGGTCAACACAATCCTGGCAGCAGCTCCCGTGGCACCATGTCCGGTCAGCACAATCCTGGCAGCAGTTCTCGTGGCATCGTATCCGGCCAGCACGACCACAGTCGTGGCAGCTACGGCTCCGGTAGCCCGGCAGCACGTGGCAACTCCTTCGGCAGCAGCAGCACACGCACAGATTACGGCCGTGGCAGTGGCATGACGCGCAGCTACAGTGGCGGTAGCAGTCGCGGTGGTGGGATGACGCGCAGCAGCGGTGCAGGCTTCAGCGGCGGCAGTCGTGGTGGCAGCATGTCGCACAGCAGTGGCACTCGTGGCGGCGGCAGCAGCCGCAGCGGTCGCAGATAAAAGCGCGAGGCTCAGGGGGACAAAATCCTTTCTCCTACAATATAAATGCTCCGCTCCCTGCAATAAAATTATTTCAAAGGCTTGGAAATATATTTCAAAGGCACGAAAATATATTTCCAAGCCTTTGAAATATATTTCCGTGCCACTAAAAAAGTTTTGTTCTGCGGGATGAGGAACTTGTGTCCTTGCAGCAGGGATTTTGTGCCGCCGAGGCGGAGGTTTTGTGTCGCTGCAGCAGGGAACTTACGTTGCCGAGGCAGGGAAATTGTGTCAGCAGCGGGAGGGAAGTGGCTGGCTTGCTGTGCAGACGTCTGAGCGGACTGGACTAAATGGAGGTGAATCTGCCGCTGTGCCATTCTTCCATGGTCCGCACTATCTCGAGGGATATCTTTTCGCCGATGTAGGCGAGCTTGTTGCGGGTGACGGACTTGACGAAGGATGCTATCATGCCGGGGATGCCTTCGCCCTCCAGCTGGTAGAAGAAGCGTTTGTTCTGCGACTGGTTCTCGGCCCGCACCTCGAAGTAGTCGGTCTTCCACCATGGCGCGGGCACGTAGATGTAGCCTTTTGTTCCTCCGATGATGAGCTGCCCCTCGGCTTTGACGCCCTTGCCCACTTTGATGGTGGCGACGGCATGGGGGTAGGTCCAGTCTATCTTGGTGAAGGTGTCGAAGCGGTGGTGTCCGTCGAGGAGTCGGGAGACGATATGTTTCTCCTGGCATTCGGTGCCGAGGAGCTGGTAGACGGGCAGCATGGCTGTAGGGCCCCAGGCTGTGATGCTGTTCCAGGTGTGCTGCATCTCCTTTTTCGTGAGGTCGTCCTGCAGGCTGGTGCATACGGCATCGATGCTGACGATGTCGCCGATTTTGCCTGTCTTGGCCATGAGTATCATGCGGGCGTAGGCGGTGCTGTAGGCCGTCTTGATGCCGGCATAGAGGATGCATCCGTTCTGGTCGGCGAGCCGGAAGAGCTCTTCAGCTTGAGCGTGGCAGAGTGTGAGGGGCGATTCGTATAGCACGTGTTTGTGCTGCTGCAGGGCGTACTTTATCTGGTCGTAGTGTTTGGTGGGGTGGGAGCGTATGTAGAGGGCGTCGGTGTCGCTGACGAGTGCTTCGAAGGAGTCGTAGGCGGTGGCGTTCTCGAGTCCGTCCTTGCTGAGTTCGGGGTTGAGGGTGAGGTAGCCGACGACTGCTGTGCCGTTGACGTTCCTGCACTCGAGGGCGAACTTGTTGATGACGTCGGTGTCGCCGACGAGTCCGAAGCGCAGGGCGTTCTCTTTGCTGCGTATCTCGGTGCTGGAGACGCCTTGTGTGCGGTCGAGGTAGACCACCTGGCAGTACTCTTTGAGGTAGTCGAAGACGCCCACCCAGTCGGAGCCTACGGTGAAGATGTCGATGCCGTACTTCTGGATGTCGTCTATCTTCTGTCCCTCGTACTGTTCTATGACGATTTCGTCGGCGAGTCCTGTGGCGCGCACGGCTTCGATGCGTTCCATGAGCGACTGCTGCACGTTGATTTTGCCGCGCGAGATGTCGAAGTCGTCGCTTGTGACGCCTACGATGAGGTAGTCGCCGAGGGCGCGGGCACGTTCCAGGAGCCGGATGTGCCCGAAGTGCAGGAGGTCGTAGGTGCCGTAGGTGATGACTTTCTTCATAGGAGCCCTCGTTTTTGTAGGTCTTTGAATGCGTTGATGAGAGTGGTGTTGTCGTCGTGGGTGAGGCATCCCATGTGTCCGACGCGGAATATCTTGTCGGCCATGTCGCCGCCGTTCGGACATATCCAGATGCGATACTCGTCCTTGAGAATCTTGAATATCTCGTAGGCGTTGGCATGAAGGGGATGGAGGGGTGTGACGCCGTTGGCGGGACTTTCGGAGACGAGCTCGAAGGGCAGCTCCCGGATGCGGCTGCGGAAGTCTTGTGCCTGTCCTGCACAGCGCTTTATTTCGGCATCGACGCCTCCTTTGGCTTCTATCTCGCGCAGGCGTACGTTAATCTGTATGAGGGTCTGCACGGCGGGAGTGAAGGGTGTCTGTCCGCGCTCTCCGTTCTTGAGGGCGAGCTTCAGGTCGAGGTACATGCACATGGGGTTGTGGCTGTAGACGCGTTCCACGGCTTCGGGTGAGAGCACGATGAGGGATACTCCTGGCGGGCAGGCCAGTGCTTTCTGCGAGCCTGTTATCATGGCGCCCACGTGCCATTCCTTCATGTTGAAGGGGTCGCACATGAAGGAGCTGATGGTGTCGGCCACGAGGAAGATGTTGTTGCGGCGGCAGAAGTCGGATATCATGGGCATGTCGTAGAGGACGCCGGTGGAGGTCTCGTGCATGTTGACGAGGAAGCCTGTGAAGCCTTGTCCTTCGAGGGGTGCCAGATGGTCTGCCTTGAGTGCCTCGCCATGCCTGAGTTTGATGGTGGTGTGTGGGATGCGGTAGAGTTCGGCCATCTGCTCGAAGCGCTCGCCGAAGCTGCCTCCGTTGACGACGATGAGCTTGTCTTCCTGCGAGAAGCAGTTGATGAGTGCTGCTTCCATCGAACCGGTTCCGGAGGTGGTCATGAAGCAGACGCGAGCATTCTCGTCGGCCTTGGCGAATTTCTTCACCAGCTGTTCGTTCTCCAGCATCAGCTCCGAGAACTCGGGTGTGCGGAAGTAGGGCACTTGCTGCATGCCGATGGCCCGTACTTCCTCGGACGACTGAACGGGTCCTACGGTGAAGTTCAGAAATGTGGTATCAATCATGTTGTAAATTGTAGGGTTGTCGTTATTCGTATTTGCCTTTGTGCTTGACTCTCATCAGGGCGATGCCGATGGCTGCCCAGACGATTTGTCGTACGCGGGCTATGATGCTCACGAAGAAGCCTATCTCGCCGGTGAGCCCCAATGCGCTTGTCGAGACGGCATATCCCAACTCCTGCACGCCCAGCTGCAGGGGCAGGAAGCCGATGATGTTGGCGCACCAGGATGTGATGGCTTCCACCAGGACGCAATGGAGGAAGAGGAGCGTGTATCCGCTGAAGCCGCCTCCGGAGTCCTTGCCGAAGAGGATGAGCATGAACATCACTTCCAGTCCGAGCATGAGGCGTGCCACGTATTCCAGGATGAGCGAGCGATAGAAGGCTTTGCTGTTCTGGCTTTGCAGGGCAGCTATCTGCTGGTCTACGTTCTTGAGCGTGTCGATGTGGCGTTCCAGGAAGTGTGTGCTCCAGTTCTTGAGTCCCGGAATCTTTCCTATCCATCCGATGACCTTCACGGTCAGTCCGTTGCGATAGCCTAAGGAGAAGAAGTAGAATCCGGCCAGACAGAACACGGTGAGCAGCAGGAGGGCACAGACTATCCCCCAGTTCATGGGCAGATGGTCGCCTGCCAGCACCAGGGCTATGTAGAGGAAGATGGACGTGAACCAGAACCAGAAGTGCGAGTAGATGTGCATCATCGAATAGAGGATGACCGAGGATGTGGCATGAGCCTTCGAGGTGTCCTTCGTCAGCTCGATGATGCGGTAGGGTTCTCCTCCGAGTCCTCCCACGGGCGTGGTGTTGTTGAGGGCATAGCCGCTGATGGTGAGGCGGTAGATGCGCCAGAGGCTGACGTGTTCGCCAGGGTCGAGGTTGTGCTTGATTATCTCGCGCCAAGCCAGGGCGTTGACGAAGTAGATGAGAATCCAGACGGCCAGGATGGGTATCATCCAAATGCCTGCCTTCTGAATCATTCCCCACAGGTCGCGGAAGTCCACGTCGAAGGTGAAAATCATGATGATGACCATCACGATTCCCAGGAGGAACAGGAAGTTGTTTATGTGCTGCTTGGTAATCTTCATAACTCGCGGGTTACTTTTTCGCAGAAGGCTTCGTGCCGCTTAATCGTGTAGAGCGTCCCAAGGCCCAGCACAATCGACTCGAAGAGGAACTGTCCCAAGGGGAAGTCTATGAGGACGAAGAAGGCGAGCGAGAGAGCTCTGTACGAGAAGCCCGTGAAGTCGAGGTGGATGATGGGCAGGGAGTAGTCGTGGAGCTGCTGCCGGAGGCTCTCGGGCATATTGTTCACGCTACCGTACTTCTCTTTCAGCTTAGCGAGAAGCTTCTGGAGCTTGGGCGTGGTGCGTTCCTGCGTCTTGGTGTAGTTGATATAGTTCTTCATGAACAGCCGCTCCCACCACTTGGCATCGGCGGGGAGCTGGTCGTAGGCCTGCTGTTGCTGCTCGGAGCTGTCGAGTTCGGTCCCGTTGGCCTCTTTCGAGAAGAGCAGGTGGACCTGCATGTAGTAGTCGCCGACGCGTTGCTGTCCTCCGCATCCCACGAAGCCGGAATAGAACGTCAGGGCGAGAACGGCAAGTCCGTAGATGAGAGCGTTCCTTGGCGTGTCGTCGATGCCGAACCATCCGAATTCCATGCTGTGATGCTGATAGATGCGCCAGGCCAAGCCGAGATAGATGGGAATCATCCAGACGAAGCCGGCTGCGCCGTCCAGGATGCGACCCACGCGCGACCTCTTCCCCGAGAGCCGTGCCAGCTGTCCGTCGGTATTGTCGAGCACATCGGCCCAGAAGAGCATGCCGATGGCAATGATGTTGAAGGCCACGCCCAGCATCTTGTCGCCCTGCTCGCCATACCCGTAGTACCAGCTTCCGCTCATGAAGAACCATGTGCTGCCGGCACCAAGAATCATGGACAGGATGGTGATGGTGTTGGGGTGAATGTCCAACTTGTTGGCAAACCAAGCCAGGTAGAATCCCGTGCGGCGCATGACGTTCAGTTCGAACCAAGAGCATACCTCGGTGGATTTCATTGAAGCCAGAAACGACTCATTCATTGATTTCTTCGATGCCATACCTAATTTATCGCGGTTAATTATTTGTCAAAACTATAGTCGGAGCATGGTGCGTTCGAGCAGCGCTCTGTCTGCGGAGGCGGCGTCATGAAGTTCGGACCGTAGCTCCATGCCAGCGATGCCGCATAGTCCCTCGGACCGTAGAACATGTGGCCCTCGAACTCATACTCAGTCAAGTCCGTGAGCCATTCCTTGCGCCAGCCATAACGCTCATCGGGACGATTCTCGCTCACACTCAATCCGTCGGGAGGGATGAACATCATGTGCGCACGGTTGGGCGTCGAGTTGTTGTGACGGTTCTGCAAGAGCCTGCTCACCCTAAGCACCCATCGGGGAGGAACGAACGAGAGGAGCTTGAACCACGTCCGCCACAAAGTGGAGGACTGCGACTTCCAGCCCACCTGAGCATAGGTCATCTTGCGCAGGACGAAGCAGATGCCGTAGAACAACTTTTGCCCGAAGAGAGACTTCGGGAGGTCGTCCATCGGGAAGATGTCCATCATGAAGCCCGTGCGATGCTTGAGGTGCTCCTGTCCTGCCCTGATATACGTCGTACCTGTACGACGAACCTTGCCATATCCCCAGGGATAAGTGGCTTCCGTGTCGTTGTCCTGAAAGAAACAGATGTCGGGGTTGAGCTGGTCTGCCACACGCGCGAACTTGTCGTATTCCTCGCGCGTCATCACGATGTCCGCATCATCGTCCCAAGGGATGAATCCCTTGTTCCGTATAGCTCCCAGCAGAGTGCCGTATGCGATGCAGTAGCGGATGTTGTTGGCGCGGCACACCCTGTCAATCTCCACGAGGCAGTCCAGCAACATCAGCTGCAACCTGCGAAGCTCGTCGCCCGTGATGTATTTGATACTTTGCATAGCAGTAACACTTTAAGAGTGCAAAAATACTCATTTTGGCAGAATTATCCAAAACATAAGGCAGAAAAGTAAGGTAAGATGCTGAAAATAGCAGGCAGAGCCTCGCCCTCGTCCAGTAGTAAGTGTACCGACGGCCCCAGCCTTGCCTACAATTCCGAAGCGTTGCACGTCGGATTAATCCCCGCATGTCTTCCGGAAGCGCCCCGTGCTTATCGCCGAAGCGCCCCGTGCTTATTGCCGAAGCGCCCCGTGCTTATTGCCGAAGCGCCCCGTGCTTATCGCCGAAGCGCCTCGTGCTTATTCCGGAAGCGCCCTGTGCTTATCGTCGAAGCGCCCTGTGCTTATTCTTGAGACGGAAGGGGTCTCTTTCAGTAGAGGTGTGCGGGTATGCGTTGCTTGGCGTTCTCGAAGTCCTCTATCGTATCGAGCTCGCAGGAAAAGAAGTCGGTGACGTCGAGCACAGAGAAGGTGTGACCTTTTGGGATGAGCCGCTGGAAGGCCAACTCGTAGAACTTGTTCTCGAGGTGCTCGCTGTTCATCATCTCTTCCAGCTCCTTGTAAAGGGCTGTGGTATAGGCTTTTCCCATGCGCTCGATGCCGAGACTCTCGCCGGCGGCAAGGGATGGGTCGCACGTCTTGCTGATTTCGGTGATAGACCCACCCCAGCCCTCCCTTAAAGGGAGGGAGAAAGTCTCCCCTTTAAGGGGAGATTTAGAGGGGTCTTTCCCTTTAAGGGGAGATTTAGAGGGGTCTTTCCCTTCAAGGGAGGGCAGGGGTGGGTCTATTACGACCTTCATCTCTTCCTCCCCAAGTTCGTGACGAATGAGGGTGAGGACGTTTTCGTGACTGTCTGTGAGGACGCGCTCAATGATTTCTCCGTCGTAGAGCAGGTCGCTGTCGAGCAAGAGTACCTCTTCTCCGTCAGCCTTTGGACGAGCCAGCCAGAGCGAATAAATATTATTGGTCGTCTCGTAGTCCTTGTTGTGGATGAAGCATGCGCTGATGCGGTCGCCATAAGTCTGCTGGACGAAGTTTTCGATTTGCTCGTGCAGGTAGCCCGTCACGATGACGAACTCGCGTATGCCAGCCTTGATGAGTGCGTCCATTGAGCGCTCTAACAAGGTGCGTTCGCCAACCTTAAGCAGGCACTTTGGCGTATTGGATGTGAGCGGACGAAGTCGCGAGGCTGTGCCCGCTGCAAGGATAATGGCACGAATCCCCTCTTGCTCCCCCTTAAATGGGGAGGAATCAGAAACTTTTGTCCCTTTATTCATAAGTCAGACTTGTATTGTATGGGGGATTAGTCCTCTCCCTTTAAGGGAGAGTTAGAGAGGGTCTTCTTGATAAGGTCAACGACGGTCTGAATCTGTTCGCGGCGGCCGAGGGTGATGCGCAGGCAGTCCTCAAGGCCCTTGTCCGTCATGAACTTAATCTTGTAGTTCTGGTCGGCAAGCGCTTTCTGCAGCTTCTCTTTTATGGCGGTCGGATACTTGATGAGGATGAAGTTGGCCACGCTCTTATAGACCTTGAAGCCAGGCTTGCCAGCGAACTCCTTGTAGAAGAGCTGGCGGTCCCACTCCATCTCGTCGGCCACGCGGCGATAGTGCTCGTCGCTCTCAAGGGCAGCCAGCGCTACGGCCTCCGAAAAGCGGTTGTAGCCCAAGTACTTGTTGCAGTAGCTGAGGAACTGGTCGTGTCCGGCACCAATGAAGGCGAAGCCGACGCGCAGGCCTGGAAGTCCGTAGAACTTGGAGAGTGTGCGGGAGATGATGAGGTTGTTGTACTTGTTCACAAGAGGAGCGATGTAGTCCACATCGGTCGTGATGAACGAGGCGTATGCTTCATCCACGAGCACCATTGTGTCCGACGGGATGTTCTCCATGATGCGACCTATCTCTTCGCTCGTCAGGCTGTTGCCCGTCGGGTTGTTGGGCGAGGCCAGGAGCAGCATCCGGGGATGCACGCGATTGGTGTATTCGATGACCTCATCGACGTCGTAGGCAAAGGTGTCGCCCGTCTCGTGCAACGGGTACATCTCGAACGAGCCGCCGCACTCGCCGGCAACACGGTTGTAGTACCACCACGAGAACTCGGGAATCAGGATGGTCTTGTTGTCGCCTTCCATGAGGAAGTAGTGGATAGCGTTCTTGAGCATCTCCTCGCCGCCGTAGCCTAGCAGCACCTGCTCTTCGGGTACATTATATATTTCGCTTAGGCGAACGCTGACGACGCTCTTCTTGCCCTGGTCGTAGATGCGGGTATAGAAACAAAGTGTGTGCGGGTCGAAGTTCTTTATGGCTTCGATAACCTTTTGGGATGGTTCGAAGTTGAATTCGTTTCTGTCAAGGAAGTTCATAATTAATGAGTTCGTAATTCATGGCATTGCTTTTCAGTTCATAGTTGACTTACGTCGAGCTAAAGCTTCATAGTCCATAGTTCATAGTTCTGCTTTGCAACTATGTGGCGACAGCTCTGAATGATGGACTCATAACTATGAGCTAAATTGATTGCAAAGGTACAACTTTTCTTCCGAATAGCAAAGCGAAAAGAAAAAAAAGGGGGAAAGAAGTCGTATTATTGGAAAAGAAGTTGTACTTTTGCAATTTAATTGAAAACTTCATCGCAAAAGTCATGTTACAAGACCTTAAGAAGAGATACCTTGCTACGCTAAAGTCTCCGGAAACAGAAGACTGGCTCGACTATCGCGTGGTGCGCCCGCTGTGTTATTTCCTGGCCGTGTTCTTTGCCAAGCTCAATATTCATCCCAATGCCGTCACCATCGCCTCGATGTTTATCGGTGCCGCCAGCAGCATCTTTCTCATGCATGGCAGCTACTACTACGAGGGCTGGCAAGGCCTTTGGCTCAACGTCGTCGGCATCCTGCTGCTCTGCTGGGCGGATATCTTTGACTGCACCGACGGACAGTTGGCTCGTCTGACTGGCAAGAAGAGCCGCCTGGGACGCATCCTCGACGGTATGGCTGGCTACACTTGGTTCTTCCCCATCTACGTCCTGCTGATGTTCCGCTTCTACCACTACCACTCGTTGGAGTTCAGCCTTCTGGGCATCCCCGACACCGAGCAGAACGCCCTCATCGCCACAGCCGTCGTCACGGCGCTGGCGCTCTATTCGGGCTTCGTCTGCATGGGACCTCAACAGCGATTGGCCGACTACTACATCCAGATACACCTCTTCATGCTCAAGGGCGAGAAAGGCAGCGAGCTGGACAGCTCCGAACAGCAACAGAAAGCCTACGACGAGACACCCGCCGAAGGCAACCGCCTCTGGAAGTATTTCCTCAAGACCTATGTTGACTATACGCGAAAGCAGGAGAAGTCAACTCCCGAGTTCCAGAAACTCCTGAAGACCTTGCGCGAGCAGTACGGCAACGCAGGCAACATGCCCACAGAGATACGCCAGGAACTGCTGCGCGAGTCGCGGCGCATCATGCCTTGGAACGCGATGCTTACCTTCAACTTCCGCTCAGCCGTGTTCTTCCTCTTCTGTCTCGTCGACCTGCCCGTCGGCAACTTCCTCTTCGAGATATTCGCCCTGGGGCTGCTCACCTATTGCATCAATCGCCACCACGAAGCCTGCTGCCGCAGAATCATGGAAAGATTTAAGGCTCTCTCCTTAAAGAGCGAAAACTAATAATTGGTAACGACCCAGAACCATCATCGGCATCGCGCTCATGAAGGTTGGAAGTAAAACTGCAAGATAATGAAATTGAAACAACTCTACGGGCGCTTTCGTGATTGGCAGCGCAATCCCTTTCACTTCAAGCCGATGGCTCGCGAGGCACATCAATGCTTGAACTGCGGACAGCAATATAAGGGAAACTACTGCCCCAATTGCGGTCAGAAGAGCGACACCGGTCGGTTAGGTTGGCACTCTGTCTTCGCGAAGGTGTTCGATGTCTGGGATGTAGAGAAGAATGCTTTGCCCACTACCCTCCTGCACCTCCTGCTGCGTCCCGGGTACATGATTTGCGACTATCTGGATGGCCGCAGGCGTCCGTACTATTCTCCCGTGATGCTTGTGTTCATTCTGGCTATTGCCGATGCCATAGTGGAGTCGTTCGTCGGAGAGCCTGCTAATCCTTCGTCTTCAGACTTCTTTTCGACTTCGATTGCCTCCTTTCGGGAATGGTGTGAGCAAAACGAAGGTTGGTCGTATGTTATCCACAACTTCGCCCTGCTCTTGCCCACATGGTTGCTCTTCCGTTATTCGCCCCGCCACCCCCGGCATACCTTGCCCGAGACATTCTTCATCCTCACATTCATCAGCGCCATTCTGCAGTTCCTTGAGATTCTGGGCGATGCCATCGGCACATCATTCAAGGTGTTCCAGCTGTGCCTGATGCCCCTCGTCATCATGTTCTGCTATGGTCCGGTGTTCGGCTATGGCATTTGGGGAACATTGTGGCGGTTCTTCCTGTGCTTGCTTTCGGGCATGGAGCTCATACTCATCTCGGGTATTGCTGTCGACATCATTATGGGCTATCCCTACTTGAGGGAAGGAGGCTATCAATTGCTGATTGTAGCCGGCATAACAATCGTCCTGTTAGCCGCAGGCACCTTCATAAATCGATACGGAGAACGAAGACGGAAAGCTACACATTAGTCGTCGATATCGACAACATTGAACTTCTTGTCAAATTCTATCTCCATCCCGTTGTTCAGCTTCACGTCGTAGCCGCGGCGGTCACGGTCGATCTTAATGATTGTGGCAGCAGGGAAGGTCTTCTTTACATTCGCCTTAATCTGTTCGGGAATGATGGCTGTAGGAACGGCAGACGCCTTGCATTCGATGTCCTTCCAGTTGCCTTTCTTGTCGAACTCCACCTTCTCACCACTCTGATACATGACCTTATAGTCGTCGAAGTCCATGGTGATGATGAGGGGCACTTTGTTTGCAAAATGGTCCTTCAGCAAAGTCTGAGCCTGAGCAGGCAGTTGGTCGTAGGTAATCACGCGGTCGTTGTCGGCCTGAGCAGGAAGGCACATTGTCATCACAAAAGCCAGGAGGATAAACGCAATCTTTTTCATAATGTTCCTTGTTTTGGTTGATAAGTTTTCTTCTTCTGCTGCAAAGATATGGAGTTTTGCTATATCTTCCAAGAAAACACGCTTTTTTCTCCCGAAAAAGTTGGATTCAAAGTCGAGTGCGGGGATTGCCAGCGCCGCAGATGGCGTTTTGGGTGTCGTGTGCCGCGTCTGTAAATGCTTCAGTCTTTGGGGTAAAGTTTCTTGAAGACTTCTGTCAGGGACTCCACCTCGGGCAGCAATGCCTTCAGCTCCTCCTCGTTTTGGTGCTTGACTGCAGTCATGGCTTTTTCCAGCACATCCGTCAGCCTCTTGCAGTTGCTTCCGCTATCGGGCGACCATATCGTGGCAACACGAATACTGTTCCCAAAGAAGTATGTGGTTCCGTCGAAGCCCATTCGTTCATCGTTGAACATACATGTGGCGACGGCATGTTTTATTAAGTCGGAAAACATCACAGCCGTGGCCTTGTCTGTCTTGACCTCTATAGAGTCCAACTTCAGTCTCGGCTCATCCGGCCTTGCCTCCTTCACCTCGCACCACTTCACCTGCAGCCGTTCGCTTTCTCCATAACCATAATACACATACAGGGCTGAGGGGAAGCTGAATGAAGGGAATATGAGCATCTGCTGGATTGCTCTCTCGGACAGCCAAGTCCCGAAATACTTTTCTCCCCACAGCTTCTGCTGAGTTTGTGTCATAGGTTCCAGTCTGCTCTGGGCCTGTGCGCCAATGGCTGCCGCCATCAGCGCTGTCACTAATGTAATGATTTGCTTTTTCATGTTCGTAAGTTTTTTATTTCATGCTCCGCTCCGTGGCTTCGGGCAGAAGATAGATTGTATGGAACGTATCGGTTGCCTCAACGACGACTGCCTTATAGCCAATGTATTTGAAGTGAAGCGTGGCATCTGTGCGAGGAACCCAGAAGACGAAATGGCCTGTGGAGTCAGTCGTTTCTGTTCCCCATATCCTTCTATCATGAAATATATGAATCATGGTATGCTCTAAAGGCTCGTCGTTTTCGTCATACACTACGCCCGTCACACGACGGCGGCTTGCTTTCAGTTCCTCATGCTGGTCCATATAGTAGTCGCATAGTGTGTCCTCTACACAGATGTACTCTATGACGCCGTGCTTTGCTGCCTCTCCATACTTCTCGATGTAGCGTTGCTTGACATTCATGTAATTCATTACTCTGCTGACAAGCAAATGCTGCCCTTTGAAGTAGTCGAGATAAGACCTCTTGTCCAACCACTTGTTGTTTTCCTTTGGTTGAGGCACTCCGTTGATAAGGTAAAGGATGGAGTCATTGGGAGGACTGTTATGTGAACCACGTATGACACCTTGGGGAAGAAGCCGTACCTCGTTTTCGTCGGGTACATATTTAGGCAAACCGGCGATTTGCTCTTGTGAGTTTCCGCGAAGCCGCATGTTGTAGCTCTTCTCGAGATGTATGACAAGGTTCATGTCCGAAGGGTAGAACTTGAAGGACTTGTAGCCTGCTTGTTCGGCACAAAGCGTGACATCCTTTTTCGGAACCCAAAAGACGAAATGGCCCGTGGAGTCGGTTGCAGCACCTATAAAAAAATCCCGTTCTACATGCACGTAGGCTTCCGTCAAAGGCTTGCCGTTGTTATCAAACATGTATCCCTCAACTTTGGTGTACTTCTTCATCAGCTTCGGATGCTTGCGGACATAAGTGTCGCAATAGGTGTCGGGCACGGTCGTTATCTCGATCACGCCATACTTCGCACGTCCGCCATACTTTTCGGTATAATAACTGTCTTTGTGGACATATACGCTGTCAATCATCAGGCCCTGCTGGGAAAAGTACCGAGGCATGTAGGTGTCAATGTCGTCCATGTCGTTTCCCATAATCCTTTGCTTTAATGAATCGGGCAGCGGCTCGCCATTCACCAAGATAAGCGTCGAGTCGATTCTGTCCTTGTCGCTTGGCCCACTGCCTGTTCCCCGAAGTCGCATGGTGGTGCCTGAACCCAAATCTGCCGAAGTGGGAACGATAGTAGCATTGGCTATCATGCGTTGAAGTTCTTCCCTTTCCTCTGGAGTGGAGGCCATAATTACTATTGCACCGTTATTACAAGGTATCTTTATGTCTTGCAAAAGACCTTGCTCTTTGAGGTACTCTTCAATGCGTCTGTCGATTTCTTCTGACGCCATGCCACGTGAGTCAAACAGAGTCTTGCCGTTGACCACCACGAGAAATGAATCCGTTTTGCCAATCTGGTCGATGATGCTATCTCCTATCCCCCGGAGGTGCATAGTGGTGCCTGAACCTAAGTCTGCCGAAGCGATGTCCCGTTCTGCAATCTGCCCTTGAAGAGCCTGGTCAACAGACTCGAAGGCGAGATCTTCGATGTCGTCCATCTTGAATTTCTGAACTGCACCTGTATATTCACGGGCAGGAATATCAAGCGACGAAGCAGCTGGGGCATTGGCTTTCGCTAAAGCAAGTTCTTTGCGTGGAGCAATGACGGGCTTTGAGACTTCTGCTACCACTTCCTTTGCAGGCACTCTTGCAGGCTCGGACACATGCTCGGGCTGTGCAGGTTGTACTTGCGCTACTAATGGCTGCTCTGTCTGTGTCTTTCCAATATTATATATAATGAGTAGCGCCACGGATGCTGCGATGCCGATGCCCAACAGACCCCCGACCCCTCTCCATCTCCCCCGAGGGGGAGAGTTTTTCGCGGCAGAAAGCCTCCCCATAGAGGGGGGCTGCTGGTGAGGGTCGATGACTTGCTGCAACTGTTGCAAAAGTTCTTCCCTTTGGTCAGGCGCAGGCGGTTCTTCCCGCTCCTCATCCTTCTGCCAGGCTGTTTCCTTCTGAAGTTCTTCCTTCAGCCGCCTTTGCAGCTGTCGGTCGCGCAGGATGTGCAGGCATTGGTTCCTTGTGGCAGCGAGCAGGTAGCCTCGGATGCTTTCCGTGGCTATTTCAGGCTTGCCGTTCCAAAGCTTGACGAACACCTGATGCACCGCGTCCTTGGCATCCTCGGCATTCTCTACCAAGGAGAACGCCATGCGATACATGTGCGGATAGCTGTCCTTGAAGAGCCGCTCGAACTGTTGTTTACTGTAATCCATCATGTCTTTTTGGTCTCGTTACATCTATAAGACCATCTAACAGGCAAATCAAATACCCCAACTGCTTTGAAAAGGTGAAAAATTGAAGATAGCCCCCCTCTAACTCCTTCTCTATGGGGAGAAAACCAGGCAAGGGAAGCCTCCCCATAGAGGGGGAGGTTTGGAGAGGGTCTGTTCAATGATTCTGTCGTTGCAAAGATACAAACTATTTTGCAAAAGCTGTTACTTGCGTGCCGATATTTCCTTTTAGTAGAAGTTTAATATCTTTCCCCTGCAAGTTTAGTAAGAAAAGGGTTCCTATTCTGTAGTAGTGAGCAGCTTATTATTGCCATTTACCAAATTGACTAATGTTTTGATTCTTCTCTCTGCTTTGGGAAGAAACTTTATTTCCATATATCTTCAAGCTTAATGACACGCCCACGGTCATTTTTAATATCTTCTTGGCCTTGCCGGATAATCTCTGCCATAGCCGGTGAAGACATCAGGTATTCGGTTTCGTCCATTGCTTGCTTCTTGGCAGTCAGCTTTTTGAGATACTTCACGGCTTTCTGCATCAAACTCTCATCCTCAGCAATAATGCTCAGCTTGCGAAAGAGTTCTACATTTAATTGTAATGCTGTCATAATCCTATTCGCATTATGTTTCTATGCTGCAAAATTACATAAACCTTTTGAACAGACAAACTAAAACACCATAAAAACATGAAATCAGACAATAATTCGTCCCATCAGGAGTTTTAGGCACGGAGACGAGCGTGCAGCAAAAGCCCTCCGTGATATTTTTTCTGCCTATTTCCTTGCAAGATTTTATAATAATGTGTACTTTTGCAATACATTCCCATAGAATGCAATGACATTATTGCTCAATTTTTCCCAGACGAACTGCAACACCGAAAGGAAATAAAGGGCAATCACTACATGAATGGGGCTTGTGCACTAAGCGCAGGCTAATCCATAATGTGTAGTGAGGTTGTTGCAGACCTGTCTGGGAATTATGTGAGAGGCCTGCGCTTTTCTTATGCCCATAAGTTAGTACAGGCTTTTGAATGAAAATGGTAGTACTAACTTAAAAAACAAAAGGATATGAAACGGAAACTTTTACTTCTTCTTGTGGCTCTGCTGCCAATGATAGCCAGTGCCTACCAAGCCAAAATTGACGGCATCTATTACGACTTCTCGGGCGACAATGCAACGGTGACTTATCAGGAATATGATGATGACTATGATACCTATATATCTGAATATTCAGGCGAAGTAGTTATTCCTGAGTCCGTCGCCTACAATGGCAAGACTTATAGCGTGATAAGCATCGGAGGTTATGCCTTCTATGGTTGCACCAGCCTGACCTCCATCACCATCCCAAACAGCGTGACAAGTATCGGAGAAAGTGCCTTCTATTATTGCACCAGCCTGACCTCCATCACCATCCCAAACAGCGTGACCAGTATCGGAGA